>CAYWRH010000090.1:0-17342 GCA_964460435.1 uncultured Desulfatiglans sp.
TGAACCAGAATTTTTTGTCCATGGGGAGAAACCCGGGGTTTTTTAACTCAAAAAGTTGATCCTTTATTTTATTATGCTTTATCAGGATCAAAGGCTCAAATCTGCCCTTTAAATGTCTATTTTTTGTGAGCAGCGTCCTTCCCTCTTTGAGCAGCTTTTCTATTTCATCGCCTTGGTAAAGAGACTGAAAATGGGCATCAAATCCCATTATCTTCAGCCATTTTGCCAGCCTGCCAAGTGAAGAGTCTATTACAAATCTGGTTTGTTCATTAACCATTGTTTTAACCTGTTAACAACCCGTCTGAACGGATGCTATTATATTTAACGGCCAGTCATGTGTAAATAGTTTGACTGGGTTTCATGGTTATTATAGATATTCAAAATTAAACCATACTACGCAAAAGACAGGATTATTTACATGCAGAAGATAATGATAGAGGGCGGCCATCCCTTAAAGGGAAATGTTAAGATAAGCGGGGCCAAAAACGCGGCATTGCCTGTTATAGCATCCTGCCTGCTTACAGGAGGGTGGCATAAAATACACAATGTCCCTGAATTAAGAGATATCCAGACAATAAGGAAGATAATGGAGGGGATGGGTGTAACATTCCGGGAAGAGGGGGGTGCGTTACTCATAAACAGTGAAAATTTAAACAAATATGAGGCGCCATATGACCTGGTCAGAACTATGAGGGCATCTATTCTTCTTCTTGGCCCACTGGTTGCGCGGTTTGGAATGGCAAGGATATCGCTTCCAGGCGGATGTGCAATTGGCGCAAGACCTGTTAATCTGCATCTTAAAGCCCTTTCATCTATGGGTGTGGATATGTTTCTTGAAAACGGGTATATCAACGCCAGGACAGATGGCATAAAGGGTGCCGAGATATTCTTTGATATACCTACTGTAACCGGAACCGAAAATATTATGATGGCTGCGGTAAAGGCCAGGGGAGAGACCATAATAAACAATGCTGCAAAGGAGCCTGAGATATCAGACCTTGCAAATATTTTAAGAAAAATGGGGTCTGACATAGAGGGTGAAGGGACAGATACAATCATAATAAGGGGAAGGGATGAGTTGTCTCCCGCAGAACATGAAGTCATACCTGACCGTATTGAGGCAGGGACTTTTATTATTGCGGCTACTATGGCGAAGGGGGATATAGAGATTGAAGGTTGCAGACGTGAAGACCTTTATTCGATAATAGAGAAGGTACGCGCTGTCGGCGCTGCAGTTGAAACGAGTGAAAATGGAGTATCTGTAAAAGGCCCGGATATAATTGAGAGTGTTGACATCAAGACCATGCCATTTCCAGGTTTTCCGACAGATCTCCAGGCCCAGTTTATGGCCATGATGTGTATTGCAAAGGGATCAAGCGTTATTACTGAGACTATATTTGAAAACAGGTTCATCCATGTAAGTGAATTAAAACGAATGGGCGCTGATATCACCATAAATGGTAATCAGGCCCTTGTAAGGGGAAGAAAACGGCTGCTTTCTGCACCGGTAATGGCTACAGATCTCCGGGCAAGCGCATCTCTTGTGCTAGCAGGCCTTGTGGCTGAAGATGGTTTAACAGAGATAAGCAGGGTCTACCATCTTGACCGGGGATATGAAAGAATGGAGGAAAAGTTCAGGCTGCTCGGCGCAAATATATGGAGAGAAGTAAACTGAGATGCTCGATCGACCCCTTGTACCAACATTTATATGTTTTACAGGGGGGATACTGACTGGCCGCTATATTTCAATTGTTAATGGCCTGCTGCCTTTTATTCCTTTATTAATTGCATTTTTGCTTTTTTTGCTTTTATTGTACCAGGGGAAACTAAAGCCCTGTATAATCCCGATATGTTTTCTTCTGACAGGCCTGTTACTTATATCATGCAGGGATACCAGTTCAGAACTTGTCAGGCTTGCTGAAAATAAAAAAATTATCCTTGAAGGGACAGTCATCAGCCCTGTTAAACAGAATGGCAGGTCAGAACGCTTTGAGCTCAAAGCAGAAAGACTCTTTCTTGATGAAAAAATTATTTCTGTAAATGAAAAGGTAACAGTCTCTGTATACAATAATCCTGTGTTCCACACTATAGGTACGCGTATTCGATTTCCTGCGCACCTTAAACCTTTCATGAATTTCAAAAATCCAGGGGCATATGATTATGAGCTATCCATGCAGATCAAGGGTAATTCATGCTCTGCATCAGTCTCTGATGCAAGATATATTGTCCCCATGGGAAGGGGTGATCCAGGTTTTTTAATTGGGATAATGGAGAAGATAAGGCAGCCCTATCGAGATATCCTGAGCAGCACATTATCCGAGAAAAACAATGCACTATATCGCGCCCTTATTCTTGGTGAAACAGAGGGCATCGGTGATGACTTGAGGGAATATTTTAACCTGACAGGCCTTGGCCATGTGCTTGCTGTATCCGGGCTGCATATCGGTATGATAGCATGGTTATCCTATTTTATTTGCAGGCATATTCTCTCTTGTTCATATAAACTTACCATAAGACATAATGTTAAAAAGATCACTGCTTTTATCACCTGTTTTCCTGTTATAGGTTATACCGCCTTAAGCGGTTTTCAGGTATCAGGGCAGAGGGCAATGATAATGGCCCTGACCTATCTCTTTTCCATTATTATTGAAAGGGAGAGTGATATCTGGTCAACCCTTGTCTTTTCCGCCTTTATTATACTTGCTCTTGATCCCCTTGCCATAGAGAGTCTGTCATTTCAGCTTACCTTTCTTGCAGTGGCTGGTATAGTATGGCTTACGCCCTTTATTCAAAAAATATTTCCTGATATTCCAGAAAGGTTTAAAAAAATTCCGCATCTGAAAAGCGCCTGTTTTTACCTTACAGGCATTATATCTGCGAGTCTCGCTGCCAATATTTTTCTGTTGCCGGTTACTCTATATTATTTTAACAGGATATCCATTGTATCGATTCTGGCAAACCTTCTTGTTATACCCCTTATGGGGTTCATTATTTTACCATCAGGCATGTTTTCGCTTTTTGCACTTTTTGTATCACAAGATGCGTCCCGTTTAATCCTTTTTATTGGCGCATACGGTCTGGATATGATGATGTACATAATAGAGTATCTTGCCAGCCTCCCATGGGCCTGTTACTGGATGGTTATTCCAAATATGTTTGAGATACTTCTCTTCTATTTCCTGCTGTCTTGTATTGTCTGCTTCAGAAAAGGCAGGATGATAAGATACAGTGCTGTTATTATTCTCCTGCTGTTTCTGCTGGATATCTCATACTGGATTTATGATACAGGGTTTAACAAAAATTTAAGGATATTTTTTCTGGATGTGGGCCAGGGGAATTCAGCTTTTATACAGTTTCCCGGTAAAAAAAGGATGCTTATTGATGGCGGGGGCTTTCAGGGAGAGACCTTTGATACTGGTAAAAGCATTATAGCCCCATTCCTTTTTAGAAAAAAGATCCTTCATATTGATTACATTGTCCTTTCGCATCCGCACCCTGACCATATGAAAGGCCTCAAATTCATAGCCTCAGTATTTAATCCTTCTGAATTCTGGCATAATGGTGAGGATTCTGTAGATGATGATTATAAAAAGCTGATAGATATAATAAAGACCGGCGGTATCAGGATAGTTACACCTGGTGACCTCATTCAGGAGATGTATACTGAAGGGGTGAAAATAGAGGTATTTTATCCTTTTAAAGGTGAGAAAAGGGCACAAAATCTTGACGCCAGCAGTCACACAATAAATGGCCAGTCCATTGTGGTTAAATTGAGTTATGCGGGTAGATCGGTCATGTTTCCAGGCGATATTGAAATGAGGTCAGAGGCCCTTCTTCTGGAAAAATATGGCAATAAACTGAAAAGTGATGCACTGCTGGTTCCACACCATGGAAGCAGATATTCCAGTTCAAAACCATTTCTTGAAATGGTTAGCCCTGAGGTATGTATCATATCTTCAAGGGAGGGAAACAGTTTTGGCTTTCCCCATGCCGAAGTCCTTGAGAGATTGAAAGGCACAGGGGCGAGGATATTCAGAATAGACCAGGGTGGAGCTGTTGAAGTCAAAATCGGTGAAGGTATTTTTAGCGCAGGATATTGTCTTGATTGAGTGTCAAAAACCTCCGGATTTCTTTTTTGACTCCGGGCGATATCTGAAATATAATTAGACACTAAAAAGGGGCCGGATATGGAAGAGGAAGAATACCAGAAAAAATATACAAATCTGATGATACTAAAAAGTGTTCAGGATTACCTGAAAACAGATACCACATCATCAGGATCTGTTTTTCCCGTGAAGATACCTGATGAGCTTTTTTTACAGGTGCTCAGAGTTGATGGGCCGGAAGGTCTGGATCGTCTTGTGCATTATATCTTCAAGCTTGGGCTTACACTCTGGAATGAAAGGTTGTTTGACAGGGAATTTGGTTCGCCTGCTGCCCTGAACGAATTTATTGACATTATGAAAAGCCGGACAAAACAAGATAAATAATCTTTTCATTCAACGCAATAAAAAGGTTCCTGAATATGAGTGCCCCTGCATCTTGGGCACCTTCCCGGTGAATGAATTTTTGATCTTTCCCTGAAAACAAAACCACAGCCAAGGCATTCTGCAGGTGTTATAACAAAACGCTGTGGATCCCTGACGCTTTTCCTCACATGTTCAAGGTGATCCAGTGCCTCCCGCATGGATAGATGCAGCTTCGAGGATATTTCCTGGATTGTGCATCTCCTCTCTGTAAGGAGTTCAATTATTTCTTGTCTTTTTGTAGGCATTAACAGATATTTTCCAAAAGATTAATGTATAGCTATAATCGAAGTTATGCTAACTTTATTGATGCATCAATTAGAGTAATGTATATTATTTTTATTTTAAAAAATAAATGTAAAAAGAGGTGGTATTGATGGCTGGAAGGGTATTAATTATCGAAGATGATGCAAAGATAAGAATGCTCTTAAAGGAATATCTTGAAGGAAATGATTTTGAGGTTATCACCCTCGCTGATGGCAATCATGCATTGAACCTTATTGAAAAAGAATCTCCTGACATCGTGATACTTGATATCATGCTGCCTGGGAAAAACGGTCTTGAAGTACTCAAGGAGATACGTCAGAAAAACAGCATCCCGGTCGTTATGCTTACAGCAAAGGGTGAAGATGCAGACCGTATAGTTGGGCTTGAGCTGGGGGCAGACGATTATCTGCCAAAGCCGTTTAATCCCAGAGAGCTACTTGCGCGCATGAGGGCGGTCATGAGGCGCACTTTTCAGGAAAAAGAGTCCGAGGATGATTCTGAAAATCTGGTTATTGCAGGGGGCATTGTACTGAACAGAGCAAAGCAGACCGTCATGCTTGAGGAGGAAGAAATTGAACTCTCTTCAACTGAATACAAGATTCTTGAGGTCTTGATGACCAATCCCAACGTGATATTGAACAGGGACCAGATAATGAATTACGCAAGGGGCAGGGACTTTATGGCCTTTGACAGGAGCATTGATGTCCATATCAGCAAGCTCAGGTCAAAAATAGATAAAAACCCGGGTGCATACAGAAGGATAAAAACCATCTGGGGATCAGGATATATGTTTGTGGATCAAAAATGAAACCTCCAAAATTATATATAAAGTTTTTTCTCTCCTTTACCTTTATGCTGATAATTACACTGCTTATGATTTACGGGCTGCACATGAAAACCGAGGTAAGGGCAAGAAATCGTTATATCAGGGAGCAGGTAAGGCTCTATACAATCGAAAGGGTAATCCTTTTAGCTTAATTGATTGGGGAAAAAATCAGATCCGAGTCGTATGACCAACCGGATAAAATTGTAAATGATGACATGCAGGCATTTCTAAACAACCTTGCAAAGCTTAACACAGCAAAAATATGGCTCACAAGTAATAATAATCTGCTGTTAAAGACCTTTGATGGTGAAACACCGGTTCTCCTTTCATCTCTCAATGATGAGAATAGATATATAAGCGATGATATAACACTTTATCAGGGGTTTAATTCGACCCGTGATATATATGTTATATCTCCTTTAAAGAATTCTGCCATAAAAGATATGGTTTTCCATGTAATATTTGGTGAAAGAAGGGGCGGAGAAAGAGAGAGCACAGGTTTTCTCTTTGGCCTGGCAGGCATAGGGATTATTATACCGATACTAGTAATACCTATCTCAAGGTTTATTACAGAAAGGGTAAAGGAACTCAAACAGTCAGCCCTTCGAATTGCCTCTGGTGACCTGGCACACAGGATAGATATAAGGGGCCGTGACGAGATTGGGGAACTCGGTACTGCATTTAATCAGATGGCAGATAAGGTGGAAAGGATGATTGTTGGAAGGAAGGCATTAACTGCCCTTGTCTCCCATGAACTCCGAACCCCGCTTACCAGGATAAGAATAGCAGAGGAAATATTACGTGAAAAGCTGGAAAATGAGAAACTGGATACATGTTTAAGGCATTTAAATGATATCAGGGAGGATATTGAGTTCCTTAATCAGCTGATCGGCAGGATACTTGAACTTTCAAAAATAGATCTGCTTGAGGGACGTTTTGAGATGCAACCATTTGATATCAGACAGTTAATCATTGATCTGATACAGCAGCTAAAGCCTATTATTGACCGGAAGCACCTCTATGTGTATACTGAGTTTTCAATGATTACAGGGTTTATTGGAAACAGGAATGCGTTAAGCACTGCCTTCCTAAATATCCTTGATAATGCGGTGAAATATACTGCCCCTGATGGCCGGATTTATGCATCGCTTTACCAGGAAGATAAAAAAGTGGTGCTGAGCGTCGTGAACAGCTATAAAAAACTTGATGAAGAGGATCTGTGCAGGATTTTTGAACCATTTCAGAGGGTTGGCGATTCTGAAACATCAGGTTCAGGGCTGGGACTTGCCATTACGCAAAAGATTATTGAAAGGCATGGCGGGATTGTCAGGGCATATAATTCAGATATTGGCTTCGAAATCAGGATAACACTTCCCGTCCATTGTAATCAGTAAGAAATGTCCGGTATGCCTCATTTTACGATTGGTAAATGATTAAATATTTTAAATAAAAAACTTGACATATTATGGCTGTTGATTTAATAAATTCGTTTTTTGAATTTACATTCAGGATAGATAAAAAATGAAGACATATGTTGCCAAAGAACAGGAAATAGAAAAGAAATGGTACCTTGTAGATGCTCAGGATATGGTACTTGGTCGTCTTGCCAGTCAGATAGCCTCGCGTCTCCGGGGAAAACACAAGCCAATTTTTACCCCCCATGCTGATACCGGCGATTTTGTGGTTGTCATCAATGCCGAAAAGGTCTCCCTTACAGGCAATAAATGGGATAAAAAAATATATTACCATCACTCCGGGTACATGGGAGGGCTTAAACAGATTTCTGCCAGAAAATTAATAGAAAAGAAACCTGATCAGGTTTTATATATGGCTGTAAAAAGGATGCTCCCAAGGACTAGTCTGGGAAGGCGACAATTAAAAAAGCTGAAAATATATGCAGGTTCTGAACATCCACATGTAGCCCAGAACCCTCAATTGATTAAGATGTAGGAGGTCTTAATGGCTCAAGACTTATGGCATGCCGTAGGCAAAAGAAAAACTTCCATCGCCCGTGTATGGTTAAGGCCGGGTACCGGAGTTATTACAGTAAATGATATGGCTCTTGATAAATATATCACAAGAGAGTCAGGTGTTGAGGTTGTAAAACAGCCCCTTGAAATTACCGAGACTATCAATAAATATGATATAAATGTGAATGTAAAAGGTGGCGGAGTCATCGGGCAGGCAGGGGCTATCAGGCATGGCATCAGCAGGGCGCTGGTAAGCATCAATCCTGAATTTCGTCCGGCTTTGAAAAAGGCTGAACTGCTTACAAGAGACCCGAGAATGAAGGAAAGAAAAAAATACGGTCAGCGCGGAGCCAGGGCACGTTACCAGTATTCAAAACGATAATCCGTTTTCTCTCTTTTGATTTTAATTTTATTCTGATTGGTATCCTTGAAAAGGAAGCTGATATAGCTTCCTTTTTTATTTCTTGTGGCTGGAAATCAGAATGGGCGAAAATAAAAACATAAGGCTTATCCTTCAATATGAAGGTACCAATTATCATGGCTGGCAATATCAGAAGAATGGTCTCTCCATTCAGGAAATATTAGAGGAAAAGCTGGCATTGATAATCAAAAGCAAGATTAAGTTACATGGTTCTGGAAGAACCGATGCAGGCGTGCATGCATTATACCAGGTGGCTAATTTTATTTCCGATACCAAGATACAGCCAAATTCGATTAAGATGGCCTTAAATTCATTGCTCCCGGATGATATCAATATATTAATGGCCGAATATGTCTCCCCTGAATTCCACTCAAGATACAGCGCAAAAAGAAAGACCTATGAATACAGGATATTAAATAGACCTGAATCAGATGTTTTTTTAAGAAGATTTACCTGGCATATAAAAGAGAGCCTTGATCTTGCAGAGATGGGAAAATGTCTTTCCATATTAGTGGGTACCCACGATTTTTCATCCTTCAGATCATCGGGTAGCGCCAATGTCAATCCTGTAAGGGAGATGTTCAGGGCAGGTCTCTCAGAAAGAGATCAGGATGGGATCATCAGGTTAACTTTTGAGGCAAGTGGTTTTCTAAGGCATATGGTGAGAAACCTTGTTGGCACGATAGTAGATGCAGGCAAAGGGAAAATTACAGATGCCGAATTTAAAAAGATTCTGGATTCCCATGACAGGAAGAGGGCAGGGGCCAGGGCCCCGGCCCAAGGGTTATTTTTAAAAATGGTAGAGTATTAGGTTTTTTTCAATTCCATACACCCGGGATATATGCCTTGCACCTTGGGCAGTGGCCGTTTTTCAGATTATTGAAGTTTACTGTAAACCCGTACCGGTCTATCAACAGATTCCCGCAATTGTGGCAGCAGGTCTTTTCACCCTCATCCCCCGGAATATTGCCAGTATAAACATATCTGAGCCCTGCGCTGTAACCTATCTGTCTTGCAATTAATAGCCTGTCAGCAGGCGTTGGTGAAATGTTGTTCATCCGGTAAGAAGGATGAAATCTGCTTATATGCCATGGTATATCTGCATTCAGGGTCTTGATAAATTCTGCTAGCCTTGTAAGCTCTTCCTCTGAGTCATTCAACCCTGGTATCAGGAGCGTGGTGATCTCTATCCATATCCCCATTTTTGCCAGTATTTTTATGGTGTTAAGTACAGGTTCAAGCCTGGCTCCGCATTGCTTTCTGTAGAAATCATCACTGAAGGCCTTGAGGTCAATGTTCGCCCCGTGAAGGCATCCGGATAATTCTTCAAGGCATTTTTCAGACATATATCCGTTCGAAACAAAGATGTTTCTCAGGCCCTTTGAGGCTGCTAGCTGGGCAGTCTCCTTTGCCAGTTCAAAGTAAATTGTTGGCTCAGTATATGTGTATGCGATAGTCTCTGCATTTGCTGAAATGGCTTCGTTTACAATTTCTTCAGGTGAAAGGGCTTCGCCGGATATTATTTTTTTGTTAACAGGCATCTGAGAGATATCGCTGTTCTGGCAGAAGCTGCATCTCAGATTGCATCCAGGTGTTGCTATGGAGTAGGAACCGCTTCCGGGAAGAAAATGGAATAACGGCTTTTTTTCAATAGGATCAAGATGCCGTGCAATAATCCTGTCATAAACCAGTGTATAGAGTACCCCACCTTTATTTTCCCTGACCCCGCATATGCCTCTCGAATTTTCCGGGATATTGCAATTATGGTTACATAATTTGCATATAACCTTTTTATCTGTAAGTTTTTCATAAAGCATGGCCTCTTTCATTTTTAGCGCCTCCATCTTTTATTTGGTATGACTGATATGAACCCCTTCTATTACCGGCCTTTTTGCCCCGTTGATCTTTTCCTTCAAAGAAAGGTTATCAGTTTTGTATCGATAGGTTAATGTTACAGAGATGCCTATCAGATAACCAAAAGGGAGAGGAGTTATACTGGGTATCATGGGTTTAACTGGCTTCCTGGAAGAACCTGCAAACAGAGGAATGCTTTTCCATTCTGTCTGAACCGGTCCATAAACCCTGTTTAGAGTTTTTTTTATTTCCCATAAACTGTATGTCTTTATCCCTGAAAAAAGACCTTTTCTGAAGAAACCTCTTATCTTCTGCCAGCGAATATAGCATGACAAGCTGTTAAAAAAGACTATAAATACACCTCTTTTGGCAACTCTTCCCGCCTCCTCCAGCGCCTGAAGCGGATCATCCAGAAACTCAAGGGTGTTTATCAGAAATGCAAGATCAAATTCATTATCTTCATATGGCAGATCCTCTGCATAGGCCTTTTTGAGCTCACACCTGTCACCAAGCCGGTTTTTTGCAAGGGTAAGCATATAGGGCGAGGCGTCTACACCTGTGAGATTCATACCGTATCTGCCCGCAACAAGAAGATGGCTGCCTGATCCACAACCTATATCAATAACCCTTTCATGTTTGAAGGGCCTTAGAGTTTCAGATATCATATGTTCAAGAAAATATTCCATATGAAGACCTTTGGATGAACTGCACCATTCTTCATATGCCTTTGCAAGTTTGTTATCAAAAATAATTCCCATTTATGAAACCTGAAAGTTTTATAATAAACTAATCTCTTTACCGGTTGGCTAAAGGGTAAAAATTCAACAGATGAAGATTATCTAAAATATGCAGGCAAGTCAAATGTTGATATGCAGACAGCCCTAGTCATTTATCAACCTTATCCGTTCAAAGGCGGGTTTAAACTCTTTCCACATTTCAAGGCCGATCCTGTTCTGGGTATCTTTAATCTCGTCAAGCGTTTCCTTTTCAGTAAGGGGATTAATAAGTACAGCACGCAGGACCACTATATTCTGGGGACGGTAGATTGTTGATTCAAGGGTTGTCCTTGAAACAAATGTGGTATCGTCTTTTCTTAATGCCCTGTGAAGCTTGATATTCAGACTGTTAATCAGCCGGTTTGTTTTTTGTATCCTGATTTCTGTCTTTTTTTCCTGTTTTCCGCTCTGTGTCCTGCCCTTTTTCCAGATTATTATCTGGTTTTGTACCTGCTCAGGTATAAAACGGTAATTCAGGATAAAAAGTTCGGGGTTGTTCAGGGTTTCAAAATTACCGCATGAGTCAAGTATCTCTTTAAAATAATCTGTTGAATTTCTCGCATGCCTGAAAAGCAGGCTGTATCCCTTGCTGCCTATAATCTTGAGTGATGCCCAGGGTTTAAGGCATGCAAAAGGCCTTGATCCTTCAAGTGTAAACCTGCCTGTATCAACAGAGTTTTTTCTTATAATATATCTTGAGGAGTGCTTGATATACCCCAGGTCCTTTTCGCTTTTAAAAAGGGCAATGCCCATGCTTGCAGGACAATAGAGAAGCTTGTGTGAGTCAAAAGCAACAGAGTCTGCCTTCTCTATACCTTTAAAAGCTGGTCTGTATTCATCTGCCAATAGAGCAGGCCCACCCCAGCTGGCATCCACATGAAAATGGGTGGATGATTCCTGTGATATCTCTGCGAGGGCTTCCAGATCATCGATATTCCCGGTTTCAGTTGTGCCGGCGATGCCTATTATCGATATGATCTTTGTACGGTCTTTACCCTTGCTTTTATTGATTTTTTTTACCCTCAGCAGCAGCTTTTTAATATCTATGCGGTTATTCATATCAACAGGGATGTTAATTACATTTGATTCGCCTATTCCAAGTATATTTGCTGCCTTTGTTATTGAATAATGCCCCCGTGTTGATATGAGAATTACCCCTCTTGAATAGCCGTAATGCCTGAGCGCACTCACTGCGCCGGCTGCTCTGAAACCAGGGAAATCACCGTCCGGCGGAAATGCCTTTTCCCTTGCAACCATAAGAGCGGTTAAATTTGAAAGGGTGCCGTCAGAGGTTACATTTCCAAGGGCAACCTTGGGGTTATGTATATTTTTTTCATAAAAGCCTGGTTTTTTTTTATAGATCAGGTTATGCACCCACGCTACAAGTTCTCTTTCCACAAAGCTTGATGCCCTTGCTGTTTCTATCTTTACCTGGTTCTGGTTCAGGGCTGCGATTATCATCTCAAGCAGGATCATAAAATATGGGATGGCGCTTGTCATATGCCCTATATAATAAGGGTTACCAACCTTTACAGAGTGGTCTATTACCTTTAATTTTATCTCGGAGAGGACATCTTTTATGAGCAGGGGGCTGTCAGGTATGGAGGTCTCATTAAAAATATTGCTGAGATCAGGCAGCGTAGCGCTGCTGTGTATGCCCCCTTTTTCCTGGAAAAAATCATGTATGAGTTTGAGCAGTTCATGACCGAATTCAACGAACTTGTCGGCGGACTCTGGCATGATGAAAAGCTTTTTCAGATAATCTATGTTTGTTTTTATTTTTCTAATCTGATCCATCTCATTCTATACCTGTTATGCGGTGCCGGCCTTGCCAGCAAAAATCACCGGTCGTCTGCACTAAAGGACCCTATCTTTGCAGTTCTTTTATATCCTCAAGAAGATAGGCCAGATGGTCAAGGGTCTCTTCACTCAGATCTTCTTCATTTTTCTTGAGGTGCTTTTTAAGTTTTTCCAATTCATTCTCAATATCAATGATATTGTTATATGCCTGACTATAATAATCCTTGCGCTCCTCAGGGACAACGATCTTTTCACTTATCATTTCCCTCGGCTTAAGGATAAGTCTCTCCCTGTAAGAGGGTATATGGACATCAAAACCAAAGCTGCTTCTCATCTTATCTGCAAATATCTCACTTGAACTCTGCTCCCCATGTATAACAAAAACCCTGGGTTTTGATTCCCTGAAATTACTTACCCAGGCAAGAAGGTCATTCTGATCCGCATGGGCGGAAAAACCGCCTATGGTAAATACCTTTGCATTAACATCGACGCTTTCTCCGAATATCTTGACTGATCTGGCGCCGTCGACAATTTTTCTCCCGGTTGTTCCATCGGCCTGATAGCCTACTATAACAATGCTGGCCCCCTTTCTCCACAGATTATGTTTGAGGTGGTGTCTAATCCTTCCTGCTGTACACATCCCGTTTCCGGCAATCACAATCGCCGGATCATGAGAATCATTAATGGCCATTGATTCTTTTGTAGTGGGTGTAAAACGCAGATTGGGCATATAAAATGGGTCAAACCCATCCTTGACAATAGCCATTGCCTCTTCGTCATAGTATTTCCTGTTCTTTCGGAAAACCTGGGTAGCCTTTATGGCTAGAGGGCTGTCAATGTAAATGGGGATATCAGGCAGTTCGCCATTCCGCTGAAACTCGCCAAGTATATAGATAAGTTCCTGTGTCCTTTCTACTGCAAAGGCTGGTATTATCACCTTTTCTTTATTCGAAACCGCATGTTTAATAGCAACCATAAGTTCAGCCTTGCTCTCTTCAAAAGATCGGTGCAGCCTGTTGCCATAGGTAGATTCTATAAAAAGATAATCGGCGGCAAAGATTTCAAACGGGTCTTTTACTATCAGCTGATTCTGTTTGCCAATATCCCCGGAGAAGACAATCTTGATCTCATTGCCATTTGTTTCCAGCCATAGTTCAAGTATGGAAGAGCCCAGTATATGCCCGGCATTTCTCAATCTGGCCTTTATTCCATCTCCTAACTGAATTAAGCTGTCCTTTTCAACAGGCGAAAAGAGACGAATAGCATCTTCTGCATCTTTGGTTGTATAAAGGGGCTCGATTCCTGACCTTGATTGCCTTTTATTTTTTTTGGTCTGCCACTCTGCATCCATCTCCTGGATATGGGCGGCATCCAGCAACATTATTTCACATAATTCTGCAGTTGGCGGAGATGTGATTATCTTTCCTGAAAAACCATCTTTTACAAGCTTGGGTATCTTACCGCTGTGATCTATATGCGCATGGGTTAGAAAGAGGGTGCTGATATCCTTCGGGTTAAAACCCCAGTCAGCCCAGTTACGGAGCTCCATCTGTTTATTGCCCTGAAATAGACCGCAGTCCACAAGTATCTTTTTGCCATCTGAGCTTTCCACCAGAAAACATGAACCGGTTACGCCTCCAGCACCGCCCATACAAGAAATCCTGATCATTGTTCTTTCCTTTCTTAACTGTGTTAATCTGATTTTATATCAATTTTGAGCCCAATTTTTAACCCGGATTACAAGATGACCGGGTAGCTGAATTCAATGCCCTTGTAATTTCTAATAATTATCTGATTGCCCTTTATTGCCTTTATGTAATCAGGTAATACGGGTATTTTCCCTCCACCACAGGGGAGGTCAATCACAAACCTTGGCACCCCTATGCCTGAAATATTGCCCTGAAGCCCGGCCATTATCTCCATCCCTTTATTAAGAGGCGTCCAGAAATGGGATGTTCCCCTAACCAGGTCCGCCTGAAACAGATAATACGGCTTTACCCGAATTGCAAGAAGTCTTCTCATCAGATCTGAAATAGTTCCAATATCATCATTTACCCCTTTAAGAAGAACGGTCTGACAACCCAGTGGTATCCCTGCGTCTGCAATCATAGTGCAGGCCATGGATGATTCAGGCGTAATCTCTCCGGGGTGATTGAAATGGGTATTAATATAAAGGGGCTGATATTTTTTTAGAATATTTACAAGGTCAGGTGTTATCCTTTGCGGAAGGGTACATGGCACCCTTGAACCGATCCGGATGATCTCAACATGGTCAATGGCCTTTACTTTTGAAAGGATACTGTCAAGTCTTTCATCTGAAAGCAGCAGAGGGTCACCCCCTGATAAAAGCACATCCCTTATTGTTTTTGTTTTTGCTATGTATCTCAATCCTTCATTTATGGATTCTTCTGTTACCATAGAAGGATGGCCAACCTTTCTTTTCCTGTTGCAGAACCTGCAATACATCGCACATCTCCCGGATATCAGAAAAAGCACCCTGTCAGGGTATTTGTGCGTCAGACCCGGCACAGGGGAGAGATTTTCCTCATCAAGGGGGTCTATATAGCCTTTTTGAGACTCGATCTCTCTTATATCCGGGATGGCCTGTTTCATTAAACGGGTATCTGATCTTAACAGGTTAAGATAGTAAGGGTTGATAAACATTGGGTATTTCATTATTACCTGATCAATATCAGACCTCTTAAACCCTTCCATATTCGGTAATTCGTCAGATCTTTTGATGCCTCTTGAGAGTAATTCTTCCCACAATGCTGCCGGATATTTTTTTTTAAAATTGATCTCCAATCTTTTACCTAAAATGCCTCTTACTGGAACAGGATATCCATTAAATCCAGCACAGAGTTAATGCTGTACATCTTGATATTATGAGGGGATCTGCTGCCCTCGAAATTACTCTTTGACAGGATACATTTTTTGAATCCCATTTTTTCAGCCTCCCTTATCCTTGTTTCTGGCTGTATAACTCCTCTTACCTCACCGGCAAGGCCCACTTCACCGAATACAAACATTTCAGGGTCAACGGGCCTGTTCAGGAAACTGGAGATCATTGCGGCTACAATACCCAGGTCAGCAGCCGGTTCATCTACCTTGAGCCCGCCAGCCACATTTACAAATATATCCTGATCCCCCATTTCAATACCCATCCTTTTTGCAATAACAGCAACAAGCAGCGATATACGGTTATGATCAACCCCGATGGCTGTCCTTCGCGGCATCCCGAACGGGCTATTGCAAACCAGCGCCTGTATCTCGAGAAGAAGAGGACGAGTGCCTTCAAGGCATGGGATTACAATTGAACCGGAAGCCTTTTCAGGCCGCTCTTCAAGAAATATCCTTGACGGGTTCCCAACCTGTGCAAGGCCGTTCTCCTTCATCTCAAATACGCCTATTTCATTGGTAGAGCCGTAGCGGTTTTTTATGGCCCTTATTATCCTGAATGTATGGCTTGCATCCCCCTCAAAATAGAGCACTGTATCTACAAGGTGCTCCAGGATTTTCGGGCCAGCTATTGAGCCCTCCTTTGTTATATGCCCGATCAGTATGGTCGGGATACCCTTTTCCTTTGCCCATCTTAGTATCTTGCCCGATACTTCGCGGATCTGCCCCACACTCCCCGGTGCAGAAGGAAGTGCGTCTGTATATGTTGTTTGTATGGAGTCCACAACAAGCAGGTCTGTTTTTATATCCCTGATCCTGTCAAAAAGTTCCTCTATCCGCGTGCCTGTAACAATAAAAATATTTTCAGAATTTATGGAGAGCCTCTGTGCCCTGAGTTTAATCTGCTGTGCAGATTCCTCCCCTGATAAATATATTGTATTAAGGTTTTTAAGGGAGAGTTTGCCAGCTACCTGCAGGATCAGGGTTGATTTTCCTATGCCCGGTTCTCCTCCCAATAGCAAAAGGGAGCCCGGGACAATGCCTCCGCCTATTGACCTGTCAAATTCATCCAGACCGGTTTTTATCTTGCTGTCAGGGTTAAACTCAATACTGCTTAACTCAGTAGGCGAACTCATGGCAAGTTGTGACAGGCCGGATTTTCCCGGATCATGGAATATCTCCTCCACTATGCTGTCCCACTGGTTGCAGTCAGGGCATTTTCCAAGCCATTTTGGTGTCTGGTAACCACAGTTCTGGCATGTATATATTATTTTAGGATTTTTTGCCATCATGTATATGAGTTGAATTAATTACTCTTTAATTCTGCAACACCATGTTTTTTATAGAGCTCATTAAGTTCAATACGCCATTTTTCAATTCCCGACTTGCCTTCTTCAAGTTTTTTATTCCCCTGTTTGATAATTGTTACATTACCCTTCTCGCTGCCAATCATTATTGTTTGAAACCCTTCAAGCATTGATTCGGAAGCTTTTATATAAATGGCATGAACTTGACGAACCTCATTATTCTCAATTTGAATTTTTTTAAGACCAGCCACAAATCTTTTATATGTCGGAACAACAAAATCTCTGAGAGTTTCAAACAATTTTCTGTTTGTTGTTGCATTTTCACCCGTAACGGATGCATAGGTTTCAAGGGATTTTTGTTCAAGCTCGGCAATGGCTATCAGCCCCTGATTTACATAGTTTACAATATCGCTGGCAGCGGTACCTGAGACGATTTTACCGTTGCTTTTTTTTTCACCTGATGCACAACCAAAAAATATGAATATAAAAATTACAAAGATTAGATAAAGACAAGTCAAATATTTCATTTTGTATCCCCGTTTAGATTCAATTAATATTTGTAAAGGTAATAATAATATTAAGGAAATATCAAGCTAAATATCAGGGCATCTGATCTAACTTTTTTTGTTGATTTTGTCAGCAATATGCATTATATGTTCAGCTATCTACTTATTAGTGTTTTCATTTATAATAAATA
>CAYWRH010000091.1:0-17141 GCA_964460435.1 uncultured Desulfatiglans sp.
TTCTATCAGGGTTCTCTATTTTTTTTATCCATATGATCACATCTCTATCCCCCCTGGAAATCACAGCTTAAAATCTGGAACTTTACATATGATATCAATTATGTAATACCTTATTCAGACTTTAATTTTCTGAATTTTTATTAAATAATATAGCAATTATTCTAATACATTTGTTATTTCATGTGGATAAGGAGATCGCACATTTGAATAGATATTTAAAAATTATTATCTGGGTCATAGCTATCGGAATGGTATTCTCATCAGCAATCGGAGGATCGCTATGGTATTTCTGGTCAAGTAACCTGCCATACAGTGGCGTACTTGATGAGTATAATCCCCCGGTTATTACCGAGGTATACAGTGCTGAAGGTGAGGTGATCGGCAGGTTCTGGAAAGAAAAAAGGATA
This sequence comes from uncultured Desulfatiglans sp., assembly GCA_964460435.1. GTDB lineage: Bacteria > Desulfobacterota > DSM-4660 > Desulfatiglandales > HGW-15 > JAAZBV01. The sequence goes on from CAYWRH010000091.1 coordinate 408, forward strand.
GTTCTTCCCCTTGAAAAGATGCCCAAAAACCTGATCAACGCCTTTGTGGCTGCTGAAGATGGCCAGTTTTTTAAACACAGGGGAATAGATATTACGGGCATAATAAGGTCAATTATAAAAAACCAGCTCGCAGGCAGAAAAAAACAGGGCGCAAGCACCATCACACAGCAGGTGGCCAGGTTGCTTCTGTTAAAGAGTCAGGAAAAGAAATACAAGAGAAAGGTGAGGGAGATAATACTCGCATTTCAGATAGAAAAAAAATATTCAAAGGAAAAAATACTTTTTCTGTACCTGAACGAGATATACCTTGGAAGCGGCGCATATGGTGTTGAAGCTGCTGCAAGGACATACTTTAATAAGGGTGTGGCCGATTTGAATCTTGCGGAATGCGCCATGCTTGGAGGGCTTTATCAGGCGCCAACTAAATACTCCCCCATTAACAATTTTGAAAAGGCCAAAGTAAGGCAGAAATACACGCTTAACAGGATGCTCGATGAGGGTTTTATAACAGAGGGTGAGAAAGAGGAGGCCCTTGAAACACCCATTATTATTAGCGAGGAAAAGGAAAACACCTTTGAGAAGAGCCCCCATTTTACAGAGCATGTGCGAAGATATCTTGAGAAGAGATATGGAGCCGATCTTCTGTACAGTGGCGGACTAAAGGTTTACACCACAGCCAGCCTTGATCTGCAGCAGAAGGCTCTCAAGGCCCTTGAAAAGGGGCTCAGGGAGCTGGATAAAAGGGAAGGTTACAGGGGGCCAATTGCTACTGTATCACCTGCTGAATATGACCGGGTGAGAAAAGAGGCAAATGAGGTATTCATCAAGAGCCCGCCCGCTGAAGGCATTATAGTAAAAGGGGTCGTATCAGAGATTAATGATGAAACAGGCGAGGCTACTGTGCTTTTAGGCAACCTTAAGTGTCTTCTTCCATTTGAAGGCATGAAATGGGCAAAGGCATATAAACCTAATGGCCTTTATTCACCTCTGCCAAAAAAGATCAGTGATTCAATAAGACAGGGCGATATTATTTTATGCCGGCTCGAAAAACCTGGCCAGGCGTCATTTGACTGGGTGGTGCTTCTTGAGCAGGAGCCTGTGGTACAGGGGGCGATTTATACCCTTGAAAATGAGACAGGCAAGGTCAGGGCAATGGTGGGGGGGTACAGGTTCAGTGAGAGCCAGTATGACAGGGCAAATCAGGCAAGACGTCAGCCAGGGTCTGTATTCAAATCAATAATTTATGCAGCAGCCCTTGATAACGGCATGACCCCTGCCACTGTTATTCTTGATACAGCATACTTGTCAAGCCTGAATCCGGATGATGATATATGGCGCCCAAAAAATTATAAAGAGGAATTCCTCGGTCCCACCCTGTTAAGGAAGGGGCTCATACTTTCAAAAAATATAATAACAATAAAGATATTGAAGCAGATCGGGATACAGACAGCCATTGATTATGCCCACAGGATGGGCATTGAATCTGAACTGGGGCATGATCTCTCGCTCGCGCTCGGTACATCTGGTGTTACATTGAGTGAGATAACCCGGGCCTATTCTGTGTTTGCCAATAACGGCATGCTTGTTGAGCCATACTATATCGAAAAGATAGAGGACAGGGAAGGAATCATTTTAGAAGAAAATAACCCGAGTATGAGCCAGGCAATACCTGATGACATAGCCTATATGATGACAGACATCCTAAGGGGTGTTGTAATGGAAGGAACAGGCAGGAGAGTAAGGGAACTTAACAGGCCCGCAGCAGGGAAGACAGGCACTACCAATGATCTTAAGGACGCATGGTTTGTTGGCTATACACCTGAACTGGTAACAGGGGTATGGGTTGGCTATGATTCAAATGTCTCAATGGGAAGGGAGGAGACAGGCTCAAGGGCTGCAAGCCCGATCTGGCTCTATTTCATGTCAGAGGCTTTAAAAGACAAGCCTGTGCAGGATTTTGTGGCGCCACAAAGTGTCGTATTTGCAAGGATAGACAAGGATACAGGTCTTCTCGCAAGCCCATACTCAAAGGAGACAGTGTTTCAGAGTTTCAGAAAAGGGACTGAGCCCACTGAGTATGCAACGAAACCAGAGGCCCCTGGGTCAGGGAACTTTTCAGAGTTTGATATGGATTTCTCCGATTAAGGGATGCTGGCGCAGGGTAACCATTGCAGTTGGTATGGGAGCTTAAGGCTGCAACATGCCATCGGATCTCTATTCCTGCTATAATGGCGGCATAACCTAATAAATGAACCGGTGAGGAGTTAAAAATGGGCAGAGCCCGGATATTCGAAGATTTTAGCAAATCGGTTTTTGTTGAAGAGATGCTTGAGGCTGCAAGCCTCATGTCTGAAAGAGGGTGGGCTGAAAGAAACGCCGGCAACATGAGCTGCATCATCCCTGGCGCTGATGCTGCCAGGTATTTTGATACGGATAATGTTAAAAAGGCCTTTAAGATTGATATCAATATAAAAGAGCTTTCAGGCATGGTCTTTCTTATTACGGCTACAGGCTCATATTTCAGAAAGCTCAAACATGATCCGGCTCAAGGGCTGGGCGTTGTCAGGGTATCACTGGATGGTAACATGCTTGAGCTTTTGTGGGGCTTTGAAAAGGGCGCCTCGCCCACAAGCGAGATGCGAATGCATTTTATGGGTCATATAGCACGCCTTAAAAAGGAGCTAAACCACAGGGTGATACTTCATTCCCATGCAACCAACACGATAGTAATGTCAGTTAATGGAGCGCTTGATGAAAAGGCATTTACACGCACCCTTTGGCGCATGCATTCAGAGTGTGTTGTCGTATTTCCTGAAGGTGTTGGCCTTGTCCCGTGGATGGTGCCTGGCACGCATGAGATAAGCGCTGCAACCGCTCTAAAACTCAAAAAATTCAGGCTTGTCATATGGCCTCTGCACGGTGTTATAGCGGCAGGGAGTTCGATTGATGAGGCGATGGGGCTCATGGAGACAGTTGAAAAGACGGCTGAAATATATATAAAAAGCACGGGGCGTATTGAACCGCTTCAACTTTTAACCGATAGGCAGGTGCTTGATACTGCTACCCGCTTCAATCTAAAGCCTAAGCAGGGGATACTTTCGTTATAGCGCAGAACCTTGTCCGGGAGGGGTGTATACGGGCAGCTTGAGGGTGATCACTGTAATATTTTCCTTGTCTGTCCTGATATCTATAAAACCCTTCAAGAGGCGGATAATCCTGTGGGTGATATAAAAGCCCCTCCCCTTTGCGTCCCCTTCCAGTAACTGCATGCGTATATCATCAGGTATGGAGCCTGTGTTTTTGACCTCAATGCAGGCATAACCCTTTTCTTCATAGGTCTTTATGCCAAGCTTTCCGCCCTGGACCGGGATGGCCTTTGTGGCATTGTTTAATAGATTGTCAAGCACCCTTTCCAGAAACAGCGGGTAGCAGTAGATAACAAGGTTGTCATCAAAGGGCCCCTGTTCAAGGGTGATATTATGTCTGAGCTGTTCTCTGATGGCCTCCTCGTTTATCTCGAACCTGCGCTTCAGAACCTGAGTGACATTAACTGCCTGTTCCTTGCCTACATGAGAGAGGCTCATTGCCATTTCCTGCATGCGGCTTGTCTCTTCTAAAAGTATCTGGACATATTTTGTTATCCTGCTTTCTTCCTGCAGCGCGCACTCCTTTTCAAGCAGGCCGTGGAGTCTTCTTGCAAAGCCGGCAGTGGCAATGGCAGGGTTTTTGAAATCATGCAGTATATCGTCGAGACGCTCCATCCTCTGCGCCTTCATGAGCTCCCTTCCAAGAAACAGGAATATCTCTATCTCCTCAGGGCTGTAGCCCTTTCTCTGATCAACCGCATCCACTGTGATAAAATGTGTTACAAAATCGCCTGACCTCATGGGTATGTAGAGGATGGAGTTGATGTTTCTGATTAATGAAAGACTCTTTGTGTTTGGAGACACCAGGCTGCTCTTCTGAGGGTCTGTGACGAGCACATAGGATGGTGTGATTATTTCATAGGGTGTATCCTTTTCAGGATATTTGAGGCCTAAGACCACCTCAAAGGAGGGCTCGCTCGTTACAGGGAAACTTTTGCCAATTCCATGTAATGATAACGAGTCAGGGTATCCTGCCTCAAGGACTACATTCTTCATGTCATCTGTTACTGAAAAGAGGGCGCAGCTCTGGAGATTGATAATATCTGCAAGTTCAGGGATCAGACGGTTAAATATATCCTTCATCTTGACCCCTTCCAGTTTTCCCATCCTTGTGAATATCTGCTTGAGGATGGTCTCTTTCTTTTCATTCATCCTCTGCATTGTGAGTATCTTTTTTCTTGCAATGACAAAACCGAGTCTCTGGGACATGAGTGTCGCCACCTGCGCCTCCAATGGCGCAAAGATGCGCTCCTTCTGGGCATAATAGATCTGGATAACCCCTGTGGTATTTCTTTCATGCGGGAAGAACCTTGGTATCTCAAAGGGGATTGCCATAAGTGAGTTAACCCCTTTTCTCTCAACAATAGTCTTGTCTGTATAGAGTTTCTCCTTGAGGATATCCGGCACAATAAATGGTTTTCCTGTGGTTATTGCCATGCCTGCCACACTGCCTTCAATTGTTATCTGGCTTGGTCTTGTCTCCTCTTCAGAGGGGTATGAACCGTATGAAAGCATCTGGGATGTGCCAGGGTCATATATCCTTACTGATGCCATTACCGCATTTAGCGATTCAACAAGCCTTTTTGCAATAAGCTCGAGTATCTCCCTTTCTGATTGATCCGGGTCAATAAGTATGATGGAGTCTACAAGATTGGTGATCTTTGTTATGAAATCGGGAAGGAGATTTTTGGCGATCCATTCGGTCAGGTGTACCCAGAAAGGGTCACCTTCCGGGACGGCCTTTGCCCAGGCCTGTTTTTTAATCAGCTCTATGTGGCTTTCTGAGATGCCAAACATATTATGCGCCCCGGTAAGTGTTTTATTATAAAAGCATTTTATTTTTCCAGATCAATAATGCCCTTATAGATAATATCAAACAGCTCCTTGATATCTTCCTTTTCCAAACATGAAAAAGCTATTCTCAGATCGGTCTTGCCGATGGATATTGTACCGACGCCGTATTTATCCAGTATATGAACCCTGAGCGCCTCAGCATCAACTGTCTTGAGTTTCAGGCACATGAAGTAGCCGGAATTAAATGGATAAACATCCCAGACTCTATCATATTTTTTATCAGAAAGCACTTTTTTAACTTCATTTGCCCTTTCTTTCATGATCCCGAATTTAACTTCGCTTTCCCTGCCAAAGTTCTCCGAGGCAAGGGACTTTGCAACTATTGTCTGACTCAGATGGGAAACATTGGATATATTACCCCTCACATCCCCTGCGGTCTTTCTTTCAAGGGCATCATAAAAGAGTGCAGCATCTCCGTCTATGGCTGCTCCATATGTGATAAATCCCACCCTCAGGCCCCATACAAATATCTCCTTTGTTGCCCCGTCAAGCTTGATGGCAAAAAGCCTAGGGTGTCTATTTATAAGGAGGCTGAAGATCGATTCCTTCATAACATTGTCTTCAAAAAAGAGCCCGAAATAGGCATCATCAGTAACCGCCACTATATTTGTGCCCTTTTCCGCTGCTTCTGTCAGAATATCCGCTATCTTTATCCCCTCTTCGTTTGTGATACTGTAACCGGTCGGATTATTGGGGAAGTTAAGCAGTACTATAAGCTTTTTTGTGGTCTTTGCCTGTTCCTCAATGCATTTTTTAAGCCCCTCGGTATTGAACCCCCGATCATTGTTAAACAGGGGATATTTTACGATTTTCCCGCCGCTTCTTGTCTCAAAGATCATGCTGTAATTTCCCCAGTTTTTATCCGGGATGATGATTATATCATCCTTGTCAACCCACATATCTGCCACAACAGAGAGGCCATGTGTGATAGCATTTGTGACAACAGGCAGGCTGATATTTTTATCCCTTAGAGGCGGATTTTTATCAAGTATATAATCCTTCCATGCCTTTCTCAGGCCTGCTGTTCCGTAAGAGGGTGCATAGGTAAGGGACTCTTCCGGGCTGATGTTCCCGATAATCGACATTACTGAGGAAAGGCACATGGTCTTACCCTTTTCAGTTGCCATGCCAATGGTTGCATTAAATTTATGGGCCTTTGCCTTTGCCTCTGCGCTTTGTGTAAGTATCCCTTTGGGGAAATAGAGCAATTTGCCGACATCTGAAAGCATATCAAATAGATGCGGATTAGCCTTTTGAATAATTTCATTCAGTTCAATTGCGAGCGGATTCATGTTTTACTCCAAAAAATTAGTATAAATACAGGTGCTGTAAAAAGACCTTTAATGCCTAACTAGCCGGTCTATAGTTAAAATGTCAAGAAAATTCATTTGGTTATTCAGAATTGAAATAACTTGACTTGGAAATGCACATCTTTATATATTCACACCTGACTTTAACCCTGCCTGCGCGGGTTAAATCAGGGGCATATTTTATACTGTAAATACTTAAGGTTCAAGAATAGATTTGTAAAAAATTCAATGCCATTCTTTTTTTTCACTAATCACATAAGGAGCTAGAAAATGAACTACAACAATATCCTTTTCAGCGTTGAAGGCAATGTCGCAATAATTAGGTTTAACAGGCCCCAGGCCCTTAATGCCATTAATCCTGATGCACTGAAAGATGTTAATGCTGCACTGGATGAAATAGTCAAAAATCCTGTAGTCAAGGTGCTTGTATTCACAGGAGAAGGGAGCAAGGCATTTGTGGCAGGCGCAGATATAAAGCACATAGTGTCACTGACCCCTCTTCAGGCAAGGGAGTTTAGCAGGGCAGGTCAGGAGTTGCTTTTCCGTATAGAGCAGTTGCCTATGCCTGTAATCGCATGTGTAAATGGTTTTGCCCTTGGCGGTGGTTGCGAGATAGCAATGGCATGTGATTTTATTTATGCCTCTGAAAAGGCAAAATTCGGTCTGCCTGAGATAAACCTCGGGGTAATACCAGGCTTTGGCGGGACCCAGAGGCTCGCAAGGCGTGTGGGTAACAGCATGGCAAAGGAGCTCTGCATGACAGGTAATATGATTAATGCGGATGAGGCAAAAAGTATAGGTCTTGTTAACAGGGTATTCCCTGCTGAAAGCCTTTGGGAAGAGACCATGAAGACCGCTAACCTCATTGCATCAAAGGGAAGAGTAGCGCTCAGGGGTATAAAAGACTGTATTGACAGGGGCGCTGACATGGATCTGATAAATGGCTGCAGGATGGAATCAGATGCATTTGGCCTTATATTCACAAGCCCTGACCAGAAAGAGGGCATGTCTGCCTTTATTGAAAAGAGGACACCTGAATTCAAGGGCAGCCTGTTTTAATATCCTTTATGTCTGAAACTGCACAGAGGGTCATTTCAGGGGATATCAGGGCCGCGGCCAGGCTTATTAGCGATATTGATAATGGTCTCACTGGCGTCAGAGATATTCTCAAAGAGCTTTATCCATATACCGGGAAGGCCTATGTAATAGGCATTACAGGCGCTCCCGGTGTAGGGAAAAGCACCATTGTTGACAAAATAATAGAAAACTTGAGAAAAAGAGATAAAAAGGTCGGTGTTATAGCGATCGATCCCACGAGCCCGTTCAGCGGAGGCGCAATCCTGGGTGACAGGATCAGGATGCAGCGCCATAGCAATGACAAGGAGGTCTTCATCAGGTCGCTTGCCACAAGGGGCCATTTCGGGGGGCTAACTTTATCCACACGCGGTGTAATTGACGTTATGGATGCCATGGGAAAGGACTATATCATTATCGAGACCGTGGGCGTTGGCCAGGATGAGGTGGATATAGTAAAAATGGCCCATACTACTGTGATAGTGCTTATCCCCGGCATGGGTGATGATATCCAGGCCATCAAGGCCGGGATACTGGAGGCAGGCGATATCTTTGTGATCAATAAGGCTGATAGAGAAGGCACTGAAAGGAGCATAACAGACCTTATGGTCATGCTGGAAATGGGCATGAATACTGGCGATGAGGCCAAATGGCATCCCCCTGTTATCAAGACAGTTGCGCCGGAGGGCAAAGGTATAGAAGAGGTAATTAGAGAGATAGAAAGACACAGGAGCTTTATTATCCAAAAGAGGGGGGATATTAACCTCAGGAGGACAGCATCAGGGGCAAGGGAAGAGCTTCTTGAAATGATAAAGGGCAGGATCATGCAAGAGGTGGTTGGCAGATTCGAAGAGGATGATTCATTCAGGATAGCTATTGAGTCCATAAGGAGCGGTGAGAAAGATCCATATACTGTTTCTGATGAGTTGATTAACGGTAGAATAAAAAGAGATGTATGATTTTTTCAGTCCATACAGGGAGATCATCCCTGATTTCGAAAACTTTATTGACAGCCTTAACAGGCCGGCGCCAGTCCATTTAAGGGTAAACCGCATTAAGGCAGAGCCCGAAAGGGTTGTTAATATCCTTGGCGAACGCGGCATATCCCTGAAACCTATGGGCGATGAGGGGAACAGGTTCTTTGAGGCTATCAACCTTGAATCATCGGGTAACCTGCCGGAATATTTTTCAGGATATATACACCCCCAGGCGCTTACCTCCTGCCTTGCCTCAATGGCGCTTGCGCCTCACAAGGACAGTCTTGTGCTTGACATGTGTTCGTCTCCAGGAGGCAAAACCGCCCATATGGCTGATATCATGGAGAACAGCGGTCTTATTATAGCAAACGAGCTTTATCCCACCAGGCACATCCCCCTTGGCCATACACTTACAAGGCTGGGTGTATTGAATGTTGTATACACAGAGTATCAGGCCCAGGAGTTCCCGCTCAAGCAGCGGTTTGATTTTATTATGGCAGATGTGCCCTGTTCCGGGGAGGGAAGGATCAGAAAAACGGATGAATCATCAAACAGCTATCCGTCAAAACCTCACCCGGGAAACAGACTCCTTGACTTGCAGAAAAAGATGATCCTGAGGGGTTTTGATCTGCTGAAAGATGGCGGGACAATGCTTTATTCCACATGCACATATAATCCGCTGGAAAATGAAGGGGCAGTCCAGTATCTTCTTGATAACAGGGATGCGGAACTTCTTCCAATTGATATAAAATTTTCCCATATGAATGGGCTCACAGAATATAAGGATAATTTATATGACAGACAGCTTGCACGGGCAGCAAGGTTCTACCCCCACCATCTCAACTCGGTGGGATTCTTCATGGCCAGGATTGGCAGGAGAGGATGAGAGGATAACCCTGCTTTCATATCTCTATGACAGGTTTGGCATCAACAAAGAGATCTTTGATGATTATCTCATTTTCAGCAAGAAACGGACATTCTGGTTTTTAAGAAACAGCCGCTTTATTTCCGATGTCTCTCACCTCAAGATAAAAAGGCTGGGCATAAAGGCCTTTCAGGAGGTAGGGAGCTTTATGAAACCTACAACCAGGTTTATACAGTATTTCGGGGTGCACGCCACAAAGGCCCTCTTCAAGATAGATGAAAAACAGCTCAGACAGCTGCTTGATGGGACATACCTGCCATATAATAACGAACTTGAAAACGGTTATGTGATTCTATCCTTTAAAGGAGAGGTGCTTGGCCTTGGCCTTTTGATTAAGGGGATGGTGAGGTCACAGCTTGCATTAGATGAGGTGAGATACCTTTCGATTTAAAAGGTAAAGCAATTTGTGATAATGAATTTATTCCGGTTAAAAACCTATTTTCTTGACCTTTTTAAGCAAAATAGGGCAATATCATCAGGCTGTAATCTTGCTGAATTAAGTTATGGTTATAAGAATATTGACCGATTGGTCTAGTGAAAACAATAATTAATTAACCCGTTACAGGGAATATCAATATGAGTACTGCTCTTCTAAAAAGGACCCCGGTTCCCTCGGGCAATTTTATAATAAGCGGCAAAAAGAGAGAGGTTCTTGACGCATACCTTGGCACATGTGTAGGAGTCACACTGGTTGATGAGAAGAGAGGCATAGGTGGTCTTATGCACATTTTACTGCCTGAACCTAGCGGCATGAGCGGCATAGGCAGGGTTGAGAACTATGCAAAGACAGGGCTGCCTGTTTTTATCAGGGCCCTTCGTGACAGGATTGGTGAAAGGGGCAGTTTTAGCGCAACAATCGCTGGCGGGGCACTGGTAGGCCCTGTTTCAGAACTCGACCTTAGCCTGGACATAGGCGGAAGAACAGCGGAGATAGTTGAAAAGATATTGAAATCAGAGAAAATACCTGTTGTAAAGAGTGAAACAGGCGGCCATTTCTGCTGCTGTCTGAGCCTCAACCTTTCAAACTGGGAGAGTACCATCAAACCCATCAGCGTGCCTGAAGAGGGGACAAAGGAGCCAATAGAGTTCCCGACCATGTCACAGCTCGAAAATGCAATAGCAAAGATAAAACCAATACCGCAGATCGCCCTTAAATTATTGAGGATGGCACAGGATGAGAGCTACAGCATGGGTGATATGGGCACGGAGATAAAAAAAGACCAGGTAATAACTGCAAAGATAATAAGGCTGTGCAACTCTGCATACTTCAGGCAGAACACCAATATGGACAGCATAGAGCGGGCCCTTGTTGTGCTTGGTGAAAAACGTCTTTTACAGCTCATTGTTTCTGCATCAATGGAGGGCTTTTTCAGCGGCAGCGGAGGGTATTCACTATGCAAGGGCGGGCTTTTCAAACATGCTGTTGGCACTGCCCTTATTAGTGAAAAGCTTGCCTCGGTAAACAGAAAGATATCCGCTGATATCGCCTATACGGCCGGGCTTCTCCATGATATAGGCAAGATAGCCCTTGATCAGTTTATGGACAAGGCCTATCCCCTGTTTTACAGGAGGACACAGGAAAGGGATGAGGCCCTTGTTAGCGTTGAAAATGAGCTTTTCGGTATGGATCACACAACCGCAGGGGGTAAACTTGCAGAGCTTTGGGGCCTGCCTGAACGGCTTGTTGATGTAATAAAATATCACCACCACCCTGAAAGATCGGAGCATGACCCTGATCTCAGTTATCTGGTTTATCTTGCAGACCTTCTTATGTCCCGTTTTATTGTGGGACAGGATCTGGAAAGGCTTAGCACTGATTCATTGCGCAACTGCCTTAAAAGGGTAGGTATTGAACCGGATCAGCTTTCAAAGACCATTGAGGGGCTCTCCGAGATAATTACCAATCTGTCAGTGTAATAAATCAGAACCTGTACATCCTGAGAAGGTTAAAAAGCTTTGGACCGGCAAATAGCTCGGCTGTGGCTATTATCGGGTATGATAGTATCCTTCCGAATATATTAAATTTCAGGTAATGGTCAGCGATCAATATACCCAGAAAAATAATGGGCGCATAACGCCTTGTCTTTTGATACCCTGATGCTATCCTGTCTGGCAGGATATTTTCAAGAACATGAGAGCCGTCAAGGGGCGGTACAGGGAGTAGATTAAAAAGGCCCAAGCCTATATTCAGTAGTAACATGTTCACCAGAATAAGGCGGTAAATATCTATAGGTATATCGTAGGCCCTTATTAAGAGACCTGCAACAAAGGCAGCGGCAAGATTGGAAATTGGGCCGCTAATGGCCATAAGGATTATATCTTTGCGCCTGTTGGCAAAGCAGGAAGTGTTTACCGGAACTGGCTTTGCCCAGCCCACACCGAAGAGGTACATACATACAGCCCCCACAGGGTCTATGTGGCGTATTGGGTTGAGTGTAAGCCTTCCGGCATTTTTTGCAGTCGGGTCACCAAGTGAAAGTGCAGCCTTTCCATGTGAATATTCATGTATTGTTACGGCAAAAAGCAGTACAGCTATTCTTGTTATTGCATCTATCATATGCGGTTTATACCTGATTTTAATTATCTCTATAAATAGAGGTAACTCTATATAACAAAAAGATTGTTTGCTGCAAGTGACAAAAAAATATAAAATAGCAACCTTCTAATAATAAGGAGCAAAAAATGGGTGTAAGAGCTGCTGATCTGGCTGGGAGCTGGTATCCGGCAACAGAGTCCGAGTGCCTTGAGATATTTGAAAAATTTGAAGAGTCATCCATCTCGCCCCGCGGGGTTGAATGGACAGGGGGCATAGTGCCCCATGCAGGCTGGGTATTTTCAGGTCAGGTGGCCTATAATGTGATAAAGCACCTTAAAGGGGGTTTATCACCTGATACCATTGTCGTATTCGGACGGCACCTGCATCCCGGTAGTGGTGCATATATTATGAAAGATGGCGCATGGGATACACCCCTGGGCGAGATTGAAATAGCAGAGGATCTTGCCGGAAAAATTATACCAGAATTCAGATTCAATGTGGAAACAGGTCCCGGGTATGTCTCTGATAATACTATTGAGGTGCAGTTGCCAATTATCAAATACCATTTCCCTGATGTGAAACTGCTTCCGGTTGGTGTTCCTCCGGCCCGGTCATCAATAAAGATCGGGGAGCGTATATCAGAGATAGCCATAGAGCTTGGCAAAAAGATCAAGGTTATCGGTTCTACCGATCTTACCCATTATGGCCCCAATTACGCCAATACGGTTATGGGCACAGGCCAGAGGGCGCTTGACTGGGTGAAAAACCATAATGACAGGAAGATGGTTGATCTCATGCTTAAGATGGAGCCGGAGGCCGTGATAGATGTATCGCTCAGGGATATGAATGCCTGTTGCGGAGGGGCTGTTTCAGCGGCAATTGCTGCGGTTAAAAAACTCGGCGCAGAAGAGAGCAGGGAACTCATCTATACAACGAGCTATGATGTTATGCCCGGCAGCAGTTTTGTTGGCTACGCCGGGGTTGTCTTCAGGTAGCATATGTAAAATATAATAAATAGACATCAGCATCTATTTTTATTATGTTTCTGCATTAAAAGGATTATTAATAAAAACAGAGGCATGTTAATGCCTTTAATATTGGACGGATTAAAGAGGTTATGAATAAAAATAGAATAAAGACAGAGCTTTTGGTCCATGACCTGAAAAACCCTATTGCGGTCATTGAGGCCAGTGCAGATATGCTTGTTCGCAATGCAGAGAAGGAAAACCCCCTTACGGAAAGGCAGATGAGGGCGTTAACCAGGGTATTAAGAAATTCAAGGATAGCCATGTCTCTAGTAAATGATATCCTTGAGGTCGGAAGATCAGGCGAAGGCATTTTTAATAAAGGCGCCTACAGGTGTTTTGAATACATTGTATTTCCATTTGTCGAGATATTTGATCTGATTGACCCTGAGACTGCCGAAAGGATAAGCAGGGCAGAGGGTTATAAGGCTTTTGCAGAGGTTCTTGCCTCACAGGGTGTCAGGCTTTCTATGGATGAATCCCTGTGGGAAAAAGAGATTTATTTGGATATCAGAAAGGTAAGGCAGATCATAAGAAACCTGCTTAGCAATGCATTTAAATACAGAAAAAAGGAGATTGTCATTGAAATATCTCTTGATGCTAATAACCTATTTATCTCTATTGCGGATGATGGCAAAGGGATTGAAATGGCCTATCAGAAAAAGGTGTTTGAAAGATATTTTCAGCTCGGCGATGAAAGGGAGCACTGTGTAAGAGGACATGGTCTGGGGCTAGCCGGTGCGCTTGTCCTTGTTGAGGATATGGGCGGCAGGATGACCCTTGAAAGTGAAATGGACATGGGCGCCAAATTTTCTGTAAGCCTGCCATTTGGGAAATAACTCGGACATGATAATGATTAGAAGCGCTGAAGGGTTCAGCCCCATAAATCCCTCATAATCATAAAAGAGCAGGTATCGCTATTGCTGGATATAACTGTGCCGCTGCACAAAAGGATTGAATAATGACAGAAGAGATCTCTGAACTACTCACTCAAAATATCAAAAAGGCAGCAGGGGTTATAGTCGGCTCTTCGCCTGTTATTGCGCTTACCGGCGCAGGCATATCTGTTGAGTCCGGCATACCTGATTTCAGGGGCAAAAATGGTCTCTGGTCAAAATATGATCCCGCAAAATATGCAACCATAGATGCATTTTTATCTGACCCTGCTGAGGTCTGGAACATGCTCAGGGAGATGGATGCGCTTGTATGTGCCGCAAAACCCAACCCTGCCCATACAGGTCTGGGCATACTTGAGAAAAAGGGGTTTCTCAACCATATAATCACCCAGAATATCGATAATCTGCATCAGGCCGGGGGTTCTTCAAATGTGATTGAATACCACGGTAACTGCAGCACCCTTTCATGTCTTTCCTGTAACAGGAAGTATAGCATGGAGAAAAAAAGGCATGAATATCTGCCAGCATGTGAATGCGGCAAAATCCTGAAACCCGATATCGTATTCTTTGGCGAAGGGATCCCTGAAGAGGCCCTTAATCTCTCCTTTAACCTGGCCTCAAATGCCGGGGTGCTTCTGATCATAGGCACATCTGCGCAGGTTTCTCCTGCAAACACCATCCCTGTGGTTGCATCAAAGAATCATGCGGCGATTATTGAGATCAATAAAGAAAGGACATGGCTGACAGAACAGTTGACAGATATCTTCCTTGAGGGCAGTGCTGGTGATATTGTTACAGGTCTTGTAAAGGAAATAGTCAATGCAGGTGAATGATTTTGTCCATTGAGATAGAAGAATATGTCCTTAAAAAGGCATGCAAGGAGATGATAGAAACCATATTTCTGTGTCTCCCAAACGCCTACAAAGGGACCATATACAGGGTTGGAAAGCTTCCTGAGTTAAGGGTTGAGGGGATCACCTCAGCCATTATTGATGATTGCCGCGAAAAGATAGAGTGGACTCTTGACGGGGTATCAGATTATAGGGCTCCCGGAAAATCATGGCCTTTGTACCGTGATGAGCCTGACAGGCCCCTTGAGGCAATGGGCTGGTGTGTGGAGCGCCAGAAGAGCTGGACATCTGAAGCCCCTGAAAACGACTCAGGGGTTGTAAGGCTTCAGCCTGAATCAGGGGCTTACGGATTTCAGCATCTGGAGCCTGTGCTTGTAAAAAAGGCCGATCTTAACCTTGATATGTATTCCTCTGTTATCTATCCGAAAAATTATTCAGGACATGTGATCTGGTCTGACAGTGATTATGTTGTGGTTGCTGTTGTGAAGATATATTTCAGGCCATACACAATCAGGATGAACAGCCATGAAACAAGGGTGATAAAAAGGCTTTCACGCTCACTTGGAACTGAGCTTTTAGGCTATCAGCTCAGGCAGGACTCAATGAAGGCGATGCAGGATATCTCGAGGGACAGGCTTAATGCATGTAATATAATCGCTGATTCCCTGAGAAATGCTATAACCAAATCCGGTATGATCTTTACACTGGCAAAAAGGGAGATTGCCTCTTTAAGGGAACAGTGGGAGCTTTTAATCCTTGAGGCCACCGGCATGGAGAACCCCAGGAAAAAGGCCATTTTAAAGCTCGATAGCCTCCTTTCAGATTTCTATATTAAATACAATGATGCTGCAAGAGAGCTTCATCTTGCCCATGAGAGGCTAATGGAGCTTTCTCTCCCCCCTGCCCAGGGTGAAAAATGGCTGACTATGCAGATTGAAGAGAAGTGGGATGAACTGATTGATCTCGCAAAGGTTGATTTTAAGATAAGAATCAGGGTAAAGGAGGTAATCGATGAGATAAGAAAGAGGCTTGGATTCGGGTGCAGCCCGGAGTATATAAACTCCATAAAAAATATGCCTGAAGGAGTTAAAGAAAAATTTGTAAGCCTCATTTATAAAGAGATCGAGGGCATGAAAGACCCTGCCATTGATCAGCTTGTATCAATACTGGAGAATCCTGAGATCAATATCCCGGGGCGGGAAAAGACAAGGAAGGCGCTGTTGCAGCTTAAGGCGCTTGCCGAGACAATGGGCCAGCTTGAAAGGAATACAAATTTTCTGATCAATCAGGTACTCATGGTTAACACAGGGAGAGAATTAAGGGGAAATCAGTATGGCCACAGGGATAAAAAAGATCATAAGGCAATGTCTGTTACAGAGAGTTTTATACCTGTATGATTTGATGCCCTGATTAAAAAGCCTTTCCGGGCAAGAAAAAAACTGTTGTAAAATCTAAAAATTATATGTTATGAAGAGCCCGTTTTTAATGCGCCCGTAGCTCAGCTGGATAGAGCAATGGACTTCTAATCCATAGGTCGGGGGTTCGAATCTTCCCGGGCGCGCCACTCAATTTTTTACCCTCATATGATCATCTGTCAGATGAAATGGCACCTAATTTAGGGTTTTGCTCATATCCCAGGGCAATGAAAAATTACTGTTGTATACAGTATTGCAAAAAAAGAACAAGAAAACCTATGTATATATCGATATAGGCTATTTAACCAAAATTTTAGATAGTATTTCTAAAGTATCTGCATGATGAGAATCTCTGTAATTTGTTGACTTAAAGTAATATCTAAAGGGCAAACTTGGCCTATTTCAAAAAATTTGCCGGTTTCATCTCAAAATAGAAAAGACCTAAATAAAAGGAATATATTTTAAAGTATTATCATACTAAATCCGATATTTATTTTTATTATACAAGAAAAATCATGTTGAGGGATAACGAGGGATTATATATAGATAAAAAATAATTAGACTTAGTTTATATATAATTTGACATCTAAGTAATATATTATCTTGACTTTTAAATATTATTCTATTATATTACCCAATACATAAACATTAACAAATATGTCAAATGAAAGGAGACAGTATGGCAACAACTAATCAAATTAGCTACAGGTTAGGTCAGGCAAAGA
>CAYWRH010000092.1:0-17125 GCA_964460435.1 uncultured Desulfatiglans sp.
GCAGCAGATGACTTTTATCTATGAAGAAATATATTCTTTTATTGAACTGCATATTGTTTCTATTATCTTAATGAATTTTGATTCATCAGGTTCAAGCAGGGTGAATCTAAACCCATAATAGGTTGAGTTAAAACCTGACATAAGGGGCACAACACAGATGCCGGTTGAAGCTAGCAGGCTGTATGTAAACCTTCTGTCAAGGATCTTTTCCTTTTCAATGGTCTCTTTAAAAAATTCCCTTACCTCTTTATTTTCAATAGGAAGCCTCTGCTTATCTGTAAGAACCCCATCCTTAAATATAACAGACATGTAAAACGCCCCGTGCGGCATATTAACAATAAGCTCAGGTATCTTTGAAAAATGTTCACAGGCGATCTCTGCCCGCCTTTTGTATTCTTTACAACGCTGGGCTACATACGGGTAATAGCGAGGGTCGCCCATGATAGTTGGAATCACACTCTGCGGCAGCGTTGTTGAACACACCTCAAGCATTTTAGAATTTATAAGGGCCTGGGTATAATCCTTAAAATCCCTGTCCCTGTCTCTGTTGTAGAACTCGATCCAGCCGCACCTGGCCCCCGGCCAGGGGAACTCCTTTGAAATACCCCGCATGCCGATTGCAGGCACATCCTCAATAATAGCAGCAAGCTTTTTGTATTCAATATCGCCATATGTCAGGTTGGAATAGATTTCATCCGAGATAATAAAAAGGTCGTATTTGCGTGCAAGGTCAACAATCCTTTTCATAACATGAACCTCATAGACAAAGCCCGTAGGGTTATCAGGATTGATGATCAGTATGCCGGAGATCTCAGGATGGGCCTTGATCTTTTGTTCCATCTCTTCAAGATCTGGCTGCCACCCGTTATATGGGTTCAGCGCATATGTGATGTAAGGGGCATCAGAATGTGCTGCCTCTGCAGAGGAGTGTGTCGGATATGCAGGGTTGGGCCCCATTATCCTTGTCTTGCGGTTAAGGTTTCTGTAAACCATTGATATGGCATCACCCAGCCCGTTAAAAAAAAGGATGTCATCAGGGGTTATTTGAATACCTCCTTCAATATTTCTCTCATATGCAATATATTCCCGTGCATCCTGGAGCCCCTTGCTTGGTGAATACCTGTATGTTTTACTCTCTGATACCGCATCCATTACATACTGTTTTATCCAGTCCGGTACCTTCTCCCCCTTTTCAACCGGGTCGCCAATATTCTCCCAGATAATGGGCACACCCATTTTTTGTATCTTTTGTGCGATCGCAACAATCTCTCTTATCTCGTATACCAGGTTTTTTGCCCCGGGATGGACAATAATGTTTCTCATAATTTACCTCTAATAATAGAGACACCATATTAATAGTGTCATGTATTCATAAAATCTGTTAAACTCAGCCGGAAATATTAAACTGTTCTGTAAATTTAGCAATGGAAAAGATGTTTTTTGCCGGATATATATCGGTAAAAGTTGACTCATTCGACCCGCCCTGGATTATATAACCCACTGAGACATGATTTCCACACGCACAAATAAAAAAGCCCGTTCGGGTGAACGGGCTCAGGATTACTGGCTCCCCGAGACGGACTCGAACCATCGACAGGGTGGTTAACAGCCACCTGCTCTACCGACTGAGCTATCGGGGAACAATTACTACAAATATTTTAAAGAGCATTTTCTAGCAAAATCATTTATGGAGGTCAATAAAAATATTTATATCCACCTAATATATTTTTAGGTTTTTCCATAAAGATATGATCAAGCCTGGCTAATTGTTATCCGGGCCATTAACCCATGAAATTGCATCGTCAAAACTTCTGAATACGCCATGCCTTACTGGGTGGTTAAATACCTGGGCAAGTGAGTCATACATGCGGCCAAGGCCATATGCCAGTGATGAAGAGATTACAAAAGCGGTTTTGCCATTTTTACGCAGGTGGCCAAAATCCTTTGCATGGAAGGCGATCTTTTTTATTTCTTCAGATGTGATATGGCCACCTTCAGCGCCGGTAAAGTCCCAGACAGTGTTTTGTGTTAACCCATTTTTATAAAACTGTGTGACCTCATCAATTATCTGCTCAAAGAGCATTTTCCCCCTGACCTTAAACACAGTGACAGACCTGTCACCAATTACTTCCTTTTCTATTTCAGCCATCAAAACATATCCATGCTAAAAATTACGGGTAATTTTTTAGCAGCAAATTTTACAGATGTAAATATGACTTTTTTATTTATTTACAGATAAATTTCAACTGCCTGTTTTCCTTTAAACTTTTTCCTCTCTTCTGGCGATAAAAAAGGGATGGTAATTAATGATAACTCCAAATTTTTGCTTGACCCGGCTGATCACTTTACTATAAGCATGTATAATACATATCATTAATATACATAAAGGGTGGCTTAACTTTTTTCGCAAAGAGATATAATTGGCCTGAAACAGAAATTATGTGAACCCTTATGGCCATCTAAGGGCTTATGTAGTTTATCAATTCATTATAAATATATAACCCTTCTTGGGTTGAAAGGAGAAATCATGAAAACAAACAAAATCTCCAGAATAGCAGGGGCAATCCTTTCTATTTGCCTGGTTATGTCCATTTCATCATTTAGTCCAATCTGCAACGCAGAGGGCGATGAAGTGCCAAGGTTATCCATTGAAGAGCTGAAAAAAATGATTGACGATAAGGTTGAGGTTACCATCATAGATGTTCAGCCGCTTAATATCTATGAAAAAGGTCATATCAAGGGGGCTATCTCCATCCCCTGGAAATCACAGCTTGCTTTAGAAGATGTGTGGGTGATACCGGCCGGGATACCCATTGTTACATACTGCACCTGCGGCCCTGGTGAATCTGACAGCAATGACTTTGCAAAGCAGCTCATGAAAATGGGATACAACGATGTAAAGGTGCTGAAGCACCCTGCTCTACAGGGCTGGATTGAGGCCGGATATCCGGTTGAAAAATAGTTATATAATCTCCATAACAGGATCCTGATTGACCAACAGGCCGTGAACATCAGGCAACAGGGCTGTCCCCCTTTTAAAAGAGGAGAACCATGACTGCTAACGATAATAAAATTATGAATTCTGACCCGCGTGAAACCATAGATAGATCACCCATGAGCCTTTTACAGATCTTTATCATTGCCATAACCGTAGGGTTGAATGCCATGGATGGCATTGATGTGCTGTCAATAAGTCTGGCTGCCCCTGATATTGCAAGGGAATGGGGTCTGAATGATACAACAGTTGGCTTTATCCTCTCCATGGAGCTTATTGGAATGGGTATAGGTTCTATAGCATTTGGCTGGGTAGCCGATGCTACAGGACGCCGGAAAACAATGCTGGTTTGCCTGCTGATGATGGCTTCAGGGATGTTCATGGTAACCCAGTCCGCTAATGTGACTGAATTATCGATCTACAGGATTATAACCGGCCTGGGCATAGGAGGGCTTCTCGCCTCTATCACAGCGATAACAGCGGAGTTCTCCAATCTAAAAAACAGGGCGCTTTGTATTTCCATCATGGCTATCGGTTATCCTGTTGGCGGTGTTGTGGGATCGAAAATAGCCGGGTGGCTGTTGCACACCTATGGTGACTGGCGCCTGATATTCTATTTCGGGGCTGTATTAACGATTTTTTTTGTTCCTGTGTTCTATTTTGTGGTGCCTGAAACTGTGCACTGGCTTATACGCAAACAGCCGAAAGGTGCGCTGGACAAGGTTAACAGGACACTCAAACGCATTGGACATGATATTGTCACAATGCTGCCGGAGGTAACAACAGAGACGAGAAAAAAATCCTATAGTGATCTGTTTTCATCTTCACTGATCCGAATCACAACAACAATAAGCATTGCCTATTTATTACAGATCAGCACCTACTACTTCATACTCAAATGGGTGCCCAAGGTGGTGGTAAAGATGGGATTTGAATCTGCGGACGGGGCACAGATGATGATGTTTGCCAATATTGGCGGTGCTCTGGGCGGAATAATACTCGGGTTAATGACCCTGCGGGTAAGCTTGAAGATCCTTACAGTAATAACTCTAATCTTTTCGGCTGTTTTCATAACGATTTTAGGCACAACAACTGATCTTACCTACTTTGCAGTGTTCGCTGTCTTTTGCGGTTTTTTTGGGAATGCAGGGATTGTGGGTATGTATACCCTGTTTCCCGTAGCCTTTCCTACCCATGTAAGGGCATCAGGCACCGGATTTGTCCTTGGCATTGGACGTGGAGGCGCATACCTCTCACCAATTATTGTAGGCTATATGTTTGATCATGGATTAAGCCTTCCTGCTGTTACCATGCTCATCAGCATAGGGGCATTAGTAGGAGCAGGCGTCCTGATGTTTCTGAAACTTGAGAAATAGAGGCTTGATTGCCGGTAACAGATAACAAAAAATTAAAGGCTTTCGGCAATGTTGCATGGAATCTTTTACTGATTGCCACAGGAAGCGTTCTTGGCGCATGGGCGGTCAACTCCATACTGCTCCCCATGGAATTTTTCGGTGCAGGGTTCACCGGGATAGCGCTTCTTGTGCACTATATTATCCCATGGGCGCCAGTCTCGATCATCTTTTTTATCCTTAACATCCCTGTATATATACTTGGTTATATGTTTGTGAGCCGCAGGTTTTTTCTCTACAGCATCCCAGGCATGATCTTCTTTACTGTAGCCCTTATATATGTAAAATATCAGGTGCCACTCAATGATAAAATCCTTGCCGCCATACTTGGAGGTATTATTATGGGTGCTGGAACCGGCATCACCCTTAGATCGCAGGGTTCTGGCGGGGGGCTCGATATACTTTCTGTTATGTTCCTGAGACTATTTTCCATACGACTCGGCACCACGATACTCTTATTTAATGTTGTGCTTCTTTCATTAGCAGCAGCCCTTTTCCCCATTGAAAGGGCTCTCTATACACTGATATTCATATTCATCAGCTCAAATATTACAAACATCGTAGTTACAGGCCTGAGCCAGCGCAAGACTGTGCTGATCATATCCTCAAGATGGGAAGAGATATCAAGGGCGATCATGGCGCAGATCCAGAGGGGAGTCACTATTCTTTCCGGCAGGGGCGCCTATACAAATAGAGAGGAGAATGTCCTTTATACAATCATCTCCTTTAATGAACTGCCGCGGCTAAAAAAGATAGTAAGGGATATTGATCCTGATGCGATACTGGTTGTTAATGACACCCTTGAGGTTATGGGATACAGAATAGGCAACCAGCCCCACTGGTAAAATAATTTTACATCAGTCAGACAGGAAAATATATGTCCCCTTTTACCACATTTCATGCATACAGATATACCTTATACCTCCTTGTTGTTTATACAGGTTTGATTATGGCGGGATGTGGCAGGATACATCTAAACCCTTCAGATTCAACGTGTGATAATGGAGAGGGTCAATATAGATGGGTCCCCTCTGTATGGAAGCAATATTTGTCAAATGGCCCCACAGGTCGCAATCTTCCTGATTTTTCCTATGCGGGTTATCTTATGGGTGAAAAGGGTATCCCTGAGATTAATGCCCCGCTGTATGATGTTACCGGCCCTGATTTCATGGCTGTTCCTAATGATGACACAGATGATACGATAGCCATTCAAAAAGCCATTGACACCGCAGGTAAAGGGGGCGGAGGTGTTGTGTTTCTGCCCAGGGGCAGGTACAAAATACATTCAACCCCTGAAATGCCACTTTTGCTCATTACCCACAGCAGGGTTATTTTGCGGGGTGAGGGCAGCGCTGAAGCAGGCACTGTTTTATTCCTGGGCTCACCCGGACCGGAAAGAATTGTACAGCGTCTAGGGTTTATTCCTGCGAAAGAGGAAGCCCGGAGTTCTGCTGCGATATCTGTCCAGGGAATTGAACACAGGGTCGAACTTGCTCTATATACCGGGGATGTAATGCGGGGCGAAATGGTTGCAACTGTGTCTGACACCCGCAGGCTTCAGGATGGCCAGATGGTGGCAATAGATTTTACTGATCCTGTGATCAGCCGGGTGCCCCCCTTCCCTTTAGATACTGATCTTGTTTCTCAACTTACCTCGCCCTTTCGCTTTACAAAGGATCAGGCTGAAAGCTTCGGGCCTGATGCCGCCAAGCATACATGGCTCATAAATATCAAAAAGGTGGTTGATAAAAAGACCATACAGCTCTCAAGACCTGCCCGGTTTGATCAATATATTCTTTACAGGCCACGTATCTGTTCCTTTGAAGGGGTAGAAGGTGTAGGCATTGAACATATGCGAATTGAGACCGCATGGCCTGGCGGATACAGGCATCATAAACCATTTCTCGCCCCTGATGGCAGGGTGTTACGCACGGCAAAGGAGCAGGACTACCTGTGGAATGGCATCTGGTTCAGCTTTGCTGTCAATTCATGGGTGAGGGATGTAGTTTTTAAGGATGTAACACAGGGTATCATTGTAAGCAGATCTGCACAGATAACCATTGAGGATACAGGCTTTGTCGGGCTTGACGGCCATGCAGGGATTACCATTGCCCACAGCAATGATCTGCTTGTTAACAGGGCAGAATTCAGGGCACGTATGATACACCCCATAACATTGAAAAACCATGCATCAGGAAATGTAATCACAGGGGCCATAGCCTATTATGAAGGTGGTAATCAGCTATATGGCGCAGATTCCATTATTGATTTTCACGGGCTTGCCCCCTATGAAAACCTTTTTGAAGAGATGCAGGGTTTTTATGTCTGCCCTGGAGGTGATACCTCTGTGCTGCCCCACGCTGGTGTAAGAAATGTCTTCTGGAATATAAGGGCTCCACTCAACATGTCATGCTATACCGGAGGTGATAATGATGAGTTTGCCCGCAGCGAGAACAAACGATACACATCATCCGGCACTGTTGAAACGCTGTTTGAACACTTTCCACAGGCCTTTTATATTGGCATAACCCGAAAGGGGGGCAAAAGGGTTGTTTTAGGCGGGTCATGCATGGACAGGGTTACGCCCTGGTTTATTACTGAGGGCATTGGAAGAGACGGCATAGCTATCCCCTCGTTATACAGGGCGCAGCTTGCCAATCGACTGGGGCAATAAAATAAAGTTATTCATACAGGTAACATGGAAATCTCTCTTCTGATACAAGCGGCCTTCTTGACCTCTTAACCGCCTTTAATAATCGCACAAAGGCGGGAAGAGGGTCATTTACTATCAGCACAGGGCACCTGCATTTTTCTATAAGGCTCTTCATTGCCTTCATGGTGGGGCTGTTATAGACACAAAAACAGGCAACAGTGAGATCAACATCCGGGACATCTATTTCCCCATAACTCCCCTCTATCTTTTCAAAGTTACTGATGTTGTTCTGTAATAACTGTTTTGCGCAATAATCAAGCGCAACAGGTGCCAGATCATTTATATAGAGCTTTTTAGCCATACTCCCTATCACCACCGCCTCGGCGCCGATCCCCGCACCCGCAATAAGGATATCTTTTTCTTTAAAGAGCTCAGGTATTTCATTGACAAACCCGCAGAACTCCTGGGTAAGCCCCCACCTGCGGTCATAATAGACATCCACGCCCGAATCCATTTCGCCGATTATATCCTTTTCCACCTGCGGATGATCAAAATCAAGCAGGTAATAGCTTTTGCAGCCAAAGGAATGTGTTGTCCAGATTGAATCCTTCATTTTCTCTCCTGAATAAATCTGTAAAAAAAGAGGTAAAATTTGTCACAAGCTCCTCTTTATCATTGCTACAGTGGCAAATCTCCCTGTTATGCCCTCGCCCCTGTATGAAAAGAACCGGTCTGTATTGCATTTTGTGCATATACCGGCCTTTTCTATGTTCTCCTGTTTTATACCCGAATCAGCAAGCTCTTTCTCAGTTATGGCCCAGAAGTCAAAATGGGCCATACCCTGCATAAATTTTTTAAAATGGGAAGGGAATATCTCTTTATATGTGGTGAATTCCCCACAGCATGGGCCAAGTGAAGGGCCGATTGCAGCAATGATGTTTTCAGGGTACACACCAAAATCCCCGCACATCTTTTTTACAGCCTTGCCACATATATTTTTTACGCTCCCCTTCCAGCCTGAATGCACAACCGCAACCGCCCTTTTTATGGGGTCAAACAGGATAATACCCTGGCAGTCCGCCTGTTTCACCATTATCGCCATACCAGGAATATCTGTAATAATGGCATCCGCCTCATACACCTGTTCGGACACCTCTTTTAATCCCTCTTTAAGCGATATGATTGTGTCGCCATGCTGCTGGTTCATATATACAACCCTGTCAGCTCCCGTATTCTGTTTGATTGCCAGAATATTCCGGTCAACAAGTAACGGATCATCGCCAACTGAATAGCTTACATTGAGGCTGTTATATGGCGCACTGCTGTATCCATTATTTCTTGTGAATACCCTGTGGATCAGCTCCTTATGTGCTGACAAGCCCTGGAAGCATAGATAAAAACATTCACCTTGTGAAGATTCATTAATCTGTCTGTTATTTTTATCAAATTGGATAATCATACCGGAGAGGAATAAATACTTGAGGGTCCGGGTAGATACCATTACGACACAGCCTGCCTTACTTACCGCTGCTTCCTTCCGGACCTGACGGGGTTCATAAGCGTCTGTCACGCATGGTCCACCCGGACTCGCAAATATTCAAGGGTTTATATTTATCTTTATCCCGGGCTATCAGTAACCTTAAGGGCATTTAGCCAGAGGATATTGCAGTTTCCGCAGCTTAGGAAATATCAACCCTTTCCTTGAGCTCTTTCCCAACTTTGAAAAACGGGAGCTTCTTGGGCGCCACATTGATGATCTCACCAGTCTTGGGATTTCTTCCCTGATACCCTTCGTAGTGTTTGACCTTAAAGCTGCCAAAACCTCTGATTTCAACCCGTTCTCCATTGGCGAGGGCCTTTTCCATATCACCAAAAACGGTATTGACGACCTCCTCAGCCTTTTTCAGGGCGAGGTCTTCCTCTTTAGCCAAGGCCTCAATGAGTTGTGACTTGTTCATAAATCTCCTGTCTCCAGTTTCTACAATTTATATGAAAAAAATCTAACCGCCTTAAACGGATATCTGTTTGAAAAACCCAAAGATAATTAATCGGGCATCCTAAGTCAAGATTTTACTTGGCCGAATATCTTTTAACCAAAAAACCTCAAAACAGTAAAATGAAAATACTGTATGTTTTGCATAAAATCAAGTCACTTAATAAACAAAGAAAACATTAAACAGCCTCAATAGTGGATGGCGGTTTGGTTGCGATATTGTAGGTAACGCTCACAATGCCCGGAACCTCGCTGATTATTTCTGCTGCAAGTTTTTCAAGCAGGTCAAATGAGAGCCTTGTTGGTGTGGCAGTGCGGGCATCCACGCTATCCCAGCACCTTACCTCTATCTGCTGGCCGAAATCACGTTTCCCGTCGCGCATCCCTGTGACCCTGTCCTCATGAAGTATGCCCATGTACTGAAAAGCCCCGGAATTTTTAAGCCATTTTTCCACAACAGCGGTTGCCTTTCGGGCCATCTCTATTCTTTCAGGGGTTGCCTCTCCTATTACACGGGCGGCAAGTGCCGGCCCGGGAAAGGGAATGCGTTCAAAAAGGGCCGGGGGAAGCCCGAGCGCCTTTCCTATCATCCTTACGCCGTCTTTACGCAGTTGTATCATAGGTTCAAGGATGCGGTAGCCGAATGCCTCCTCAGGATCAATCCCCAACTGTTCAAAGACATTGTGCTGACGTTTAATGCCTGCAACAGTCTCATCCACGTCTGTAAGTATGGTCCCCTGAAGCAGAAATTTTGCATTACTTTCCTTCACGATCCTGCCAAATACCTTTTTGTAAAAGGCATCCCTGATCGCCTCCCTCTTTTCTTCAGGGTCAGTTACACCCTTAAGTTCCGCAAAAAATATATCTTTTGCGTCAATAATCTCCACCTTTACACCAAGCTCCCTGAAAAAGGCCACCACCTCTTCAGGTTCTCCCTTGCGCATGAGGCCGTTTTCAATAAACACAGTCCTGAGTTTATCACCCAGGGCCCGATGGCCCAGCATTGTAACAGTAGATGAATCAACACCGCCCGAAAGGGCGTTTATTGCCATCCCGTCGCCTACGGTATCCTTGATCTCTTTCACCTTTTCATTAATGAATTTTTCTGTATCAAGGTCCTGTGCTTTAATCTCCCTGATCATGTTATATCCTCCATATGGATCTTTAGTGATAACCTTGATATTTCTTAACATTAATCCATTAAGAAATCGACTTTTAAATGTTGTAACAGAAACTCACCCTTTTTTAAGGTGATTGAAGATTGTTGGTAGTGCTCATAACATTTTTAAGGCCTTTAGTCGCATTATCACTGTTGAAACCCCTGCGGGGTTCAGGCCGCCATGCTTGATCTCTGTAAAACCGGAGGCCAGATATAATTGTCTTGCCGGCTTTCCTTCCGGGACAGATTTATCAAAGGTCTGGACAAAAATATCTTTCTGCGGATTGAGCCTGCTGATAGCAAATTTGATCAGTTTCCTGCCATAACCCTTTCCACGATATTTTTGTGATACTGCAAGCCATGCTATTTCATTTGTCTCTTTCGATATAACAACACCGCCTGCAAGCTCACTGCTCTCTCCATTATTTTTTGAATAGATACAGAATGCAGTGTTTAGAGAAATAGCCTGTCTTAATGCATCATGAAAAGATATCTCATCAGCCATAGGGCCAAATAGCGGCTCAACCTCCCTTGCAAGCGATATCCATGCATCAAAATCTTTTTCTTCTGAACAAACTATTTTCATTTTTGTGATACCCTGTGTAATCTCTTTTCCGCTATGAGAAATCCCACAACTGTCAGCATCATAATAATCGGGATAGCCACCATCAGACATAGAGGCAATATAAGGAATATCATCCCGGAGGAATGGCTTGGATAAATAACAGCTTTGATGTACACGATCAGTGACAGTGATGTTAGTGCAATGGCAAATAATGCTGTAACTGGCTCTATAATGCGGGATTTGACAATTCTGCGGACTATATAATTACCCGCCAAAAGAAAACCGTAGGGCACAGCTGAAAAGATCATGAAGAACAGACTCTCTCTATTCCAATGCCAGCCATAGTTGGCCAGGCATGCTGTTATTGTCCCCAGCAGCCCAATCAAAAGAGCTATAAGCTCAATCTTTGAAAAGCAGACCCCGCTTTTATGTAAACCTGAATGTCCCATGTTTTTGTTTCTTCATCCATAAATATTTTTGCTAGCGACCGCTTGCCTGCGACACCCCGGAAATACCAATCCCAAAATGTTCCCCTATCTCCTTTAACCTCTTACCGCTATATCTATGGCACAAATATATCTGTACCCTCTTCAATAAAGCAGAGTCCCCATCAAATAGTTCTTCTGTCTCTTTTATTATATCCTCTACTCCAGGCCTTTCATGAAAATACTTTAAATCAGGAAGATCACGATCTCTTCCCTTCCTCTCTAAATGTTTCTTTCTTATCTCGTTCTTATCGCAGCTTACCAGCTTTCCCTTTATATCATCAATAATAGTTTGAAGATATTACCTCTTATGGCAATCCCCGCACATGACAGGCCCATTTTCTTTCTTCTCATGGCAGCCCTGGCACTGCGAATGGAAGGCCTGTAACAAGGTAATTTTATATTCATCGTTAGCTTTTAAGGGGTGACATTCAATACATCTTTTATTTTCTGAAGATTTATCTTTAACCAGAACACCATTTTCATATACATGGTGGCACTCTTCGCATTTATTTTCCAGATCCAGGTTATGATAGTCATGATCAAAGGCGGAGGCTGGTTTCTGGGGGTTTACAAAACTGGAATTGTCTAAAAAAGTGATTGATTTACCATCATCCAATACACTGTACCATAATATGCATCCAATTATTACTGCAGCAAGAATTGAAATTCTTAACTCCACTTTATTCTCCTTTGTCCAGACATTCATACAGGATATCTATGATAAACTTCACTTCCATCCCAAGTTTATAATGATGCACGATATCCTCAAGCCCGCTGTGGCAGTTATGACAAGGGGCAATAAGCACAGGAACACCGGTTGCTGCTAATTGTTCCGCCTTAATCCTGTTGCCTTTAACTCTTTTTATTTTATATGGAGGGCCACAATTGATTACCCCGCCACCTGCGCTGCAGCAGTAATTAAGTTCCATGTTAGGATGCATTTCTACAACATTTTCACAAAGTTCATGAAGAATATACCTTGCCTTCTCATGTAACCCCCTTCCTCTGACAACATTGCATGGATCGTGAATGGTTACTGGTTTCTCAAATTTCCTGGCCAGTTTTATTTTGCCGGCCTTGAAAAGATCATAGTAAAACTCAATTGCATGCACCATTGGTATGGGGGGCATTCTCCAGCTCAGTGCCCTATTCCCCATATCATAGACAGATCGAAATGCATGGCCGCACTCCCCCATTACAATTTTTTTCACCTTAAGTCTGGCGGCAGTCTCAAAATGTTGGCGCTTAAGTCTGGCCATTATTTCATTGTCTCCAGTAAACATGGCCATATCGCTGTTATCCCATCCGGGTGTGGCAGGCATTGTCCAGTCTACTCCGGTTACATTCATCAAGACAGCAGCCTTGTATATGAGACCTGCCTGAAATTTGGGTTCAGGCGCGATAACAGAATACATTATTTCCGCCCCCTCTTTTTCAAGGGGAATCCTGAGCCTGGGTATTTCATCCCTTGCCTCATCCTCCTGCCATTGCAGGGTATCAACCCATTCATTTTCCTTTACCCACATCTGGTTCATTGTGGCAGAGTGACTGTTGACAGTATCCTGGATATAAAGTGGTGTCATCTCAAGTTTATGGATTATCCTCCTGACCACCAGCATGAGATATGCTATATCAATACCAAATGGACAGTACATGGAACATCTTTTACACAGATTGCATTCAGTATGTGCAATTTCTGTGGCTCTTTTCAAAAACTCAGGTGACACTTTGCCTTTTTTCTTTATCATTTCCCATAAAGTTTGTTTTACCTTACCCACAGGTGAGAAATGGGGATCATTATCATTTGAAAGATAAAAATGGCATGCCTCGGAACAGAGCCCGCAATGCACACATGTGTCAATATACATCCTAAATCTTGCACCGGTCTCCCCTTCAAGAACCTGGTTTATCACCGATTTAATTTTAGAAGGAGTGAGATTCGCCATTCCCTGGGCTATGCCTTCATCGATTATTTCCGTATTATTATTTTTTTCCGGCTGTATTTCGCCTTTCATGTTTTCAAGACCCTTTTATTTTATTAGAGTAAATTTTAATTTGTAATATTTTCATTTTAACCTTACCAGTCGCGAGCAAAACGGACTCCGCCGAACTCTGAACCGGTATAAGCCCTCGAAAAAATGCCGAAAATCATATGTATAAAACGGGTAAAGGGTATTGCCATGAGCATGATCTGCCCGCTTAACATGTGAATGAGTAAAACATAAGAATAACCGGGGAACTGATAACTTGACCACAACCCTGTAATAAAGGGAAGTGCAATTAAAAGAAGAAAAATGTAATCAGATAGTGACGTGACAAAGCGTACTTCCGGCCGGACTATCCTTCTTATAAGGAAAAAAACACAACCTGAAATAACAATAACGGACATAATATCAGCAAGAATTTTAGGCAGAGCCCAAAAGCTGATATTAAAGGCTTCATGTAAAAGAGCAATATGAGAACCTAAGAATATAGTTACCAGAAGCAGGCATATATGAAAGGCAAAACCTATTACTGTCATTACCCGCTGTTCACGCATATTTGTGCTTGCAAACGGGATTATCCAGTGCAGTATTGACCTCAAGCTATATTTCAGGCTAAGAAATGAAAAGATAAATGCCTCATTTTTTTTAGCAAGGTTTAAAACACGATAAACCTGATATAAAATCCCAATGATAAATACTACAAAACAGATCCACATCATGGGACCTTTAAGAAAAAAATATATACTTTCCATGATTGACTCCCTAATACAGCAAATGCTCTTCCTTTAATTTTTTTTAAAAAACTATATATACTGTCAAAGCGAATGAAGAATTCGGTTATACTCTCCATTAACTATTGCTTTTATCAGTAGTTTATTACCTGTTTCGTTAAAAACCGGATTCCATAAATGATGATATGGCGTCGGGAGCAGGGAACCGTCAATAATGATATATTTCATGCCATTCTTTTCAACCTTTGCTGCCACATGTTTTCCGTCCTGACTGAAAACTGGCTGCCATGCCATGTCAAATTCAATACTCCATATTTTATCATCAACGATAATCCCCCATTTACCTTTATCTTTAACCACTGCCGCAATTCTTGTTCCGTCGTGGTTCATAACCAAGTCAGTTATCATTTCATCAACCCTGGTTTTCCAGGCTTTATCATTTACCGCGATAGTCCATTTTCCGAAAACAGGTGAAACAATGGCCGCAAGTTTTTTACCGTCTGCACTGAATTGTTGATGCCATAGCTGTTTAAACTTTGATTTCCATATATTCCCGCCTTTATTGGCAAGAGTCCATCCTCCTGATAATACAGGGGCGACAACATCTCCGGTTTTTGGATTAAAACATGGTTCCCATACCATTGGAAAGGTCTTTTCCCATAATTCTCCATCTACTGCTATTGTGTATTCGAACCTGTTTATTCTGACATCGGCAGCAAGCCTTTTTCCGTCAGGGCTGAATACATTCTTCCAGACATTTGTAAAGGATCTTTCCCAGGGGTTTCCTCCAGGCGCCGGCGCATATATCCCTTCCTTAAACTTTGCTATATCAGCAGCATCCAAGTGTTCTGTCTGTACTGTTGCTGATGTCTGTGTCCCGTCAGGGCTCATTGTTATATTGGTGATACTTGCAAAGGTGTTTTCCCAGGTGGTATCATCAAGTGCGACAGCATATTCCATGTCCTGTTCATATGCTGTCGCAATATGGGCTCCGTCAGAGCTGAACATCAGGTTCCATGCAAACCCGAACCGGTTCTCCCATAGCTGCCCATCTACTGCAACAGTCCACTCCATATCATTTGATACAAGTGCTGCAAGCCTGCCATCAGGGCTGAAACGCAGGTTATATATTTTTTCAAACGGCATCTCCCATGTCTCACCATTGACACAGACATTAAAAAGATCATCCCCTGTCCTGACGATCGCAGCTATCCTTTCACCATCAGGGCTTACATATGGCTCTTCGATCCAGTCGTATTGTTCTTCCCATTTCTTAAAAGGAATTTTTTTATTGGTATTTTGCCAATCCCAGGCTGCAATATGATTCATAATTGTCTCCATGTATCTCCAATTATTGAGGTAGATCAATAAGTAATCTTATTCCATATCTGCTTTCATATAATCGTGCGCCTGGTAATAGGTGCATAAACCTTTAATAAATGGTTCCGCAGCTATCACTAATACCAGATAATTATAAAAAATAGTCAGCATCCTGACTTCAGAGAGCGCTCTCCTTCTTATAACATAAAAATAACAGATATAATCAAAATTTTGCTCATCACACTAGAAAGGGGCCCAGGCACTGATAACAGGCTGAATCCAAATCTCTGCTTCAGTCGGTCTTATATTATGAGCCAGGAGGAATGCAGGTATAGCCATAAGGCATATATGAAACAGGAAAAAGGCGATTGTCATGGGGTCGTGGGGGTGTCCTTAAATATTACAATAACTCAATTCTCTAGCTATTCTTAGCATAAGGAAAATCTTACTTATACCATATCAATAGTTCAACTTATTTTAATATTTAAAGATGTCCCCTAGTCCGCGCTAGTGCGGACCCACATGCTAGTGGTGTGGGGAGGGGGAGTTAAATTCTCCCCTTTACCCGATTAGGACTAAAGCAAATTATCTAAAAGAAGTTAAAAAGTCATTAAAGCTCCTTATGTGGTTTGTTTGTTCAAATCTTTCTTTGACTCTTTGGAAATATTTAGCATTCAAAAGAGCTTCAGGATTGCTTTTTGTGTAGGTCAAGTTTCTAAATTTATCATTAAGTGCTCTTCTCAAGTATATCTCAGCGAATTGTGCTCTATTCAGTTCCTCTAAGCGATAAGGCGGTAGAAGTTCTGGATCTGCTGATCTCACATTGTAGAACCTCTTGTATTGTATCAGCTTAGGGCACTGAGGATTCTGCCTTATAATTTGTCGGTTTCCTAATGCCCATGTCTCAAGGCAGAAATGCTGAATAATGACTCTTGTCTCAGCTTTACATCTAAATTGCGATAGGTGATGGTTCATTTCACTTAGCTTCTCTGAGTATGATAAATCCTCAGAGTCTATGGCTATCACTAACCTATCGATATTGGGATAATTGTTAACATCGTCTATGGCAGCTTCGATGACATCAAAATAATTAGGAAATCCACCACCCGATAAAATGGCAAAGTTATTCTCGACAATCATAGATATGTGCTGAACGTAACTCAATATTGGGTTAACAAGAGGTATCCAATTCCGATACAAATACTTCTCGCCCACTTCCCCTTCGACTACAATATATAAGTTCATTCAACACCTTCAATATAAAAAGGTTCATTAATAAGCTGAATAAATGCCTTTTGCTTCGACTTTCCAAATCTTTCTTCCAATTCAGCGCCTTGTTTCACGTGGACAGTGTTCTCTTTTCGATGAAGTACTATCCAATCTTTTACAGGAACATTTCCAATTATGTATGGATGATGACTAGTTATAAGGAATTGGCTTTCAGTTGTTCCTTCAAGTAATACAGAAGGAAAGAAGTTGATAGCGTTAACTCCCAATGAATTTTCATACTCGTCAATCATATAGACGCAACCTTCCTCAGGAAGTATGAATATATCGCTTAGTATAAGTAGTACTTTTTTCATTCCGGATGCGAACTCATTTAATGGGATCCACTTGTTGTTATATTTCTCTCTTAAAGCAAATACAGGCACAATGCCAGGATAATGAAAACCAAAATTGTCGGCTGACGACAATTTTACTTCTGATACAAAGGGAAATGTTGCTACAAATTTCTTGCAGATTCTTTCGTATGTGTCTTTGAAGATTTGCTCTAGTATTTCGATTCAATAAAAAGGTTACATAAATAATATAATATGCTATACT
>CAYWRH010000093.1:0-17111 GCA_964460435.1 uncultured Desulfatiglans sp.
TCAAATTTTCCAGTCTCAATTTTCTTTTCTCCGCAAGGGATGATTTGGCGGCAGTCTACTCAACAGCTCTTTTCTAAAGTCTTCTTCCCCTTTTTCCTGATTGTATAGTGATTGTGTCTTTTTATTCAGGTGTCTCTGCCCTTTGATTTCTGAATTTTGCAGATGGTCAGCCCATGCCCGTATCTGGCGTGAACAGCTCTCTGCAATAGATTTCAAATCTGAAATCTGAGATTTGAAATGTGAAAACCCTTCACGCTGTTCTATAAAACAGAGCATGGATCGCACCTCCCCTGCGGAACCACGGGCAATATATAGAAATGCAAGAAGTTCGTTTGTGGTGCCGCGCTCAAATCCCTCAGCAATATTATTTGAAACAGAGAGGGCCGCCCTTTCAAGCTGATCCCTCAGGCTACTGTGGCCCTTCCACTCTTTTGCCTCGGTCATGTTATAAACCTTTTCCACAAGCCTGATAGCCTCCTGCCACACAGGCAGTTCTTCAAACCGAGCATAGGTCATTTCGCGGTGCCTCCCTCTTAAATTTCAAATTTCAGATTTGAGATTTCAAATTCTTAAGCCCTGCATCTCAAATCTCAAATCTCAAATTTCAAATTTTCCATTCTCAAATCTCAAATTTCAAATCTCAAATTTCTTCAATCCTCATAAGAAACCCTCGCCCTGAATCTCTTTATCTTCCCCCTCTTCTGCTTTGTTTCAATCCTTCTCTGTTTTGATGAGAGTGTGGGAGAGGTTTTCACACGGTACTTTGGCGCCTTTGATGCCTCCACTATCAGGGCGGCAAGTCTCTCTATGGCATCCCTCCTGTTCTGCTCCCTTGTGCGGTGCCTTTCCGCCTTGATAACAAGTACCCCATCCTTTGTCATACGGTTTCCTGAAAGCCTTATAAGTCGCCTTCTTATGCCATCGGGTAATGAGGATGAATTTTTCACATCAAACCTGAGCTGGACAGCAGTGGAGACCTTGTTCACATTCTGGCCGCCCGGCCCGCTTGAGCGGATAAAATCCTCTTTAAACTCACTGTCCGGTATATGTATCTCTCTGGTAATCTCTATCATAACACAGCACCACCTCTCTATATCATTCAGGGCCCCTTTTATTTAAGAATTCATTAACACGGGGATGATTGTCAACAGTTTTATGCCTCAGGGCAGTTTTATATTGACATACAGAACTTAACCCCATATAATTCGTATCCAAAAAGATGTCTAATTTCAATCAGTTAAGGAGGAAGGGTATGAAAATCAAGGCAGCAATAGTAAAAAAAGCGTCTGATCCATTTGTTATAGAAGAGGTAGAGCTGGATGAACCCAGAGATAATGAAATACTTGTGCGCATGAAAGGATGCGGGCTTTGCCACACAGACCTTTCAGGCCAGCATGGATACCTCCCTGTTAAATTCCCGGGTGTATTTGGCCATGAAGGCGCAGGTGTTGTTGAAAAGGTGGGCAAGCTGGTAAAAAAGGTTGTGCCGGGTGATCATGTAGCCATGAGCTACATCTCATGCGGCACATGCGGGCCATGCACAAAAGGTCATCCGACCCATTGTGACAATTTTTTCCCGTTTAATTTCTTCGGGACCCGTCCAGACGGCAGCACATATATGAAACAGGGAAACCAGACTGTATACGGCTCATTTTTCGGCCAGTCCGCATTTGCTACATATGCCATAGCATCAGAGCGCAATGTCGTCAAGATGCCCAAAGATGTGCCTGTAGAGATGTTAGGGCCGCTTGGATGCGCTCTGCAGACAGGCGTGGGCGGCGTATTCTACTCCCTTCAGGTTAAACCCGGCTCATCCATTGCCATATTCGGAGGCACAGGTTCCGTTGGCGTAAGCGCAATAATGGCAGCGGTGGTGAGCGGGGCAACAAAGATAATCGTTGTGAGCAGAAGCGATGAAAAGATGCAGAACACAAAACAGTTCGGCGCAACCCATCTGGTTAACTCCGGCAAATGCGACCCGGTTGAAGAGATCAGAAAGATCACAGGCGGAGGCGCAGATTACTCTCTTGAGTGCACAGCCATCCCTGAAATACTGAGCCAGGCAGTGGACTGCCTCCGTATGGGCGGTAAATGCGGTCTTATTGGCGCGGCGCCAATGGGCGTAAGGGCAAGCCTTGATATGCAGAGCATCCTCAATGGACGCACTGTCACAGGCATTGTGGAAGGCGATGCAATATCTGATATCCTGCTTCCTGTCATGATAGACCTTTACAAACAGGGGCGCATGCCGTTTGACAAGATGATCAAATATTATCCCTTTGAAAAGATCAATGAGGCAGTTGCAGATGTTGAAAAAGGAAAGACATTAAAGGCCATTTTGAAGTTCTAGCAGATTGCACACATAACATATAAATGAAAAAGGGCGGGTATCTCCCCTCCCTTTTTCATTTACTGTAACAGATCACCCTCCGTGAACTGACTGAAAAATCCTGATATCAGCGCCATCTGCCAGCTTATCTTCGCGCCTCAATAAACGGCTGTTCATGGCAATAGCCGGTGCCCAGGCATCAGGGATATTCAGGGCTTCAAGAAGATCTCCTGCTGTTGACCCGTCCGGCAGCTCCATTTCAACCCCCTCAGGAGAACTGTACCGGGGGAGTTTTCTGCCCAGGACACCGAATAACTGTACTCTCAGCTTCATAACTTATGACTAATAATTATGCACGCTGTCCAGCTCTGCATCTGTAAACGGGAACACCACATTATGCGGCGGCAGAGGCTCTTTCATAAAGAACTCGGGCAGCCTGTCATCCTTGGCGGTAAGCCCTGCCTTTTTATTGAACTCCCTTTCCGCCTTGAGTATACGCACACCGAGGTTCCGCAGGTCTTCCACCTTCCATTTTGTGCCGAGCCTTGCGTTAATGAGTTTAATAAACATCTCCTTTGCATCAGGCGATGCAATGGAATACATTGCAAACAGGCATAGGCCCATACTGTCAGCCATTGCGCAGAATATCTGGTTCTCCCTTGAGTTTTCAAGCTGGCCCTCCTTTTTAAGCGGGTCAAGTATATGGCCCAGGTACATGGCCACCATGTTTCCTGATGTATGGTCAGCTCCCATTGTTGATGTTGCAAAGGTGACACCGTTGCCTATCATACCCCTTGGGTCATAGGCGGCAATGGACTGGTTCTTTACTGCCGCAACCCTCGGGTTTTTAAAATGCTTTCCAACAGCAGAGGGGCCGTCACCAAATATCCTGCCCATTTCAGTGCCCTTTGCTATCTCGTCCATTATCTCTATAGGTGCATTCTTGTCTCCAAACTTTCTGTAGCCTGAATCCATGGCAACGGCTATTGCAACGCCTGTGTTCATTGTATCAACGCCTATATCATCACAGAGGAAATCCATGCGGGCCACAACATCAAGATCATCTATGCCGCACATACCGCCCATTGCCCAGACCGTTTCATACTCTATTGAGCTTGAAACATATTTGCCATTCTTGTCATTATATACATTGGAACAGCGGATAATACACTGTGAGCAGCCCACATGGCCTGTCTGGCCGCCCCTTTCCTTTATTGTTTTGGCAAGGGCCTCGCCGCTTATCTTCTGCCACCCCTCAAACTCGCCCTTTGTTGCGTTATAGCAGGGGAATGCGCCCATCAGGTTTACTGGGGCCACCAGCGCAGGGGTGCCGAATGCGGGCAGGAGTTCTCCCTCAAATGGATTTGCCTTAACCAGGGCTGCAAATGCCTTTGTTGCCTCGCTGAACACCTCCTTATCAACCACAGGATCAGCCTTTTTGCCGTTCTGGGGGATAATAATCGCCTTTAAACCCTTTGACCCCATAACAGCGCCTATGCCTCCCCTTGCCGCTGCCCTGCATGGACGCTTATCAACGTCGCTCCCCTGGATTGATGCAGACTTCATCATATATTCGCCTGCAGGCCCGATGCAGAGCACCGCATTTTTATCGCCATATTTTGCATGGAGCTTTTCAACAAGGGCATAGGTTCTCATGCCTTTATATTCAGATGCATCTATCAGCTCTGCCTTGCCCTCAAGGTCAAGCTTGAGGATGCTCAAATCATTAGCCTTTGGCTTGCCATCAACTATAATCGCCCCAATGCCAAGCTTCCCTAGCGCTGCACCAGCAGTGCCGCCTGCATTGGCCTCCTTTATGCCCCCTGTTAACGGGCTCTTTGCGCCTATAGATACCCTGCTTGAGTTGAACATGCTTGTGCCGCAGAACATTCCAGTGGCAAAAATAAGTTTATTGTCAGGACCGAGCGGATCACAACCGGCTGGCACCTCCTTATTGATCATGATAGAGGTAAGCCCTCTGCCGCCAATACCTTTATACTCTTCAGGCACTGACTCAATCTTGATTGTCTTTGTATTCATATTTACTCTGATAAAATTCATCCCGTTACCCTCCTGTGCAATATAATGAGTAGATTCTTAAAAAATTTTAAAATGGAGTATAAAGGCTATAAGGCTTCAAGTCAATTAATATTTGCTGATTTATCTTGTAATATCAATATGGTAAGTCATTTTTGATATAAGGTCTTCAAATGACCGATCATAAGGCTTTTAATCTGAAGGCCGCATTATCCCTGACAAAATAATAACATCTTTACACAGTATGCCTTCTAAAACCCTTTTATAAACCCGTTATGATTATTAAGGGTTTGATATCAATGGATAATTAACGCACTCCTCTCCTCTGTGACAGGGCATAAAATGGACCCAAAACGGGGATATCAAAGACAGTAAGAGGCTCGTCAAACAGCTTGATGAACAGTCAGAAAGATTGTTAACAGACAAAAAAGGGTTGCTGTCACAGGAGCAGCCTGCCGGTATAGCGCCCTGATAAAAAGAGCCCCCTTTTCCCCTGTGTGATGCCCTTATTTTTCAGTCAATGCAAAGAGACGTCCTGACCTTGGTTCCCCGCATCGTATACATTCGGCGTCATACCAGCTCATGGGAAGCCCGCATTTCGGGCAGCGCCATCGCTCCTCTTCATATTTAATCCACCTGTCAAGCCCCATGTCATGTATCTTTTTAAGGTTAGGCACATATTCCCTGCGGTGCAGAAACCCTCCCATATTTATCAAATTTGTAATGCGATTACAGGGCAGATCCTTACAGTGGGAACAGCGTGAATTCTCCTGCGTTTCCAGTGCGTGCAGCCTGATATTGCACATCTGACAATGGCCCGCAAGCCTGCCGCCGCTGACACAGCCGTCGCAAACAAGACCATTCATCCAGTTGGAGGGAGGTATCCCCTTTGCTGACTTTGAAGGCACAGATGAAGATATCTTTTGCCGCTTGATTTTCATCTGTTCATCCTCGCCATGTGTGGCAAGGTAGGCAGGGCATGCCCCGCAATATATTCCGCATGCGCCTGCCAGCCCTATCTTAGGATTGCTGTCATTAACTTTTATCTCCTCTTTCACCTCTGCGGCTGCAAGACGATTTAGTGGAAAGCATGTGCAGCAGAGGGCAACGCCTGTTACCCCTTTAACAAAACCTCTTCTGGTTATTTTCCTGTTATTATAAAAATCCATATTTGCCTCCGCTCTTTGATGTATCATTATCTTATCACGCTATTTAGCCCCCATCAATAACCATCTCTGGGTATGTGACTATCCTTAACTTACAGAATGTCTGTTATTGAATTCCACTTTCCTCTAAAGGGGCTTTATGGTATCCATTTACACTGTTAAAAGTCATATCTGGAGGGTTACATGGTAAGTAAAAATTATCTGGACGGGTTTATCCCCGCTGGTGGAAGCATCAGTGAATGCGTTAAATGTGGCATCTGCCTCCAAAAATGCCCGGTAATGAAACTGGATCAAAAGGAGGCAAAGGCGGAGATAACCCGGTTGATCAATGGTGAAGAGACCCTTCGTGTACTGAATGAGTGCACATTCTGTTTCACATGCAACCACTATTGCCCCAATGGCTTAAGGCCGTATAACCTGATCATGGAACGGATGGCTTGCCATAATAAAAAGAATATGACCGAACTGCATCCATTTGCCACATACATGATTAACGGAAGGCATGAGCCTGGTTTCTTTAATAATGAATATGAAAAATCTTCTGATGATGATAAGGCCATATTAAAGAGATGGGGTGAAATCCCGGCCAGATCAAGAGATACACTCTTTGTCGGCTGTGCAGGCCGTATCGCCCCTTCTGCTGTTGAGAATTTAAGGGTATTAAAAAACCTGCCCAAATATGGCCCCAGGGATATCTGTTGCGGGGATATCCCATACAGGTTCGGGGATTATCAGGCATTCAGCGAGATAGTGGAGAAGACATCCAGCCGCTTATCCCTGTTAAATACAGAGCGCCTTGTATGTTACTGCCCCTCATGCGCCAACTATTTTGGCAATGTCTGGCCCAACTCTCACGGGCTAAGGCTCCCCTTTAAAATCATATCTCTGTATGAG
This sequence comes from uncultured Desulfatiglans sp., assembly GCA_964460435.1. Taxonomy (GTDB): domain Bacteria; phylum Desulfobacterota; class DSM-4660; order Desulfatiglandales; family HGW-15; genus JAAZBV01. The sequence continues at coordinate 6,427 of CAYWRH010000093.1, forward strand.
TGGTTATGGGAAAAATATCAGCAGGGAGAGTTGCAGATTAAAAAGAAAAAAGACAAAAAAATTGTGCTTTCCGATTCATGCCATGCCGGTGAACTGGGAGAGGGTTTCATGAATGCAGTCCGGGGGCTTTATGAGGCAGCAGGCATGCATGTGGTTGAACTGAAGAATAACAGGCACGATTCCCTCTGCTGCGGGTTTGCGGGCTATATGCGGGGCTGGACGAATCAGTCAGGGGTCAAAAAGGATACCCAAAGAAAGATGGAACAGATCATGGAGACAGGAATAAAAGATATAAGCTTTAACTGCCACGGCTGCAAGTCACATCTAGCACCTGAGGTACAAGGGACAAACATCAATTTCCATCTTGCACTGGATGATATTATTGAGGCATTTGGAGGGTAATACATACTGTTGAATGATTTTTTAAAATGGTGTATATGATTCGGTATCCAGAACTAGGGAGCGGGCAGTATGGTCTATATTTCAGACTGTATTTGTGACGACAGCCCCTTAGCAATGCCAGAAGAGTCATTAATAAAGGCCTAAATACGAGAAGGAGAGCGCTATGAATATTCACGATTACCCTATAACACCAAGAGAAAATTACCTGCGTCTTATGAAGAATGATAATCCACAGTACCTCTGCAATGAACATCTCTATACAAACGGTTTCTTCCTTGATGCAATTCTGCTCTCTTCTCCCCAGCGGGTTGAAGGCGAGACTGTAAAGGACAGCTGGGGTGTATCATGGAAATGGCTAAAGGGCCATTTTGCAGCCAACCCATATATTACCGAAGAGACCAAGGTGATAAAGGATATCACCAGGTGGGAAAAGTATGTAAATGTGCCCTGGCCATCAAAAATAGCAAAAAACTGGGAAGAGTCAAAGGCCCGCGCAGCGGCATTTGACAGGAAGAATCAGCTCCTGATGTGCGTCTGTTTTGGCGGCCTTTTTGAGATGTCACACCACCTTATGGGGTTTGAAGATGCCCTTATGAATTACCTTGCAGAACCTGAGGCCATGACCGAACTGCTAACCGTGATTGCCGATTACAAGATAGAATATGTGAAACTTCTGATAGACAACCTCAACCCTGACATGATCCATTTTCATGATGACTGGGGCAATAAACGAAGCCTTTTCATGTCGCCTGAGACATGGCGCAAGATGATAAGGCCCCATTATGAACGCATCTATGGTTACATAAAATCAAGGGGTGTGCTCATACAGCACCATGCAGACTGTGTCTGCGCCCCCATAGTAGAGGACATGATAGAGCTCGGGATAGATGTGTGGCAGGGGATTATCCCGCAGAACAATATCCAGGATGTTCAGAAGAGGGTAAGAGGCCGTATGGCCCTTCAGGGCGGCATAGACGGCGCTGTATTTGATTTTAAAAACTGGATAGAGGCGGATGTGCGCAAAGAGGTTAGAAGGGCCTGTGATGATTATGTGCCGGCAGGCCATTTTATACCCTGTATCCCTAACGGCGTTCCTCTTACTCCTGGCATCAACGATGTTGTTGTAGATGAAATAGACACCTATGGCCGGGATTTTTTCAAGAGGTTAAAAAGATAAAGGACTATTTATAATTAGTGTCCATCCCAAAAACTATCGTTTTTGGATTTAAGCGGTCAGCCATTAGCGTTCAGCTTTCAGCAAAAGACTTTCAAACCAAAGAGTTAGCTGACAGCTGATCGCTGACGGCTGAAAGCCCCATCCAGAATTTGCCTCTTTCTGGATGGACACTAATTAGGAGACAGATAAGATCAGGGTCTTTTCAGTTCCTCTTTTATAGCCATGCCAATAGCCTGGAGCATAAATGGTTTTTTAACAAATTGACCTGCTCCAAGCCGCATGGTTTCCTTTACATCCTCTGTCTCTGCAAATCCGCTCACAATAATGGCCTTCTGTGATGGGTTTATCCTTTTGATCCTCTCATATGTCTCCCTGCCGTTTATACCTGGCTCCATAATCATATCCAGGATGATCAGATCAACTGAGTTTTCTTTAAGATATTCCACTGCCTCTTCGCCGCTGGGCACAGCGTGCGCAATGTAGCCAAGTTTTTCGAGCATGCTGCACGATATCTCCCTCTGGCTTTCTATGTCATCAACAACAAGTATCTTTTCACCCTTTCCGCGCAGGGTATCTATAGGAATCTCAATCTCCGCATCTGATATCACATCCCTTGTTACGGGGAAATACAAATCAAAGGTTGTGCCATTATTATCACTTGTCACATTGATATACCCTTCATGCTCCCTCATTACATTCCATACTACAGCAAGCCCCAGTCCTGTGCCGCTTCTGCCCATCACCTTTTTGGAATAGAAGGGTTCAAATATCCTGTTCAGGTCGGCTGGCAATATGCCTGTCCCGCTGTCTGATACGGTTAATACGGCATACTCACCTGTCTTCACATCATCATACCCCTTAAGCGGACGGTCAAGATACCTGTTTGAAGTGGATATAATGACATTCCCTGAATCCTCAATTGCCTCGGCGGCATTTGAAACAAGGTTCATCAGTATTTTTCTCAGATGTATATATGAGCCATTTATGTTCAGGAGGGATTTGTCAAGATCATATTTAAATGTGATGGCAGGATTGTGCATTTCAATCTGTCTGAATTCAGGGGATTTGATATAATCATTAATCATGCTGTTAAGGTTTACCACCTTTTTCGGGGTTGCCACACTGCGGGCAATGGTTAATAGATCCTGTACAATTGCAACCGCCCTCTTGCCTGACTCCATCATGGTTATAATGGGTTTTCTGAGAGCGCTCTCCTCCGGCAGATCCATAAGAAGCAGTTCAGGATAGCTCACTATTCCCGAGAGCACATTATTGAGGTCATGAGCCACCCCACCGGCCAGAAGGCCCAATGATTCCATCTTCTGTGACCTGTGCAGCTTTTCCTCCAGTATACGCTTCTCCTCCTCTGCCTTTTTACGCTCTGTAATATCAACCATGGTCTCAAGTGAATAGCTCATTACGCCATCTTTATAAATCGGGGTAATGCTTATCTCAGACCAGGCATACTCGCCGCTCTTTTTCCTGAAACACCTTTCAGCGGGTTTGACCCCGATGGGAAACTGTTTTTTCTTTTCCTCAAGTGTGCCGTATGCAGGGTCATCCACCCACCAGGGGTATGGAATTTTACATCCAATTATTTCTGATGGTGAATAGCCTGTCATCTTTTCAAAATATGGATTTACATACCTGATCGATGTATCAGGATCTAAAACCAATATTGCATTTGGAGAGTTATCAAGCAGGCTTTTATTGAATTCATTAATCTCCCTTAACGCAGCTTCACTCTTTTTGTATCCCGTAATATTCCTGGTAATCTCAATAAAACCTGTTATCTTATTGCCATTTTTTACAGGACAGAATATGGTCTCAAAAAAGGATTCCCCTGCATCTGTTGGAGCGCATGATTCCACCTTGAATTTTTCACCCTTCAGAACCTTTTCACGAAGCATCTCCCATCTATTTACCAGTTCAGGCGGGCCTGCCTTATAGGGCTGTAAACCAGTCTGGATTTCCATTTTCAGGAGCCTTTCCATTACATTCTTGTAACTGGCGTTATAGGCCAGGGCATTGCCATCAGGGTCACAGATTAAAATAAAATCCTCGGTATTCTGCATCAGTGTGTTATAGAATTTACAATCCTCATTAAGTCTGCTGATCTCCTCACGCAGTCTGTTTTCTGATTGTTTCTGTGATTGAACAATATCTAGAAGCTCCTTTACCCTCTGCTCCAGTTCCTTAATGCGCTCTTCTTTTTCCATTCAAAAGCCTGCCTATTTTTATATGGTATATTTTTCAGATGGCAAGACTATAATTCGCTTTTAAGCCAATGAGCGGGAGTATATACAGATAAGAGGATTGTACGGCTGAAAAGTTTGTCTAATATAATCAATTGAAGAGTAAAAAGCAATATCTGGAAATTTTAATAAAAAAATGATTATGATATAGAGCAAAAGCAGTAACAAGAGCAGGAAAAAGGGGGGCAAATATGGCGCTTACACAGATAGATAATGACGCAAAATCAAAGAAAAAAGCAGGGTTAAAGGCAGGGGAGCCAGCACAAATAGAGAGCTTAATAGAATATGGCGAGGATGCAGTTGTAAGCCGCACACTGGTTGAAAACGATGCAGGCACAATAACCCTTTTTGCCTTTGACGAGGGGCAGGGGTTAAGCGAGCATACTGCCCCGTTTGATGCCCTTGTACAGGTGGTGGATGGTGAAAGCGAGATCATCATAGGCGGGGCATCAAACAAGGTCAAATCGGGAGAGCTTATCTTGATGCCCGCCAATATCCACCATGCGCTCAGGGCGACCAAAAGGTTCAAGATGATACTGACTATGCTGCGGAAAAGGCCTGTATAGTATCTTTATATCAGCCCGATACCTTTATGTTTATCTGCGATAGTCAGGGCAAGTTTATCAATGGCGAGCAGATCAGCCTCTTTTGGCAGCCCCTTAACCAGCACTGGCTCAATCACCTCAACCCTGAGGTTGGGGATCATGCCTGCGAGGGTTTCCACTGTTTTTCCTCCCCACCCGTATGAACCGATGATGGAGAGGAATTTTGTCTTTGGCCTTATGGCATTTGCAAGAAATGTAGCATAGGCCACAACCGGATGGGGCCCTGCCAGCACTGTGGGCACGCCCACTACTATTGTGGCCGCATCCACAAGAGACATGGCAAGCTTGCCTATATCGGTAACCGCCAGGTTAAAGAGCTCAACGCTCACCCCATGAGCTGCAAGCCCTGATAACAGCCTCTCAACCATCACCCTTGTGCTGCCGTGCATGGATACAAACGGCAGAGAGACCAGGTTCTTTGGCCCGCCTGTTACCCATTCATTATATGCATCCATGATCCAGCCAGGTTTGTCATAAACCTGGCCGTGGCTCGGTGCAATCATCCTGATATCATACCCTTTAAGCTTTTCCAGATTTTTTTCTATCACGTTTCTAAAGGGCATCATGATCTCTGCAAAATACCTTTTTGCTGCCTCATATACCCTGCACTGGTCTGTCACATAGATATCGGATGTTGCGATATGTGATCCAAAAAAATCACAGCTGAAAAGTATTTTATCTTCTGCAAGGTAAGTCACCATTGTCTCAGGCCAGTGCACCCAGGGTGTGTGGATAAATTTCAGGGTCCTGTTGCCAATGGAAATGGTCTCGCCATCTTCAACTGTTACAAATGCATTTTCATCAATATGTATTAGATCAATAAGCATACCCTTTGCCTTGGGTGTGGCTATTACCTTTGCGTCAGGATAACGTTTCAATACCATCGGTATGGAGCCTGAATGATCCTGCTCTGCATGATGTGAGATTATATAATCGATCTTCTTTACATCAGAAAGCTGCCCCATCAGTTCATCACACATTACCGGGTCAACCGAATCAATAAGGACTGTCTTCTCACTGCCGCAAATAAGATATGCATTATATGATGTGCCGTCTGGCAAGGGTATGAGTGAATCAAAGAGCCTCCTGTCCCAGTCAATAGCGCCAAGTTTATAAATATCATCCTTAATTTTTCGTTTCTGCATAGAAGCGCCTCCTTATTTTATTTGGATTGAGTGATACTTATCATCACAGTGATTTCAGGTAATCCAGGGCATTATACATCAACCGGTTTGATTCAGGTATATATTTATTCCCCTGCCTGATCCTGTCTGCCTGCTGGATATATGGCCCCGGAATAAGTTCATCCCCACAGTTATTTATCAGGTTTTCAACCCCGGTTTGTGTTGTCTCAAGATGAAACTGAAAGGCCATTACCCTTTCTTCATATATAAATCCCTGATTTTTGCATGCATCACTTTCACCTATAGATGCTGCCTTTTCAGGTATATCAAATGTATCTCCATGCCAGTGAAAGGCAGAAAACTGATCCGGGAAAACGGATGTGCTCTTGGAATCTGATTTTGCATTCTTCCTCACAGGAAACCAGCCTATCTCCCTATAGCTGTTTCTGTAAACCTTTGCCCCCAGCGCCTCTGCGATGAGCTGGGCCCCGAGGCAGATACCAAGCACGGCCTTGCCTGAAAAGATGGTTTCTTTAATGAATTCTTTTTCAGCCTTAAGCCAATCGTATTTATCCTCATCATACACCCCCATTGGCCCGCCCATGACAACAAGAAAATCAAAGGTTTTATTTTCAGGCAACTTTTCATCAAGAAAAAAGGCTGTTCTGGAAACCTGAATTTTTTTATCTTTTGCCCACTCGGAAATAATTCCTGGATCCTCAAATGGCACATGCTGTAAAAAATGAAGCCCCATTTTCCTCTCCTTGCTTGTTCGTCAGAGATTGATATTTAAGCGTGATGAGCCTGGAAATAAATCCCTCATCATCCATAAATAGAGATTATAAAATCTATTACATATTTAATACATGTATAGATCAAAACAAGAGTGAGCATCAGCTTTATATATCTGGCAGGGACATATTTCTGGCACCTGGCCCCAAGGTACATGCCTGCCATGCCGCCTATGCCAAAAAGAATGCCAAGCAGCCAGTCAGGCGCAACCCTGGTATCGGGTGAAAACATGGCAATTGCCTGATAAAAGGCAACCCCGGCAACTGATGTTATAAAATTTCCAAACAGGGAGGCCCCCGCCACAATATAAACAGGGAGCCTGAAAAAGGTTATAAAAAAGGGGGCTAATATCGCCCCTCCGCCGATACCATAGATTCCGCCAACAATACCGACAATGAGACTCAGAATAAAGACACCGGGAACAGGGATTTCAAAGGTCCTTCCTGTAAACATGAAGGTTATCCGTTTCATATTAAGGTTAATGATCTTTACAGCAGTAATGGCCCTTTCTCCCTTATTCATACCAAATTCGATCTCTCCATTCATTTTGCCGGATGGATCTTCTTCCGGTTCACATCTCTTTATTTCATCTCCTTTACACACTACATCCAAAACCATTTTAATGGCCATATAAAGAAGTATTATCGCTGCAAACAATTTGAAATGAGCCGGATCAGGAAGATACCTCACCCTGATGATAGCCCCGATAAAGACACCTGGCAGTGTCCCTGCAATTACAATCAGGGACAGAGGCCATACCACGCGCCCTTCACGCCAGTAGCGGTATACGCCTGTTGGTATGGCTACAACATTATATAGCTGGTTTGTGGCGCTGACTGAAGGGTTTGTATAGTTAAGAAATGACATCTGAAAAGGAAGCAGCAGGAATGCTCCCGATATACCGCCCATGGAGGTAAAAAATGATATGATAAACGCAACAAGAGGTGGAATCCATGGCGACACCTCTATGCCTGCTGTCTCAAAAAACATGATATTAATCCCCATCAGTCTGATAATCTTCATTAAAACTGGTAAAACAGTGTCAGGTGAACAGGCTATTGTCAAGCCCTTTTCATTTTTTACCGGGTTTCTGACTTATTAATTTGAGTGTTAACCGGATAATTTATGGGGCCAGACATTGATCTGAATGGCTATATCCAGCGCTCAGGGCACCCTCTCTTCTTTGGTAAATTGTTAATAAGGAGCGCCACATTATAGGCATCGAACCAGCCATTTATTATGATCATTACTATCATAATTGACATGCTTTTAGCTTATTGAGTAATATGGCTAACTAATGTCCATCCAGAAAGAATAAAAATCTGGATGGAGCTATCAGCATTCAGCTATAAGCCATCAGCCAACCCATTGTTTTAAGAGCCCTTTGCTGAAAGCTGAACGCTGATGGCTGACCGCTGCCATTCAAAAACGACAGTTTTTGGATGGACACTAACTACTAAAGTCACAAAGACTTTTATTCCGTGCTATCCGCGCTCCACGTGGTGAAAAACAGGCTATTGTACTTACGCAGATGTGTACTTATGAGATGGGAGGTATGAATGAGGAAATACGGCTTTAAGACAATAGGGCTGCTGGCAGCGGGGATTGTGACCGGGTGCATCATTTTTGCAGGGGCCAGCGTCAGTATGAATATTATGAGAGGAATGATGAAAGCAGGGTCATGACCGAGTATAAAGGCTCTGTGCCCTATAACAAACATAATTCCATTGACCCTCTGCCCGAAGGTTATAAATATGCACAGCCATATCTTAAGAATCTGTTTCTGGGTTATCCGTTCAGCTATGAATACAGGGAGACGTGCGGCCACACGATGGCCCTTGCCGACTTTTTGAATATTGACCGGATCAACCGCTATGCTGAAAAGGGCGGTCTCCCTAAAACATGCTGGAACTGCAAGACACCAAAGATGATTGACTGGCATAAAGAACAGGGTGACGATTTCTGTGGCGGGGATGTCAATGAGCTGCGCACGCAGCCTGATTTAAAGGATCATACAATCGGTTGCGCCAACTGCCATGATCCCAAAACCATGGAACTCAGGCTCTACAGCGTTCCACTTCAGGATTACCTGAAATCTGCACGAAAGAAATTTGAAAAATTATCCAGAAATGAGCAAAGGCCAGTTCTTCTGGATTATCTCTCGGCTGAAAACAGTGTGGGGTTCCATAACCCCTCAAAGGCCATTGATACCCTGGCCTCAAGCCAGCAGTTCAGCCAGCAGGCGGTTGACCTTGCATGTGAGGCTACAAAGTTCGGTATTGCAAAAGAGCTTGCAGGTGATATAAAAAAGATAGTCCCGCCCATTTTGAACCACAGCAGAAAACTCCAGCAGGATCCTGAGCATATGAAAAGCCATAAGTGGTTTGAGTATATACCTCTGCTGCCAAAGGCAGAGCCGGTATGGGAGGGGCAGAAAAAATTGTAGGAAAGAGGAAACAGGAAAGAGAAATATGAAAGAGGCATATGTTCACGGGTATGACCCGCGGGAGAATATACGTTTGCAGGATCAGGCAGAAACACTTGTTGATCTGCTCCATTCCGATACTGTATACCCTGATGGCGCCCTTGTGCTTGAGGCAGGTTGCGGTGTAGGCGCCCAGACAGTCACTCTGGCAAAGAACAGCCCCGGCGCATCGATCGTATCGATTGATATCTCTGATATCTCCGTCAAGCAGGCTGAACAGAAGGTGCATGATGCAGGGTTTACTAATGTAACATTCAGGCAGGGTGATATCTTCAACCTGCCCTTTGAACCTCAGACATTTGACCATGTGTTTGTATGCTTTGTGTTAGAGCACCTGAATGACCCTGGTCTCGCCCTTACCAAACTTAAAACATATCTTAAGCCGGGCGGCACCATCACGGTTATTGAGGGCGATCATGGCTTAACCTGTTTTTATCCAGACAGCGAGGCAGCCCATGCTGCTATCAACTGCCAGGTGGAATTGCAGGCACGGGCAGGCGGAAACGCCCTTATAGGCAGGGCGCTTTATCCACTGCTTACATCCGCAGGGTATAACTCTGTAAGGGTCTCACCCAGGATGGTCTATGTGGATGCGAGCAAACCCGAACTTGTTGACGGCTTTACCAGAAAGACCTTTACCGCCATGATCGAGGGTGTGCGTGAACAGGCTATAAGTAAAAAGATCATAGAACCTGCTCTATTCGACAGGGGAATAGCAGACCTCTACCGAACAACAGAGGCTGACGGCACCTTCTGTTACACCTTTTTCAAGGCTGTTGGCAGGGTGTAGAACACAACAATGTGTTCATCCTTAAAAACTTACAGGATTAAGCATTCAGCTATCAGCCAAGTATTTATATTTGTCTCTCGTTTCCAGTATCTTCGTGAGGAGGTTTCGGTTTGACGCCTTGCTCCATGGGATAACAAACAGGTATATGGTTGGGTTAAGCAGAGCAATTCAATGGGGTTGCCTGTTTGACAGAATAGGATGTGGCTACTGATCCTGTTTAATCAGATTTATTATGGAATTAACAAAATATTCGGCTTCCAGTAACCAGGGTTTTACGTCAGATTCATTGAAGACAACAAACTCTTCATAATCTCCTTCCTGCCGTCTTTCAAAAAGAAAGTTATAGATAAGGGCTGTTTCTTTTGATACTACCCCGGTCTTTACAAAATGAAGATTGAAAATGGATCTTATCCCGGTATGTTTTGAAGAAAAGAGGCTGTTCTTGCTTAATAATGCAGAAACAGAATAAAAGCATGCATAATAAAGACGATTCACACAGGCATTCCAATGTCCGGAATCTGCAAGAACGCGGGCCTCTTCAATGGCCTCTTTTGCCCTGTTGCATCGGTACTTTATCAGGTCATCCATTTCTTTGATCAAATACGGATCCCTTCCTGTTCGATATTTATTCGCAACGGCACAACAGAATATCTAGTGCTTTTCCATTCATTACGATTACGAATAATGGAACTTATTACCTGATCTGTATCCAGCTCAATTTCAAAGAGGGCACGGCGAATCCGGTCTGCGCGATAATTGTCAACTGGGCCATCCACAAGGATCAGGAAATCCCAGTCAGAATATTCACGATAATCTTTGCGTGCCCGTGATCCGTAAAGAATTATTTCAGCAGAAGGCTCAAGTTCCAAAACAGACTTCTTAATTTTATCGGTTAGTTCTTTGCTCATTCGGATATCTCCCCCTGAATTGAAAGGGCAATGCAAAAAATTACTTAACTTTTGCTAGCATAATTTTTAAGGTATTATGGCATGGAAGACCTTGATATTCAATAATTAATAATAGTTGCCCCCCGGGTTTAAACAGTAAATCCAACC
>CAYWRH010000094.1:0-16818 GCA_964460435.1 uncultured Desulfatiglans sp.
CCTGTATCGTATTGTTTTATAAAGGTTTATTATTCCCGGTGGTCATGGCATGCCTGTTGCTTTTAAAATTGCAGGAAATAAACTTCTACAGGAGAGGAAGGAGAAACACTATGAACGCAGGAGATACCGTATTTGTATTATTATCGGCAGCCCTGGTTATGTTTATGACCCCGGGGCTTGCGCTTTTTTATGGAGGCCTCGTCAGAAACAAGAATGTGCTTGGGACCATAATGCAGAGCTTTATTCTGCTGGGCATTATTACCCTTGAATGGGTTCTTGTAGGCTATTCAATGTCATTTGGACCGGATATGGGCGGGATAATAGGAAACCTGGACTGGTTTGCTCTTAAAGGGGTGGGCATGGAGCCAAGCGCAAGTTATGGCACTACTGTACCCCATTTGGCATTCATGATTTTTCAATGCATGTTTGCCATAATTACTCCTGCCCTTATCACAGGGGCATTCGCAGAACGTTTTAAGTTCAGCGCATTTCTGCTCTTTTCATTGCTCTGGGCAATTCTGGTTTATAATCCCCTCTGTCACTGGGCATGGGGCGGAGGTTGGCTGGGCAAAATGGGCGCACTCGATTTTGCAGGGGGGACAGTTGTACATATCAGTTCCGGCTCCGCTGCATTTATTGCGGCCCTTGTAATAGGCAAGAGAAAAGGATTCGGAAGCACTCCCTATATTCCCCATAATCTGCCAATGGCAATAACAGGGGCAGCTCTGCTCTGGTTCGGGTGGTTCGGGTTCAACGCCGGGAGCGCACTTGCCAGTAACGGCATTGCTGCAAATGCCTTTGTTGTAACACACATATCAGCGGCTGTAGCAGGGCTGGCATGGGTTTTTGCGGAATGGATTCACAGCGGCAAACCAACCACGCTGGGCGCAGCGAGCGGCGCTGTTGCAGGACTTGTTGCCATTACTCCTGCCTGCGGATATGTAAGCCCTGCCTCGGCCATCATAATAGGCCTTGTGGCAGGGGTTCTCTGTTTTATCGGTGTGATGATGAAAGGTAAATTCGGCTATGATGATTCGCTCGATGTTGTGGGCATACACGGTCTTGGAGGCATCTGGGGCGCTCTGGCCACAGGGCTTTTTGCCAGCACTGCCATAAATCCGGCAGCAGCAAACGGCCTTTTTTCAGGGAACCCCGGGCAGCTCTGGATACAGTTCGTATCGGTTATCGGGACTATGGCATTCTCCTTTATAATGACCTACCTAATCCTCAAGGTTGTTGACCTCATTATTGGATTAAGGGTGAGCGTTGAGGATGAAGAAAGAGGGCTTGATCTCAGCCTGCATAATGAAACTGGTTATAATTAGAGGTAAATTATGCTTGCCGAAAAACAGATGATAGGTGTAATCTCATGAAAAATTGAGGCCACTACCAAGAAAAGGAGGCAGATAAATGAAAAAACTGGAAGTAATCATAAAGTCTTTTAAACTGGATGATGTAAAGGAGGGGCTTTCTTCAATCGGGATTAAAGGGCTTACAGTAAGTGAAGTTAAGGGCTTTGGTCGGCAGAGGGGCCACAAGGAGATATACAGAGGCGCAGAATATCAGGTAGATTTTGTGCCCAAGATAAAACTCGAAGTTGTAATGGAGACCGAACTTGTTGATGAGGCCGTTAAAATAATAATTGAAAAGGCCGGAACCGGCCAGATTGGCGACGGCAAGATATTTATTATCCCTGTTGATGAGGTTATCCGAATAAGAACCGGCGAAAAAGGCAAAAGTGCCATTTGATAAAGCGGTAAACCATGTCGGTGAAAACCCTGGCTGAAACGCCTGATTCTTCAAAATATGCATCTCTGCCTCATCCAGGGACAAAGGCTGCATATATTGATTTAAGAGAAAATAGAGATGCGCTCTTTACCGAATTTTCAAACGGGACAGTAAAGGATAATTTTAATGAAAGATACTCTGAAATTATAGATGATTATTTCAGATTATCCCTTCAGGAGAGCAAGACAGGCCAGGGACTCTTTAAAAAAAAGATACCCCTGGCCCTTGTTGCTGTAGGAGGCTACGGCAGAAGAGAATTATGCATCTACTCGGATATTGACATCCTGATTCTTTTCGGGAAAAAGATACCTGCCGATGCAAAACTTTTAACCGGTGAGCTGTTTTACCCCCTGTGGGATTTGGGGCTTGAAATTGGTTATGGTGTAAGAACCATAAAAGACTGCATCAGACTCGGCCATAAAGATTACGAGGTGCTGACCTCACTTCTGGATGCAAGGTTTATATGCGGGGATTCGCCGCTCTACCTCAATATGGCGGGACTTCTTCAGAAAAAGGTCACAGGCAAAGAATCGGATAAATTTATCAGGTGGCTCCAGGACAGGAATGCCATGAGAATGGTTAATTTCGGTGATGCAAGTCACCTGCTTGAGCCAAACCTCAAGGATGGCATAGGAGGCTTAAGGGATTACCATCATATCCTGTGGATGGCAAAATCCCTGTTTAATATAAGCGGTTTGAAGGAGCTTGAGCAGCTTGGCAAGCTTTCTTACCAGGAATATGACGAACTCATAAGGGTTATAAATTTCATCTCAAATGCAAGAAATCATCTGCACTTCATCTCAAAAAGAAAAAATGACAGGATGAATTTTGCCTATCAGGAGGAGATAGCAAAGAGGCTGGGTTATAAAAAGGATGGCAAAGCGCCGGCTGTTGAACAGTTTCTTGAAGAGCTCCACTCTTCAATGGAAAGCATTAAAATCCTTCACCGCTCCTTTCTTTTTGGCCATGCTGTCAAACGAACCCCGAGAAAGATTTATGTGGACCTTGAAGATATCAGGCACGGACTTCACCTGCACCAGGACGAAATAGCCTATAATTCGGCAAAGGTGATACTTGATGATCCCTCAATACTGATGCGGATATTTGAGATAAGCAGCAAATACGGCGTCATCCTGACAATGGATGCAAGAAGATTTACCCGTGAATTTCTTTCGCTGGTGGATGACAGATTCAGGAGTTCTGAAAAGATATTCAGGGGGTTTCTTAATATCCTTAACGGCCCCTACACGGTTACCATACTGGATCAGATGTTTGACACAGGGTTTCTGGACAGTTACATCCCTGAATTTGGCAGGGTAAGGGGCAGGGTGCAGTTTGATGCCTACCATATTTATCCGGTTGGAAGGCATATACTTGAGGCTGTCTCATTTATAAAAAATATATCAAAGGAAAAGGATGTGCTTCTTGTTGATACCTTTAACGATATCAAAAATAAAGAGGCGCTTCTGCTTGCCACATTATTCCATGACATAGGAAAGACCGGGAAGGAGCATTCAAAAAGGGGGGCAAGGATTGCAAGGGGCATACTTGAGAGGGTCAATTACCCGAAAGAATCAATAGAAGAGATAGCATTTCTTGTTGAATATCATCTTTTCCTGGCTGAAACAGCAACCAGACGGGACCTTAATGATGAAAAGATCATCATACAGAGCGCAAGAAGAATAGGCACCATAGAGCGGCTCAAATCCCTTTTCATACTCACCTGGGCTGATTCAATGGCCACCGGCCCCAATGTCTGGAATGAATGGACCGCAAATCTGGTAAAGGAGCTCTATTTCAAGGTGCTCCATATCCTGGAAAGAGGCGAGCTAGCCACGCCTGATGCATCCCAGAAGATAGACAGACTTAAGCGGCAGTTAAAAAGGCTCACATCTGCCGCTCTTACACCAGCAGAGTTTGATTATTTCTTTGAGACAATGCCGCAGAGGTATAAGCTCAACACCCCTGCAGCGGAGATCGTTCATCATATTGAAATAGTGAAGGATCTTAAATCCAGGCTTATAAAAGAGGAGAGTCCCTTCATATTTGAATTCCGCGAAAACAGTTTTGGCGGATACTGGGAGGTATCTTTTGTATCCGGTGACAGGCCTGGCCTCTTTTCAGATATTGCAGGCATTATGGCCCTTAACAATATCAATATACTGAATGCCAATATCTATACATGGCAGGATGGAACCGCTGTTGATATCTTTTGTGTCACAAAACCCCTTGATGAGATAAACCCGGATGAGACCTGGGGCAGGATAAACAGGGACTTTGCATTGAAAATATCCGGCAGGCTTTCACTGACCGGCAGATTGCTTGAGAAGAGCGCTCCTGTGGCAGGGATCATCCAGAAACCGGCCAAACCCACTGAGGTTAATATAGACAATGCATCCTCGGACTTTTTCACGCTGGTTGAGGTCTTTGCAACTGACAGGATCGGCCTTTTATATATAATCACCAGGACACTCTTTGACCTGCATCTTGACATCAGGATCGCAAAGATAGGCAATAAGGGCGACCAGAGCGCTGATATATTCTATGTAACCGATTTTGACGGGCAGAAGATCGAGGATGAATCTAGAATTGACGAAATAAAAAATGCCCTGATAAAGGAGCTTGAGGAAAGGTAGAATATGAAACCCTCCCTGCATTTTCTTATGTTTTTCGCAGGGTAGTGATTTATGCACCGCCTTTTTTAAGCCATTCATATTCTGTAACGAAAAATAACATGTTTATCAGTTTTAACTTTAGGAGAACGCTGCAGCGTGCCCTCAGAGGCAAACCCCATTGTTCCTGCATAGGCACGATGCGTCGTGCCCCTTCTAAAAAATATATTACTTCAAAAAATGGTTGGGTATACGGCACCTTGTCTTTGTGTACTGCCACAGTATAAATCCAAACAGGCTGAGGGCTACATTCATTATGCCTATCACCATGATGCGGTTACTCCAGTCAAAGGAGATAAACATCATCCCGAAGGCCCCTGTGAGCACAAATATGGCCTGTATAAGTGAGGAGGCAGAGCCTGTGTCCTTATCCTGCTGCTCAAGGAGCAGGCTGTTGGATGGCGGCCTGCCTATGCTCACGCATAGATAGCCGAGGGCAACCGATATAACAAACAGCATGGGGCTTTTCTCACCTATTGTAAGTATCAGGATGCCGCTTAAGATTGACCCCAAGTAACTTGCTGTAATAATGGGGATTGGCCTGAAGTATCTTCTGAGGAAAAGATATATAGGCCCGCCGAATATATAGTGTGCTGCAATGGCCCCGAAATAGATGCTGTATCTTTCTGCACTCAGACCGAAGTGTTGAACAAAGATAAAGGATGAAACCCCTATAAAGGCAAGCAGAGGTATTGATACTATGGAAAATACTATCAAAAGCCTGTAAAAATGGGGATTTTTAAGGACAACAAAGAGCCTGAGTGTTGTTTTAAAGGAGCTTTCAGATGAATATTCCTGGTTTGTCTCCTTGAGGAAGAGGGTAAAAATAAAGACCAGTATGCCGATGATAGTGAGCAGGCCAAATATGCCGCGCCAGGTTGAGACCCTGATTATGAGTGATCCTATTGAGGGTGCAATAACAGGGATCATTCCGTTCAGGACAGCAGCCAAAGCAAGGGTGCTCTCCCTTTTTTTACCAGGAAAAACATCCTTTACAATCGCAAGGTTGACAGCCATTGATGCCCCTGCGCCTATTGCCTGAAAGATCCTCGCTATCACCAACTGGTATGCATTCTGGCTGAACATGCAGAAGATGCTTGATATGATAAACAGCGGAACTCCAATGAGGAGCATCCTCTTGCGCCCGTATTTATCCGACAACGGGCCCCAGATAAATGAGCTTGTGCTGACAAAGATAAAGAATATGCTGATTGAAAGGTTTACCCACCATACAGAGCAGCCAAGCTGTTTGCTCATTGTGGGCAAGGCCGGGAGATAAAGGTCTGTTGATAATGGCGGAAAAGAGGCGATCAGCGCAACAAACACCATTATCATGAAGCCTGACATCTGTTTTTTATTATCCTGTGTCAGTTGAGTGGTTTCTGAATTGTTTTTTTCTATCATAATTAGCGTATCTTAATGCAGCCCCTTTAAGAGATAACTGCTCACCTTTCTTTTAATTGAATACAGTTATTTGAATTTGATGCCAATGCGCCTGTTCAGGCACGATTGTACAGTATTAATCAAATTTAATTTCAGTCTCAAATTAATAAAAAGGAGAAGATAATAAATGAGATATAATGTCAAATGTTTTCTATTGTTGCTATGATTGCTTTTTAGCTCAATTGACGGCAAGATTATTTTATAGACCCTCATGTGCCTTACTCCACAGGTTTTATTGCCCTGAAGCAGCAGACGGGTTTCTGTCTAACCGGTGCGCCTTAACAAAACCTGGTCAATCTCTCTCTTTTAGATTGTGCGATGAACAAAAGAATAGGGAACATATCTTTCTCCCTGGCCTGAAAAAATATCTTCACAGCCCCTCTTATTAATAGCATCTGTTTTTGTTCGATAATCACTGGCAATTCAGAGGAAATCTCTCCAAAGCCCTAACCCTTAAGAGCGAATCTATTACCTCAAAGAGAGGCAGGCCAACAACATTACTGTATGAACCATGAATGGCTGTTATCATAAATGCCCCTATCTCCTGGATTGCGTATGCCCCGGCCTTGCCAAAGGGTTCTCCGGTCTTGATATAGGCATCTATCTCCTCTGCTGTGACTCTTTTAAAGCCAACTGTTGTGACCGCATGGGCAGTAACGGCAATGCATCCGTCAGGGTAGATAATAGAGTACCCTGTAATAACCTCATGGGTAGCGTCGCTCAGAGAGCTTAACATTTCTGCTGCATCTTTATGATCAACAGGCTTGCCCATGATGACACCATCCTTAACAACAATGGTATCTGCACCCAGTACCCAGTTCTTGCCTGATGCCTTGTAAACGGAAATGGCCTTTTTTTCAGCCAGCCTTTCGCAGATACTGCAAGGTGCGCCATCCTCTCCATTTTCGTCAATATTCCCTTCGATCACCTTGAACGGTATCCTTATCTGTTCCAATAGCTCCCTTCTTCTGGGTGAAGCCGAAGCAAGGATAAGGGGATTAGCTGTTGAGATGTATGAAAAGCTCATGGTCATCAGGAAATATTATAGAGGTTTTTACTGTTGCGGGTTGTTATTGCTGCTAGCTCTTCATAAGGCATGCCGCGCAGCTCTGCGATCATCCCTGCTGTATAGGTGACATACAGGGGCTCATTGCGCTTTCCCCTCTTTGGTACTGGCGCAAGAAAGGGGCAGTCTGTTTCAACAAGCATGCGGTCAATGGGGATTCGTTTTGCCACATCCTTTAATTTTGATGCATTGGTAAATGTTACAACGCCCGGGATGGAGATATAAAAACCCATATCAATAAAGGTAATGGCTGTTTCATAATCACTTGAGAAGCAGTGAATTACCCCTTTATGGATACCGCTTTTGTGGGCCTTAAGTATCTCTATGGTCTCTTTATCTGCCTCACGGTTATGGATGATCACAGGAAGATCAAGCTCATGTGCAATATCAAGCTGTGTTTTAAATGTCTCAATCTGTTTTTCCCTTGAAGAGCGGTTTCTGAAAAAATCAAGCCCTATCTCCCCCCATGCCACCACCTTTGGCTCTTTGGCCAGGCTCTGCAATTCCAGAAGACTTGCGTCTGTAACCATGTCAGCATCATGCGGATGAAAACCTACTGTGGCGTAGATAAAATCGTATCTTTTAGCAAGATCAATGGACTTTTTAGAGCTTTCAAGGTCAATGCCGATGGTTACAATATTTCCAACACCACCACTAACAGCCCTTTCTATTACCGCTTCAAGGTCTTCATTAAATTCCTCCATGTCAAGGTGGGCATGGCTGTCGATAAGCATCTGAATAAATTCTCCAGTAAAATAGTGAATTGAGAAAAGAGAGGCGTAAGGCTCAAGGCACAGGGCGCAGGGGAAAACCTTGTGCCTTGAGCCATGTGCCCTGAGCCTTGCTGTTATGGGAATCTCCCTACCTTTAAAAGCCCTGTTGTCTCATCAAGGCCAAACATAATGTTCATGTTCTGGACAGCGCTTCCTGCCTGGCCTTTCATGAGGTTATCTATGAGGCTTACCACTATGAGTTTGCCTGTCCTCTCATCCAGATTTATCGAGAGGTTGCAGAAATTGGTGCCCCTGACATCGGTGCTTGTTAATGCTGTTTCCGGGCCAAAGACCCTTACAAACTTTGAACCCTCATAAAAACTCCTGTATGCATCCAGTATTCTGTTTATATCCATTGAACCTGTAAGGTTGCCGTATATTGTGGAGAGTATTCCCCTTGTAAGCGGCACTACATGCGGCGTAAAGGTTATCCTGATCTCCTTTCCTGCAATAAGCCCCAGTTCCCTTTCTATCTCAAATACATGCTGATGGCCTGATATCTTGTAGGCATTCATTGCATCATACCGGGCAGGGTAATGAAAGGTGGGTTTAGGGGTTTTGCCTGCACCTGAAACACCTGTCTTTGCATCACATATTATCGAGTTGAAATCTATAAGGGAGGCATTTATAGCCGGGGCCAAACCGAGTATGCAGCTTACTGCAAAGCAGCCGGGGTTTCCGACAATACTTGCCTTTTTTATCTCATCCCTGTGAAGTTCAGCTAAACCGTACACTGTTTTTGAAAGGAGTTCAGGGGATGCATGATCCTGTGCCTTACCTATCCTTTTGGCATAATTTTTATAGGTCTCAGGGTTATCAAACCTGAAATCACCGCTGTAGTCGATCACCTTCACCCCCCTGTCCAGCCATTTTTTAGCGCTGTTCTGGCCGACCCCATCCGGGGTAGAGTAGAATACAACATCAAAGTCATCCGGGCAATTTGGGTCTTCAGGTTCATAAACCATCAGGTCGCAAAATCCTTTAAGGTGAGGGTATATCTCACTTATGGGCCTTCCTGTCTCATGTTTTGCCATAAGGGCACAGAGTTCAACATTAGGGTGTTCAATAAGTATCTCTATGGCCCCGCATCCGCCGTAACCGCCGGCGCCGATTATTCCAACTTTTATCTTTTTCATGTTATGCTCCAAAAAAAAGTTCAAAGCTTTAGACTCAAAGTATTTTCCCTGCGCCATGCACCTTTAGCCTTGAGCCTTGTGTAACAGGTAATCGGGTGTAAGCCCGATTACCTGTTACACATTGAACCTGTAATTAATAATATCCCCATCCTTAACAATATACTCCTTGCCTTCAAGCCGCACCCTGCCTGCTGCCTTTGCATCCTTCACAGTGCCATACTTTATAAGGTCATCATAGGCAAGCACCTCTGCCCTGATAAACCCTTTCTGTATGTCAGAGTGTATCTCTCCAGCGGCCTCAAGGGCAATGGTATCCCTTTTTATTGTCCAGGCCTTTACCTCATCCTCCCCTGTTGTAAAGAATGAGATAAGGTTTAAGATCCTGTAGGATTCCCTGATCACCCTGTCGAGCGCAGACTCCTTAATGGCATATTCAGACCTGAATATCTCCGCATCCTCTTCGCTCATTGCGGCTATCTCCATCTCAAGTCTTCCCCTCATGGCCTGAATAGCGATATCCGGATTTTTCGCTGCCCAATCAGGGAGCGCCTCATTGTCATCATCATTATTTATGATCACAAGTTCGGGCTTAGCTGATAAAAATGTAAAGCCCTTTAAAAGGGGCGATGCAGCTATCTCAGGGTTTGCCCTTAAGGGTGTGCCCTTTTCCAGCATCCCTTTACATGCAAGAACAAGCCTGTGTTCCTCTTCATCTGGTTTTTTACCCCTTTTAAGGTCTGCCTCTATCCTTTCAAGACGCTTTTCCACAACAACCAGATCATTTAGCACCATCTCCTCTTCAATCTTTCTGTATTCATTTTCTGAGGATGGTTTGGCCCCTGAAAAATCGGGGAAATTTCGCACCACATGTATAAGTGCATCACATACCCTTGCCTGGCTCCATATGGCATTATCTGATCCTGAGCCAGTATCTGACGGCAAGAGGTATTCAACCGAGGCATATGTGGTCTTTTTGGGTTTATACATATTACTTAAAAAATCTATCCTCTCATCCATAACCTTTACAGAGGCTATCCTGTTATCCTTTTTTGTGCCCTTGGTGTCGCTGTCACCCCTGGCGCCGGTAAGGGCTGAAAATACAGTGGATTTTCCGGCCTGGGATGCCCCTATTATTCCAAGCTTCATGGCTTAATTCCTTATCAAAGTTGTTAAGTGCAGAGAATATTCATTTTTGGGTCTGGAATCAACCCCATTCTGGGTTATCAATAAAAAAACTTGACAAAAAATTTAAACTAAATAGATTAACTAAAAAGTTAATAATGTTTTGCCATGGAGAGCACAGAGGTCACAGAGTTAATCTTTTTTTCTCTCCTTGCTCTCCGTGTCCTCCGTGGTTACATGAAGGTAGGCTTGTCAAATATCTCTCTATTTTTGAATTACAGTCCAAGGAGACAGAAACTGTATGGAACAAAGAGAAAAGCGGGATGAATCAGTGCGTCGTATTTTGGATGCAGCAATGTCGGTCTTTGCCGAAGAGGGCTATTCCGGCGCAAGGGTAGATGAAATTGCAAAAAGGTCAGGGTTGAACAAGGCAATGATATATTACAGGATAGGCGACAAGCTCGCCCTTTATACAGAGGTGATACATAACCTGTTCGGTGAGATAGGTTCGGTTATTCGGGGCAATATCCCTTCAGATGCAAGCCCTGAGGAAAAGCTTAAGATGTATATCAGGGGCCTTACCCGCACAATAGCGGAACACCCGTATCTCCCGGGCATCATGATGCGTGAACTGGCATCAGGTGGAGGCAACATAAACGAACGTGTCATAGAGGATTTTTCCGGGATACTTGCCATACCGGCAAATATCATCTCCGAGGGTGTCAGCAAAGGTGTATTCACAGACACGAATCCTGTAATACTTCACATGATGATAGTGGGCTTTATGATGTTTTTCAAGACGACCGAACCTCTAAGAAAAAGGTACAGTGAATTGCTTCCTGAAAAGGCCAGAAGTTTAAATGAGAAATCCATTACAGATGCGATGAAGGAGATAGAAAGGCTCATTTTCAGGGCGCTAAAGGCCTGAGGAATAAATAAAATTGCTGGAGATACTCTGATGAAAATAGATAAAAAAAACCTTGTTAAAATTTTTGCAGCCCTGTTTCTGATTGTGACCATTTCAGTTTTTATCGGAAAGATCTTAAATGGGGATGATGACCTTCTCTTTTCAGGGACCATAGAGGCAAGGGATGCTGACATCTCATTCCAAGTAACAGGAAGGGTTTCTGATATCTATGTTGATGAGGGTGAACGTGTGGAAAAGGGGCAGACAATAATGCGCCTTGAGCCATCGGAATTTGAGGCAAGGCTTGAGCAGGCAAGGGCCTCTCTTGAAGCATCAGAAAAGGAATTGGAGCAGCTTACGGTCGAGCTAGATGTGGCAAGGAGTGTTTTACCATCTGATGTAAAAAGGGCGGAAGCAGGTGTTGATGCCCTCAGGGCAACCCTGAAGGAGCTTGAGACAGGATACAGGCAACAGGATGTTGAAAAGGGGAGGCTTGCAATGCTCTCCGCTGAAACGGCTATGCAGATTGCCTTAAGGGATAAGGAGAGGGCAGATACACTTTTCAGGGATAAGATCATTTCAGAAAAGGAGCGGGATAATGCCCATCTTTTATATGACAGCAGATTGAGGGGTTATGAGCAGGCAAAGGAGAGTTACGCACAGCTCAAAGAGGGGTATAGAACAGAAAATATACAGGCGGCCCGCTCAAGGGTTAATGAGGGGGAGGCACAGCTTAGGCAGGCTAACAAGAACCTTGAAAAGATAAATGCATTAAGCATACAGGTGGAGGCAGCAGGTGCCAGGGTAAAGGCCAGTGAAGCTTCACTCAGGCTCGCAGAGATACAGATGTCATATTCAATACTCAAGGCGCCTTTCAGCGGGGTTATCACAGGAAGGAATGTTGAACCGGGTGAGCTTGTCTCGGTAGGCAGGGAGGTCATATCTATGGCTGATCTGTCAAACGTTGATCTCAAGATCTACGTTGATGAGAAATCCATAGGCAGGGTGAAGCAGGGGCAGGATGTGGATGTAAAGTTGGACACCTTCCCTGGCAAGATCTTTAAGGGCAGGGTTGCCTTTATCTCACCTGATGCGGAATTTACACCAAAGATAATACAGACCCACAAGGAGAGGGTAAAACTTGTTTACCTTGTAAAGGTGCGGATACCGAACCCTGAATGGGAACTTAAAACAGGGATGCCGGCAGATGCATGGATACGGTAGAGAATTTAATCTGAAAATGCCAGTACGAAATTCACCACAGAGGCACAGAGGGCACGGAGAATTTTATCTTAATATTACTGTGAATTCGGCGCATTTAGAGGTGAAGACTTTTTGACAATATCAGTAGAGAATGGATGCAATGTCATTTGTATTAATCAAAGATGTAACAAAAAGGTTCGGGAGAGTCACAGCAGTAGATAATATTTCTCTTGAAATAAATAAGGGAGAGATATTCGGGATTGTTGGCTCCGATGGGGCAGGCAAATCCACACTCTTGAGGATGGCGGCCACAATGATCACCCCAGATTCTGGAAGTATATCCATAAAGGGTCTTGATGTTGCCAACAACAGGATAGAGGTGAAGGGCATAATGGGTTATATGCCCCAGAGGTTCGGTCTTTACCAGGATCTTACTGTTAATGAAAACATGCAGTTCTTCATGGATATCTTCGGGATATTCGGTGAAGAGAGAAAAAGACGTTTCAACCGCTATCTGGGATTTTCAAACCTGCTGCCATTTCTTGATAGACCATCTGGAAAACTCTCGGGAGGCATGAAACAGAAGCTCGGGCTTGCATGCGTGCTTGTGCATGAACCTGAACTTTTGATACTTGATGAGCCCACAAATGGGGTTGATCCTGTTTCAAGGATGGAATTCTGGGACATACTTTTCACAATGAAGGGAGACGGCATGACCATAATGGTTTCAACATCATACCTGGATGAAGGGGAAAGATGTGATCGCATCGCCCTGATGCATAAATCAAGGATCATTGATGTTGATAACCCTGATAATATGAAACAGGGGTATAAGGATCTTGAGGATGCGGTGATAGAAAGGATAAGGGATGTAGAAATTGTTAAATAGTATTCACCACGGAGAACACGGAGATAATTTTTTTAGTATGTTATCAATAAATATTTTTGTTTTTCTTAGCGTCCTTTGCGTCTTTGCGGTTAAATTTTAGCTTGTCACTTCAACTATACAAGAGCACGGAGGACACGGAGAAATACTTTTTTAATTAGATCTCTGCGACTATAGTATGCATAACGATATTGTTACAGTAAAAGACCTTGAAAAGAGGTTTGGCAGCTTTACGGCTGTGAGGAATATCTCCTTTTCTGTAAAAAAGGGGGAGATATTCGGGTTTCTGGGCCCTAATGGCGCAGGCAAATCCACAACCATACGAATGCTCTGCGGTATACTGACACCAACATCAGGCGAGGGGAGTGTGGCGGGTTATGATATCATCAGAAACCCTGAAGGCATTAAGCGCTCCATAGGGTATATGTCCCAGAGATTCTCACTATATGAAGATATGACCCCGTTTGAAAACATACGTTTTTATCTCGGTGTGTACAGTGTGCCACAGGAGATATGGCAAGAGAGGATAGAATGGGTGCTTGAGATGGCTGGCCTTAAAGAGCTGCGTAACAGGCTTACAAGGGATTTGCCTCAGGGGTGGCGGCAGAGGCTAGCCCTTGGGTGCGCACTTATTCACACTCCTCTAATACTATTCCTTGATGAACCCACATCAGGGGTAGACCCTGTTACAAGAAGACATTTCTGGGCATTCATAAAAAGTCTTTCAGAAAAGGGGATGACCATATTTGTAACAACACATTACATGAACGAGGCGCTCAACTGCAGCAGGATAGTAATGATCAATAACGGCACAATAGTGGTTTCAGGAGAACCACTTGAGGTGATTAAAGATGTCTGCCCTGAAAACCCGGATGCAGACCTTAATGATGTCTTTATCAGGCTGATGAAAAGGGAGTAGAAAAGGCTCAAGGCTTAAGGCGCAGGGCGCAGGGAAAACCTTCTTCCCTTGAGCCTTGAACCAAATTTTTATACAGGATTTAAATTGAACTTTATAAACATAAAAGCCATAGCACGCAAGGAGTTCTATCACCTCATAAGAGACTTCAGGAGCCTCTATATGGCCTTTCTTATGCCTTTGCTCCTGATACTCCTGTTCGGATATGCCCTGAGCCTTGATGTGGATAATGTGAGCGTGGTGGTTGTGGATCATGACAGGTCACCATTAACCAGAGACCTTCTTTCAAAACTCAATGCCTCCCCCTATTTTAATATTACGGGTTATCCTTTGGATATATCCTCTGCCGCTTCATACCTTGACAAGGGAGGCGCCACAATAGCCATTATCTTTCCGCCTGATTTCTCAGAGAAGATAAAATCGGACAATGACTCCCCTTTGCAGATCATAATGGACGGCGCTGACCCGAACTATGCGACCATTTCAAGGGGGTATATAGAATCATTTATAGAAAATTATAATAACACCCTCCTCAATGATTACCTGAATCGTACAGGCATGGAGAGGCTTAACATACCTGTTAACGGCAGGGTAAGGATATGGTTCAATGAGGAGCTTGAGAGCACCAATTTCATTGTGCCCGGGATCATCGCCATTATAATCATGATTGTGGGTGTAATCCTCACCTCTCTTGTTATAGCAAGGGAATATGAAAACGGAACAATGGAGACTGTAAAGTCACTCCCTGTAAAGGCCGAGGATCTTTTTCTGGGCAAGGCCATTCCCTATTATTTTATTGCCTTTGCTGATGTGCTTGTCTCTGTGCTTATGGGGCAGATACTCTTCGGGGTTGTGATAAAGGGAAGTTTCATTCTTATGCTTTTGGCCTCAACAGTATACATTATGGTTGCTCTTGCCATGGGGCTTTTTATATCTGCAGCGGTCAAGTCGCAGCTTGTGGCAAACCAGATAGCCATACTTGCATCATATCTGCCGGCGCTCATGTTATCAGACTTTGTATTTCCCATTGAGAACATGCCATTTATCTTGAGAAAAATATCATACATAGTCCCGGCCAGGTATTTCATAGACATCCTTAATGGTCTCTATCTCAGGAATGTCGGGTTAACCTGCCTGTGGAAGGACTTCCTTATTTTAATGTTTATGTTCCTTGTATTTTTTGTTCTTACCTTTAAAAGGCTCAAAAAGGAGGGATTGTAAATGAATCTCCTCTGTATCAGGGAACTCATCAGAAAGGAATTCATACAGCTTTTCAGGGAAAAAAAGAACCGGCCACTCCTTTTTATTGCCCCGTTGTTGCAGGTGATCATTTTCGGTTATGTGGTTTCCACTGATGTAAAGGATATTACCATTGCCCTGCTTGACCAGGCCCATACCCGTGAAAGCAGGATGCTTATAGACGAGTTTGATAAAAACAGTACATTCAGGGTGACACATGTTGCAGAGAATGATCATGAGCTGGAGGAATACCTGCTCAGGAGAAAGGTGCATGTCTGCCTGAAGATAACGCCCGATTTCAGTGAGAAAATTAAAAAAAGCGATACATCAGACATACAGATACTTGTTGATGGCAGCATGAGCAACATCTCTGCCACAAGGATGGCATATATCAATATGCTTTTAACCGGGTTCAATAAAAAGATGATCAGGGATCGCCTGTTAAGGGAGATAGGCTACGGCAGGATAGATGTGCGCACAAGGACATGGTTTAACCCCAATCTAGATAGTTACTACTTTTTTGTCCCTGGTATTGTCGCCTTTCTGGTCATGCTTATTTCTCTCCTTTTTACATCCCTTGCAATTATAAGGGAGAAGGAGACAGGCACCATGGAGCAGCTTATTGTTACGCCCATAAAACCCATGGAGTTTATAGCGGGCAAGACCATCCCCTATGCGGTCATCTCATTTGTGCAGATGATCATGGTGATTGCCCTTGCCCTGTTCTGGTTCAGGGTGCCTTTAGAGGGGAGCCTCTTTATACTTTTTTTTGGTGTTCTTCTGTTCCTGATGAGCACCCTTGGCGTCGGGCTTTTTATCTCTGCCATCTCAAGCACACAGCAGCAGGCAATGATGACCACATTCTTTTTTATACTGCCATTTTTCATGCTGAGCGGGCTCATATTCCCCATAGTGAACATGCCTCCATTTGTTCAATTGCTGACGCTTTTGAACCCCTTAAGATATTTTCTTGTTATCATAAGAGGCGTTTTTCTGAAAGGGGTGGGCATGGATGTATTATGGCCCCAGTTTACAGGGCTTTTTATTCTGGGTGTGGTGGTGTTTACAGGGGCAATAAGGTTTTTTAAAAAACGCATGGATTAAGAGAAGAGGTTCTACCACGAACCACACGAAATACACGAAAAAACCATTTTATTGTTTTTCAGTATAAAACTTTTACTGTGTTTAGTGTATTTCGTGGTTATAATATTATTCTTTCAATAGTTGCCTTTGGATAATGGCCAAAATTGATTAATAACCCCAAGCGAAGACCAGATGCTTTCAGATAATTCATTGTCTGCGCCCGGTGTTCATTTGCTATTTCCTTTACTGCCTTTATCTCACCAATAATTGAATCATAAAAGATAAAATCAGGTTTGTATGTCTGGGTTAAAGGATTGCCTTTGTAAGTCAATGTTAGTTCCTTTTGTGATTCAAAGGGGATGCCCCTTGATATTAGTTCTCGTTCAAGGCACTCTTGATAAACAGATTCAAGAAATCCGCTCCCCATCTCTTTATAGACTTCAAAGACTGCCCCTTGTATGGCATATACTTCATCTTTAAATATTAATTCTGTCATGAAGCCCTCCATATTAAAGGAAAAGAATATTTAACCACGAAATACACTAAATACACGAAAGGAAATATATTGAGGGCTTCATGACAGA
>CAYWRH010000095.1:0-16552 GCA_964460435.1 uncultured Desulfatiglans sp.
TACCCCTAAAAAAATAATACCCGATCAATCAGAAAAATAGAACAAATTTACCGTGGATTCTGAATGCATTTAGGAAAGAAGAGGGGCGGCAAATGATAATATATGGCTTTTCTGTTGCTCTTTTCAGGCTGATATATAAAAAGGCATGTCAAAGGCCAATAAACAACTATTCCAGCAGCAGATTCAATATTGGCGCAACAGACCCGATTGCCCCCTTGGCGCTTATGTTTACTGTTGATGTGCTTGCTGATGCCCCGACTGTTATCTGTCCATTTGCTGGGGAGAGGATAGTCAGCTCCCTTGATCCCCAGTATGCATGAATCACAACTATCGTGCCCGGAGTTACCCCGCCAGGCTGGTCTGCTGCATCATATATGGGGATATCTATGATGTAGAACCCTGCGGCAGAGAGGCCGTCAACATCCTCTGCAGCAGGGTTAAGGGCTGTGCCGTTCTGTTTTGTGACCCTTATAATGAGCCTGTTATCAGATGACTGGGTCAGCAGCCTGCCATTAACAGTTACTGTGCCGCCCACTCTTGCCGGTTGTGGAGGAACAGCGCTGGATATAGATGGTATAAATAGAGGAAACATCAGACAGAAAATTATTAGAGATATCTTTTTCATGATTATTCATCCATTAATAGGTTTAAAATCCCGGGGGCATTGGCGGCGGCTCAAGCCCGTTAAAATTACTAGGATCAGGCACCTCCGGTATGGGAGGTGTGGCGGCTTCAGCAGGCACATCAGGAGGGGACTCAGGTGTAGCAGCATTTGCCTCTTCACCTCTACCTGTATCTGCTGCCCCACCCGCACCTGGTGGATTAACAACACCCTGATTATCTGCTGAACCCGGGATAGCATCTCTCTCCCCGTTAACCCTTCTCATAGGACTGTTAATACCCGGAAACCCGGGGCCCGGCAAGTCGTTATCACTTTCCATATCCCTTCCCCTCATCATCTCTATCTCTCTTGCCATCATGAGGGCGCGCCTTACCTCGATTTCCCTCTCTTCATCAGCCCTGGCGCTCTCTGTCTCCTGGGCTGCCGGAGGAACATCAATGTTTCTTGCTATTTCTGGTTCTGGCTCCCGTACAGGAGGGGTTATATTCGGGAAAAATCTCATGTTTACGCCTTTGCTATCCTTTTCAAATGTGTAAAGGCCAATAGAGGCAAGTATGCCTTTGTTGTAATTCCAGACAACAGCGCAGTTTTCACCCCTCATGAGATCGGCAATAATCCTTTCAAGTGTCTGGTTAGTATAGGATTTGCCCTGTACGGTTTTGTTGATATCACTCTTCAGTATTATTGTTATCCCGCTTTTTTGGGATATCTCTCCTAATACATCAGATATTGAACTGTTGTTAAAGTGGAAGGTGTATCTCTGAGCTCCCCTGGCAGGTAAGGCATATAAATGCAGTGAAAAGACACATATAAAGAATAATGCATGCAGAGTAATGGAGGTTATATATTTTTTTATTCTCATTGATTTATATTTTAACCATTTACCCGGATAAATAATAATATTAAGACATTTTCCCGCACCAGCGCTATCAATCAGGGAGGCAGCCCGTGCGTCTATGTAAAACAGGTGTTATTATACCTTACAATAGTGATGGTTTGTCAATTGAGTAAATCTCTCCTGACAGCAATAAAATTTATTTTTCCATTCAAAGCCTCTTTTATTGATGAGGTTTATTATAAATCATTTTTAATTTCCGCTCCTTACAATTGCTCTCAACTGTATTTTATTTTCTTTCCACTATGCACTATCTTATCTATCTACTGCACCCATGTGCATGACTCTTTCATATTAATCCAGTACCCTGCGCCCGGTTTAATCTCAGAGAGGGTGCTTGAGCCTGTATCTGACGGGTTATAAAATTTCCATTCACCACCCTCAAATGACCATACAGAGTGATATTTGCCTGCAATTGTTGAAAAGGCCACCCCGGGGGCCCTGGGTGTGGCTGAATTATACCCGGCCAGATTCCAGCCTTTTGAAAGGTTTATTGTGTTAGAAGGGGAATTGCCTGTCACATTCAGATATGCGGAGCTGTTCATATTAATCCAGTACCCCTTTCCGGGCGCCATTTCATAAAGATTACTTAACCCAGGTTTTAAGGGGTCATAGAGCTGCCATTGCCCGTTAAAGGCCCATACGCTCTTCACCTTGCCTGATATGGCTGACAGAACAGAGGATATTGAGGTGTCTGAAGGCGCCCTGTTCAGGGAGACAAGATTACTGCCCTGCGAGAGAACAAGGTCTCCCTCTGAAAAATCCTGAAGCACAATACCCTGCTGTGCGGCCATTTGAGAGACAGTATAATCAAGATTACTCAAGGCAACATTGATAATATAGCTGTTCTTGTCATCATATGGGAAATATGACCCCCCTGAACTGAGTGATGCATTGATCCGGTATATACCCGGGGTAAAACTATAGGTAAAGGACTGTTCATAAGGCCCTGTCACTTTTGTTGCCCCGTTTTCTGTCTCAACCCATATGTAAAAGGCCTGATTATTGTAACCCCTTGTCCCTGAAATGGTGGCAGATCCAGAGAGGTAAACATAAAATTCATCTGTTTCATCTTTGTTTGCCCACACACCTGCAAGCTCTGTTTCCTTGCCCAGGTAGATCATGTTATCAAGAGCGAGTGTGTTGAATATCTTTGAAGTGGTGCCACCCGCGGACTGCGCATCAACCTTTATCTGACAGAAGCTCTGTGTCCTAATCGGTGTGAGGGTCAGGAGGTTTGAATCAAGCCCTGCCTCAATATCATCGCAGCTTGATAGGGCTGAAAGGGTCACATCATTCCCATTCGGGTCATAGGCATCTATATAAATGGTCGTGCCGGCGGCATCAATTATGGTGTCAGGAAGCAGACTTTTTATAACAGGCGGGGCGCCTGCTGAAGAGGGTGAATATGGCGAGCATTCACTCCCGGCACATGGGCGCAGGTTATAGTAGATCATATGGTTGGGGGGAAAAGAGTATGGTCCAATGACATTTGTCTGATCAAGATAGTAATAGTTGTCATATGCGCCGTCCCAGCCCAGGTTCAGATGTATCTTCTTCCCTGCGCCATCAGATGCATATCCATCAGCAACTACCAGATGGCCTGGCATGCTTAACAAAACCGGCCTCATATTGTCTATCTCAATTTTTATTGTAGTAAAAAAGGCAGGGTTACTGATCTCCATTGTGGATATGGGCGCATAACCGAATGCCCTGGCAAACTCGTATGTCCTGAAGCTGCTGCTTGTGCTGGTTATCCCGAAATTAGCACGGTTTAAAATCCCTATGTCACGCATGAGGGTTGCCACCTCATCCCTCTGATATTTGGGGACACTGCCGTTTGCCTTGTCAGGCATAATATCCCAGTTAAACGGGCGGTTTAAAACGGCCTTTAGTGTCTGACCATTCCATGAATATGTAAAAACCCCGCTACCCTTCTCAGGGTGCTCATAGTACCTTAAAAGCTGGGCAATGGCCGTCTGCACACAGCCTGTCAGGGTATAATCCCCGTCTATCTGCGGATTCATGCTGTTGTACGGGTAACCCTGTCCCCATCTGGTTGTAATGAGAAATGTATCAGGGATATAGGCCTGTATGGCTGCGTTTTTATCAGGAGGGGTCTTGAGAAAGGCCCAGTAGCTGCTGTTTATATCTTCTGTTCCAACAGAAGATGAATTAATGGTCAAAACCTGTGGGAGTTCAAGCTCCTTAAGCAGTATCTCCCTGTAACCTCCGGGCAGGTCTCTAAAACCGGATGTAAGTGAATACCCCTTAACCGGCACCCTTATATCATCATGGGCAACAAGTATATAACCTGCAGGGTCAAGGTTTATCAACCAGGCGACCGGTTTATTGTTGTAGAATATCTCCTTGACTGATTCAATGGTTTGTGAGCCTTTAATATGGTATAAAAAACCCTTTGCAACCGACCCTGCCGTGTCAATTGATACCGGGGCACCTAGAACCGTCATTGGCAGCAAAACAAAAAGCAATGCCGCCATAAAAAAATAGTTGGTTAATCGCCTGATATTCATAGCCCTTTCCTTATCCCTCTGGTTAATGATGCCTTTTCTGCTAGCCATCATATTTATATCGGTAAAAACCATGGCCTGCTCAAATGAAAGGCTCTTTTTTTTTTAAAGATCCATGGTAAGGGAAGGGTGTGCAGAAAATGAATATAACCTCTTCAGCCATTTAACCCGCTATTTATCTCTTTTGTATTAATACCCCTGATTCCAAAGGCTACACCCCTGTATCCATTCTCTCTACAGATTGTGGAAATGACAACACCTAAATACAAAATAATATACATTAAAAACATGTGTTATATTTTTGTTGCATTTTTGTAAATAAAAGTATACGCTGTCCCATAAAAAATGATATTATGATCCGCGACTGTTACAAAGGGTATGATTTATTTAATCTATAACAGGTAAATGAGGGTATCAACATGGATGCAAAAACTGATCATGGTCTTCCGATCTCCTATTTCAGGGAAATATCAACATGGCTTCAATCCTCCATACTTAAGCAGGACGAGTTGCTTGAGCTCATCATTAACAGCGCAACCAGGATGATGGCCGCAAAGGCAAGTTCTCTGCTGCTTATGGATGAAAAGAGTAAAAAACTCTTTTTCAAGGTGGCCACAGGAGAAAAGGGGAGCGAGGTCAGGCAGTTCCAGATCAATATTGGAGAGGGCATTGTAGGGTATGTTGCCCAGACAGGGGAACCACTGCTAATACCTGATGTAAGCCTTGACCCCAGGTGGGACAAGAGGATCAGCGAGCATACAGGATTTAAGACAAGATCTATTGCCTGTGTACCCATGAAGGTGGATGATAAAGTGATAGGGGTGGTTGAGCTGATAGACAAGGAAGATGGCACATCCTTCACGCAGGATGACATTAAAATGCTTCTCTCCATAGCAGACCTGGCATCCAGGGCAATACACAATGCAAGAGAGATAGACCACTTCAAGCGCGAGAACAGGGACCTCAAGGAGGAGCTCTCCAGCAAGTACAAGATTGTTGGTGATTCAAAGAAGATCAAAACTGTTATCTTTGATGCCCTCAAGGTGGCCAATTCAAAGACCACTACTCTTATACTAGGCGAAAGCGGCACAGGAAAGGAGCTGCTGGCCAGGCTTATACATCAGTCCGGTCACAGGAAGGCCATGCCGCTCATAGTATTAAACTGTGCTGCCCTCCCTGAAACACTTCTGGAGGATGAGCTTTTCGGCCATGAGAAGGGCTCTTTTACAGGGGCTGTGGGCAAAAAGGTGGGGAAATTCGAGCTTGCTGATGAAGGCACCATCTTTCTTGATGAAATAGCAGAGATGTCTCCGGGCATGCAGGCCAAGTTATTGAGGGTGCTGCAGGAGGGCGTCTTCTACCGGATCGGCGGCACAGAGCCTATTTCCGTGGATGTCAGGATTATTGCCGCCACAAACCGCGACCTTCCAAAGGAGATTGCAAAGGAGAAATTCAGGGAGGATCTCTTCTACAGGCTGAATGTTGTTCAGCTTCAGATGCCACCCCTGCGTGATCGCAGGGAGGACATACCCCTTCTTGCAAAATATTTCCTGGATATGTTCAGGGTCGAGACAGGACTCCCTAACCTTGGCATATCTAAGGAGGCAATGGATAAACTAATGAAATATAACTGGCCCGGCAATGTAAGGGAACTAAGAAATGCCATTGAGAGGGCAGTGGTCATGGGCAACCGGCATGAGATAATGCCCGAAGACCTGCCCATAGGCGCCCATGATATGGAGCAGCCGGGCCTTGAATTTGGCTTAACCCTGAAAGATGCCCTTGATAAATTCAAAAAGGAGTTTGTTAAGATAAATCTGGAGCATACAGGTGGCAACAGAAGCAAGGCAGCCAAGGTCATGGATATACAGAGGACATACCTGTCAAGGCTGATATCTCAATATAACCTTTAGCCTGGAAACTGGTAATGAAAGAGACCTTTAACTGTCCTGAATGCGGAAAGCCCCTGTTCAGGTATAAAAACCCCTTCCCTACAGTGGATATCATCATAAAAGTAAAGGGTGGCATAGTCCTCATTGAAAGAAAAAATCCACCCTATGGCTGGGCTATCCCGGGCGGCTTTGTTGATTACGGGGAGAGCCTTGAAACAGCAGCAGTGCGTGAGGCAAAAGAGGAGACATCCCTTGATGTAAGGCTTGTATCCCAGCTTGGAGCCTATTCTGATCCTGATAGAGACCCCAGGCACCACACAATATCAGTGGTCTTTATTGCAGAGGCAGAGGGTGCGCCAATAGCAGCTGATGACGCACTTTCTGTCAGGGTCTTTACACCTGATACCCTGCCTGAAAATATGGCCTTTGATCATAGAAGGATATGCATGGATTATTTTTCCTTTATGGGTCAAACTGAAAAATCCTGCATTAAAAAGCAACCACAATGACCTTTGGCAGCAATATCCGCAAGTATATTATTCTTTTCGGGCTGCTCCTGCTGATACTCTTTTCAGGCCTTGTTTTTATAGATCACCTCCTAAAGAGAGATGATGTTCAGCAATACATTATTAAGGATGTTTGCAACAGGCTCGGCATGGATATCAAGGCAAAAAGGATGGGGTTTGATATCCTTGGCGCTACCGGCGTGAATCTAGAGGATGTTAAGATACAATTCAGGGGCACAGGCCGCAGCATAGAGGCGATGAGCCTGCGTTTTCGGTTCAGTAAATGGCGGCTTATGACAGGGGACTTTATACCTCTAAGTGTTGATATATGGCATCCTGTAATAAGGCTTGATGAAACATATCTCAAGACCTTTATAGGGAAAAGGGAAAAGGAAAATTTTGATTTGGCCGCCTTTTTCAGGGGCGGGTTCAAGGTGCTAAAAATTAATGAGGGCGAACTTAATGTTGAAGGGCCCTCCGGCATAAATATAAAGAACCTCTCTGTAAGGGTTGAGCAGGCATCAGGAAGGTTAAACCACTTCAACATATCAGGCAAGACAGAGGCAGGATACAGGGGTAAAAGGAGCGGCATTGGTTGGGATGGCGCTCTATCGATTAATGCTGATGATATCCGTGAAAGCATCCTGAAAATAAGCCTGAAAACAGAGGACACACCTCTTGAATGGATTCCCTGGCCGGTAAAATTTGTAAAAATGAAAAAGGGGACCATGGATAGCGCCCTTGATATTTCAGGCAGCATGGCAAAGGGCATAATAATTGATGGCAAAATAGATACAAAGGCTGTCCTTTTCACCCTTATCAATAAAGAGAGGTCAAAAAATTTTGAAATCACATCCCTTAACTTCATTGTAAATTCCTCAATAAAGGATAAAATCATTGAGGTTACCTCCCTGAAAATGAAAAATGATGAGCTTGATTTTGATATTGATTCGACCATAGACCTGAGAAATATGGAGAATCCCTATTTCAGGCTCAGGGCAAAAGGGCCATTTATGCCCATAGAGCTCTTCAGCCGCTACTTCCCATTTCAGATAACCTCCCCCTGGCTAAAGGATAAACTTTTTCCCCTGTTCGAACAGGGCAGGGTAAGGATGGATGAGATATTGATCAGGGGGACGGCTGATCAGTTCAGACATATTTCAGATGAAAAGAACAGCTCTGTTATCGGGCTACTAATCACATGTGAATCATTCACCCTTGCAAACATGGGCATACAGATGCCCGTATCAGGGGTATCTGCCACTGTGGATATCAGGGATGGCAACCTTGCTGTTAAGGGGCTTTCAGGTGTGTTCGGTCAGTCAAGGGTTAATGATGCCTCTGTTCATGTCAAGGGTATGACCGCCCACCCCCCGGTCTTTACCATATACGTTGATGGTGATTTTGATATTCAGGAGCTTTTGACCCACCGCTATCTTGAGGTTATACCTCAAACCGCCCGTAATAAGATTGATGAATACAGGGATGTTACAGGCAGGCTTTCTGCAAAAACGGTCATTGGTTACAATAAAGACTGGAAAGGCCCCAGGATACTTTCAGGGGATTTCAGCTTTGCCGAGACCACCTACCACAAAAGGCCTTTAAACCTCCCGCTAAAATTCAGCCGGTTATCATTTCATTTCCCTCTTGATAAGGCCGGCAGTTTTGAGGGGAGCGGGCTTTTAGAGGATATGCCCTTTGATGTAGCCGGCGCCGCTGTGATAAAGGAAGGAGAACTTCAGTTTACCCGCGCTGAGATAACCGGGCAGGCAGACATGAACAGGCTTGCAAAAACAGGGGTTATGCAGGGTGATTTTCCTTTTGTTTTCAGAAGAACCCTGCCTGTAAATGTCACTGTTACATGGGACAAGGGGTCATACAGGTACACAGGAGAGGTTGATACTAAAAACCTTGTAATGGAAAGGGAAATGCTGCTTATCAATGCTGTAGGCAGGGGGAACCGCATAGCATTTGACCTTGCACAGCCTGACCCTGAAAGGCTGTTACTTGATAATATAGAGATTAGGATCGGCAAATCCATTATCAACCTAAAAGGAGAATACAGCATCTCGGACAAAAGGCTGAACAGCCTCAGGATCACGGGCAATGATTTCTCTCTAAAGGAGATGGAAATACGGGCAGGGGACAGGAAAAAAGAGTTAAAAGGCCGGGTTGGCTGCAACCTTGATCTCTATTTCCCTGAAAAGGGGATTAAGGGGGTACAGGTTACCGGAATTATTACAGGAGAGGATATCTCCCTTGAAAAGGGGCTGTTTCCCCTTTCAATTGGCGACCTCTCATTCCACATGGATCTTGCAGGTGAAAAGGCCTTTATAAACAGGTGGGAGATGAAGCTAGATGGGCGCCCCCTGAGTATGAAGGGGATGCTGCACGGGTGGGACATGGTAAAAGCAGAGCTTCTGATCACATCCGATCATATGGACCTCACCGGGATAGTCATGGGCAGCGGAGAGGCCAATTTGAGTCAGGAGAGGTTTAACACGCCTGATATCCATCTCAAGATGAATGCATCAGAGGCTCTCTGGCGTAAACTGATATTCAGAAACCTCAGCACAGAAATAGACATCTCGGATAATGCCATCTCTGTAAAGCAGCTTTCTGCTGATCTTGAGAATGGAAAAATCACGCTTAATGGCCTGATTGACAGGGCTGAGTCTGGCAATATTGATATAACAGGCAGGGTCACCCTTGAAAACCAGCCCATTGATAAACTCATTTCTGGCGCTGGCTTTAGTGACATGGGTATTAAAGGTACCCTGGCAATTAATACAACCTTAACTGTAAAGGGTGGTAAAAAAAATTCCATTACAGGTAACCTCTCCGGCAAAATTGAAGACCTGACTATTACACAGGGGCTTCTGAAACAGTCAATGGTCTTTCCCAGGATACTTGAGTCCCTGAATCTCCCTGACAAGTTTATGGAGCGGCCTCCGGGGATGAAGGATGAAAAGGGTTTTTATTTTCACAGCCTGCAGGGGAAAGGGCTTATAGATAAGGGTGTGCTTAAAACAGAGGAGTTTGTCATGAAGAGCCCCGCCTTTAACGCAGTGGGCTCAGGAGAGGAAAACCTTGAGCTCAAGACACATAATATAAGGCTACTGGTTCAGCCATTGGGGAATCTGGATTTTATCCTGAGCCATATACCTATTGTAGGCCGGATACTGGTAGATGACAATGAGACATTATTTACAGTGGGTTATGATGTTACCGGCACATGGAGCAAACCCAAGATGGTTATTGTCCCGACAGAAAACCTCAAGGGGCTCATAGGGGTATTCAAAAGGGCGATTCTTACCCCCATAAGGATTATTGAAAATATAGGCAATGCGGCAAAGGGGAGTTCAAAAACAGCCCCTGAAAATAGAGAAGAGCAGGGGGGCAAAGATGCGCCTGTGCCCTAACTTCTTGATAATAATAGGGATATTGCCCGTTAATATAGGCTTGATCCGGCTTGAAAAGCATGTTAAACCCTCTCTTTCCTTATGCCTGTATTTCAGGCAGGGGATGTGTTAAAAGGGAGATACCCTTCAGACAGTGACCTTGTCACTGTTTTCATATTTATTGTTTGAAAGGATATCTATATGGCAAAGATGGATCTTGTAGATATTTTTAAAAAGCGTACCAGACACCCCATGCGCCCGAGGAGTTCGGAATATATTGACAGGCTCTTCCCGGGTTTCAAAAAGATGGATACGGGCGATGGCTCTCTAATTGCCGGCACATGCACCTTTATGGAAAAGGATCTTTATGTCATAGGCCAGCAGAAACCCAGACTTATTGACCTCAAGAGTCAGGCTGACCTGAACAGGCTTAATTACGGGATGCTCACATCAGGGGATCACTCCATAATCTTGAATATACTCAAAAAGGTAAGGACCTCAGACCCTGAAAAGACATATATCTTCTGCATGGTAGACACCTATGGGGCAGACATCTCAATGGAATCGGCAAGGCATTTTCAGGCCTTTTTTATAGCACACCTGATAAGGGAGTTCATTACCATACCGGTAAGGACCATATCCCTTGTTATAGGTGAGGGGGGTAGCGGCGGCGCCCTTGCGATTCAGTATACAGATATAAGGGGTCAGATGGATGATGCCCTGTATGCCACTGCCCCGCCCGAAAGCACGGCATCAATACTATTCAGGGACGCAGAAAGGATAAATGATGCCCTTACAATCCTCAAGCCCACGGCAAAGGAGCTGAAAAAACTTGGAGTGATTGACCGTATTGTCCCGTCAGCCCAGAATGTGACAAACGGAGAGGAGATGGCAGGCCATGTAAACGAGTTTCTTACAAAGGCCATTAAGGACCTCTCAAGGCAGAAGATAAAAAAACTCCTGAAAAAAAGGGGGGAGAGGGCAAGGGAATTCGGGCTGTTAAAGGGGAACGGGACACTGCATGATATCAAGCGTTATATAGAAACGCCGATAAAGCATTTTTTCAGGAGGGTGCCTCCCAATATAAAGATCGTTAACTATTCCAGTAATGTGGAGGTGGGTGATGATTACGGAAGGACACAGGATATAAACAAGGATCAGGAATTCATAGAGTGCGGAGGGGTGCTTGGAAAGCAGAACCGTACAGAAGGGTGCGGAGAGCTCATTGCCCTCAATGATTTTCAGAAGAATTTCTATGTATGCCCCAAATGCGGATACTCCTATACCCTGGGCGCGGAGGACTGGATAGCATGCCTCAGCGATGAGGGCACCTTTCATGAACTCTACCGCAATATTACAGTGGAGGATCTCCTTGAAAGCGATTCGCTAACAGATTATTACAGGGATTTTTTAAAAAGGCAGGAGGGGAAATCAAGATTCAAGGAGTCACTTGTTACAGGCAGCGCAAGGATAAACCACTTCCAGGTTGTCATGGCAATAAGTGAGTTTTATTACTGTGGCGGTTCAATGGGTGTTGTGTTTGGCGAGAAATTCAGGAGGGCAATAGATTATGCCATACAGGAGCGCCTCCCTTTTATAAGTGTATGCTGTTCAGGAGGAGCAAGGCTTTATGAGGGCATATCTGCCCTTATGCAGATGGTAAAAACCATAGAGGCGGTGGAAAGGCTCAAAAAAACGGGGCTCCCGTATATCTCCATACTTGCAGACCCTGCCACAGGAGGGGCTATTGCAAGCTATGCGGCGCTGGGCGATATTACAATTGCAGAGCCGGGGGCGCTTGTTATATTCACCGGCCCCAGGGTAATGGAATCAAGGGGTTTTCCTGTGGATGAAAACCTTGTAAGGTCTCAGGCCCTTCACAAAATTTCAGGGGATATCTACCATAATCTCACCTTTTATCACGAGATCAGGGGTATACAGGAGATATGTGAAAGAAGGGAGATGAAGCTCGCTCTTACCAGGTATCTTGAACTTTATAAAAGGACCAGCGGGCAAAAAGGAAAAAAAGGCGCTTAATCCGGCGACTCTTCCGGCTGGACTACCGGCAGGCTGTTACCCAGGCTATCTATAAGCTCCCGGATAGCCGGGAGCACATATATCTGGCTCAGATCAAATGGAAGGAGCGCCCTTGCCATGATCTCTATCTTGTCATCTGAGGAGGCCTTTGAGTTTATTATTATCAGGTCTTTTCCCTTGACCCTGCAAAACCCCCCCGGAAAAAAGGCGCTCTCCTTCAGTATCTTTTCATACCGGACGGTTATGCCGAGGTTTTTTGCCAGCTCCTCCATCTGGCTTAATATCTCTTCATTATGTATGTTCTGCTTTTTCTTCATTTATCACTCTGTTTTTTATTCGCCTTTATAATGATTTACCGCAAAAAGGACAATAGATAAAATCCTTTTTAATGTTACTCCCGCAGTTTTTACAGATAAGCTGACCATACCCGTAGAGATTCCCTGTTACCACGCCCGGGGTCTGCAAACCGCATCTGTCACAAAAAAGGAAGGTATCCCCTCTTTTTATCGGGAAAAGAGGGATAAAAAACAGGGAGATATAGTGGTCAACCCTTTTATACCTTGCCCTTAAAAGACCGCATGAAGGGCATAAAACAGGCTCTTTATCAGCAAAGGTAATTCTGGGCTGGATGCCCCCTATAAAAAAAAACATAAAAATACACCTTTTTTATTAAGATTTTGTGCCGGTTATGGTATCAGAACCTGTTGCCTATAATCAAGTTCGAGTTTTGCCTGTGCTAAATTCGGGTGTATACCCCATTTTATGACCTGTTTTTAAATCACGGGGTGAGTACCCTATACAAATAAACTTTGATATGGAGGCTTGAAATGAGAAAGACCGGGATAGTTCGTGATAACAGATATCTGGAACATAACATGGGGGAGGGCCATCCGGAGTGCCCGGAACGCCTTGCTGCAATATACCGGATGCTTGACAGCGAGATGAAGGATATGTTCATCAATGTGCCGGCAAGAGAGGCCTCA
Organism: uncultured Desulfatiglans sp.; assembly: GCA_964460435.1. Lineage (GTDB taxonomy): Bacteria > Desulfobacterota > DSM-4660 > Desulfatiglandales > HGW-15 > JAAZBV01. Next base: position 12,868 of record CAYWRH010000095.1, read on the forward strand.
AGGGATGAACTCCTGAATATCCATACACCCGAGTACATTGACAAGATAGCATCAACCGACGGGCTTGATACAGTATATCTTGATCCGGACACCCAGACCTCCAAAGGCTCCTACAGGGCAGCCCTGCTTGCCGCTGGCGGGCTTTGCGAGGCCGTAAGGATGGTAAATTCCGGTGAAATAGACAATGCCTTTGCCTTTGTAAGACCTCCAGGGCATCATGCAGAGCGTTCAGCTGCAATGGGGTTCTGTCTGTTCAATAATGTGGCTGTTGCAGCAATGTATGCAAGAAAAACCCTTAAGATAAGCCGTGTGCTTATTGTGGACTGGGATGTTCATCACGGCAACGGCACTCAGCATTCCTTTGAGAGGGATGATACAATACTCTATTTTTCCACTCACCAGTATCCATACTACCCCGGAACCGGCTCCTACGGTGAGGCAGGTACAGGTAAAGGTGTCGGTTACACAGTCAATGTGCCGTTACCCACAGGGTTTGGCGACGGCGATTTTATATCCATCTATAACAGGGTGCTAAAACCGGTTGCCCTAAAGTTCAGGCCTGAGATGATACTCGTATCTGCCGGATTTGATATCCATGTACATGACCCATTGAGTAATATGAATGTTACGCCACAGGGATTTGCCGGCCTCACAAGGGTCTTGATGGATATTGCTGATGCCTGCTGTAATGGGAAGATCGTTATTACCCTTGAGGGCGGCTACGATATCAGGGGACAGAGAAACTCTGTCAAGTCAGTGCTTGAGGAACTTGCGGATATCAACAAGACCGATACCGAAGCCATGCTGCAAAAGGCAAATAGCGCAATGGTTGATTCTGCCCTTAAACCTGTTCTTGAAGTGCACAGGGATTTCTGGAATGGGCTAAAGTAGGGGGCTGATGGAGCAAGGGATGATCAGGGAGGAGGTTAAAAGGATAATTTCAGGGCTGCCTCATGGTGTAACACTTGTGGGCGCTGCCAAGACAAGAACAGCTTCTGAAATCATGGAGGCCATTGATGCAGGGCTCACAATAGTAGGTGAGAACTATGTTCAGGAGGCGGAGCAGGCATTTAAAATCATAGGCCATAGAGTGAAATGGCACATGATAGGGCACCTGCAGAAGAACAAGGTGAAAAAGGCGGTGACCATCTTTGACATGATAGAGACCATAGACTCCATGAAGCTCTGCACCCTTGTTGACAGGGCATGTAAAGAGACAGGCAAGATCATGCCGGTGCTCATAGAGATAAACAGCGGAGAGGAGGATCAGAAGTCAGGGGTAATGCCCGAGTATGCCATGCCTCTTATAAAGGAGATCGCCACACTTACAAATATCCGTGTTATGGGGCTAATGACAATGGGGCCGCTCACGATAGACCCTGAAGCGCTCAGGCCCTGCTTCAGAAAGACAAGAGAGATATTCGAAAAAATAAAGGATGAAAACCTTAAAGGGGTAGAGATGAAGTACCTCTCTATGGGCATGTCAGACTCCTATAAAATTGCGATAGAGGAGGGCGCAAACCTCGTGAGGTTAGGGACAAGGCTTTTCGGGGCGCGGGATTCAAGATGAGCGGGTATGCCCATAAGGAGATGAAGAGGCTTATGGGGGCTGCCATCCATAAATACAGCATGACCGAAGAGGGTGACAATATCCTTGTTTCGGTGTCAGGGGGAAAGGACAGCATGTCTCTCCTCTGGCTTATGCGTGAAAGGCTTGCTAGGCTCCCCATAAAGTATAATATAACAGCGGTTCATGTTGACCCCGGGTTTGGGGGCAATAGCGCGGGCAGGATGCAGAAATTTTTTGAGGAGCATGGCTTTAACTACAGGATAATCACCGCAGATTTCGGGCCAAGGGCCCACAGCCCCGAGAACCTTGAAAACCCCTGTTTCTTCTGCGCAAGGCACAGGAGAAAATATGTGTTTGAACTCGCAAATGAACTGGGCTGCAACAAGATTGCCCTGGGTCATCACAAGGATGACATCATAGAAACCCTGTTTTTAAACATGTTTTACGGCGGTTCTATCTCCACAATGCTTCCTGTGCAGGATTTTTTTAAAGGAAAGATAAGGGTGATAAGGCCCCTCTTCATGCTCGATGAGCAGGTTATAAGAAGGTTTGCAAAGGATGTGGAGCTGCCCGTTGTTGAAGCCTGCTGCCCCACATCAGGGAAATCAAAGCGTGAAGAGATAAAGAATATGCTCAACACATTTTATAAGAGCAACAGAAAGATAAAGGGCAATATATTCCATGCCCTTCAGAATGTTAAAAAAGAATATCTGCTTTAATCAGAGTATCAAAAGTTACTCATACAGGGCTTATCAGAGTCTTCTTCCATTTTAAGTTTACTCCTAATCCTGTCAATGGATACAAGTTTGCTCTCTCTTAGAGACGGGGTAAGGAAAGACTTGAGTTTTACCTCCAGCATCCTTGGATGCATTTTAGCCTCAATACCCAGGATGCCTGACAGGATCATCTTTTGAAGCAAAAGTTCATGATTGGTCCTCTCCCTGAGATTTGCTGCAAAAGGAAGCAAAAAGAAATTTGAAAATATTACCCCGTACAGAGTGGATACAAGGGCAATAGGGACTGTTTTCATGATAACGGAAGGCTCTCCTATACCGGCGATCAGGCCGACTAAGCCGACTATACTGCCTATGAGGCCAAATGCAGGGCACATTTCAGCTATTGTTCTCAATATCCTTTCTGATTCTTCCCTGCGTATTCTGAAGTATGACATCTCGGTGTTTAGAATATCCGCTATCTCTTTTGCAGGATACCCGTCAACAATAAATCCCAATGCGCGCCTTAAAAAAAGAATCGAGGTCTCCCCTTCCTCTTTCTGGAGTGAAAGAAAACCCTTTGCCCGGCTTTTGACAGATATATCTATCATCATCTCTACTATCTCTTCAGGTTCTTTGATTGAGGTTTGATAGGATCGTTTTAGCACCAGATATAGATTATGAAGGTTTTCCATTTTAAAGCTTATAAGTGTGGCCCCGACCGTCCCGCCAGTTACTATCAGCAGGGCAGCCAGATTAAAATAGAGACCGAGGTGGCCCTGAAACATAAAACCCAATAATATTAATATAACGCAGCAAACCAGTCCTATAATCTTTTTTCTTTTCATTTTTATCTCTTATAAAAAGGTGTTTTATTTTCCGTTTTAGAATCTTTTGATACAATAACCTCAACCCGTCTGTTGGCGCGACGTCCTTCAGGTGTCTCATTGGAAGCTACAGGCCTGTATTCGGCATAACCAATTACCTGAATATGATCCGGGGCAATATCCATTTTCTCTATTAAGAATCTGGCAGCCTCGCATGCCCTTGCAGTTGACAACTCCCAGTTGGAAGGAAATTTCGCGGAATTAATAGGCACATTATCTGTGTGGCCGGCCACAGTAATTGCATAACCCCTCTCTTTGATGAGCTCACCCACTGCTGCCAGAGATCCCAATGCAGATGTTTTAATCTCTGCTTCCCCTGTATCAAAAATTATGTCACTGGGAAGAATTATTTTGACTGCCTTGTCCCTCGTAAGTTCTATTGATGCAATATCATTGAAATTTTTTAACTTTAAGGTTTCTTTGCTAGCTTCATACAACCTGGACAGATCATCTTTTTGAGTAGTATCATGTAACATTTTATATTTCGCATATTAAAAAAGTATGATATAAAGGCG
>CAYWRH010000096.1:0-16039 GCA_964460435.1 uncultured Desulfatiglans sp.
GTGTCCTCCGTGCTCTTGTATGGTTGAAGTGACAGACTAAAATTGAACCGCAAAGACATAAAGGGCGCTAAGAAAAACAAAAATAAATTTTTAATAATATAATAAAAAGATTTTCTCCGTGCTCTCCGTGTACTCCGTGGTGAAAAAATATTATGATCATTATGTTATGTTGCATACTCAGTTAAATAAAAAATCATTTTAAGGATACATATGTTCTCAGTAATAATGGCAGGCGGTTCAGGCACAAGGTTCTGGCCCTATAGCCGCAGGGAGAGGCCAAAGCAGCTTCTGGATATAACAGGCAAGGGGCCAATGGTGGTTGATACATGCAACAGGCTGCTTTCTGTTTCAAAAGATAGTGAGATGATAATCATACTTGGAGAGAGCCATCGCAAAGAGACAGAGAGGCTTTTTGCTGGCAGGGATGTAAAAATAGTTGCAGAGCCGGTTGGCAGAAATACTGCGCCATGTATTGGCCTGGGCGCTCTCTATGCGAGGTATCTGGGGTGCAGCGGGCCAATGGCCTTTCTCCCTGCTGACCATTTTATAGGCAATCCAAAGGCATTTATAGCATCTATTGAACTGGCCGGCAAAGCGTGCGAAATGGGTGGCATTGCAACCCTTGGTATAGTGCCGTCACGTCCTGAAACAGGTTACGGGTATATCAGAAGGTCAGATAAAGAGAGTGAGGCAGGCATCTATAAAGTAAAGAGGTTTGTTGAAAAACCTGATATTAAAAAGGCAATGGAATACCTTAACAGCGGTGACTACTACTGGAATGCTGGCATCTTTGTTGCCACACCCGAGACGATACTATCCGAGATGAAGGCTTGTCTGCCAGAAACATATAACAGCCTTGTAAAACTTGAGCCATATTTCGATTCACCTGACTTCGATAAGATGTTCCTTGAGGTATATTCGGAAATAAGATCAGAGTCCTTTGACTACGGGGTCATGGAGAAAACAAAGGCTGATATCTTTGTGGTGCCGTGCGAATGCGGGTGGAGCGATGTGGGGTCATGGGAATCCCTGTATGAGCTCAGGTCAAAGGAATATGACGGGGACAATAACCTTGCGGTTGGTGATGCCCTGCTTGTTGAATGCAAAGATAGTTTTGTATCTTCTACTGGCAAGAGGCTTGTTGCCTGCCTGGGGCTTAAAAACCTTATTGTTGTTGACAGGGATGATGCCCTTCTTGTGGCAGATATAAAAAGATCACAGGATATAAAAAGAATAGTCGATGAACTTAAAAACAGAAAAAGGGAGGAGCTGCTATGAACCCGGCAATATTCAGGGAATATGATATCAGAGGGAAATTTCCGGAAGAGCTTAACAGCCAGACAGTGTATGATCTGGGAAGGGCAGTCGGCACATACTATAAACAGCATGGTGCATCTAAAATATCGGTTGGCCATGACTGCCGTGAAAGTTACCCGGTGCTCAAGGATGCCCTTATTAAGGGGCTTATTGAAACAGGCATGCATATCAGATACATTGGCATGGTGCCTACACCCCTTTTATATTTTTCTGTCCATGAGTTAAAGCTCGATGGGGCGGTAATGATTACAGGTAGCCATAATCCACCAGAATATAATGGCTTCAAGGTATGCCTTGGCAAGACAACCATATATGGAGAGGAGATACAGAAGCTCCGCCAAATAGTGGAAAAAGGGCAATTTTCAAAAGGAGATGGCTCCCTTTCTGAGAAGGATATAATAAAACCATATCTCTCCTGCCTTGCCCGCAATCTCCATCCTGGCAATATTAAAAGGCGTGTAATAGTCGATGCCGGGAACGGTGTTGGAGGGCTTGTTGCGCCGCAGGCATACAGGGCAATGGGTGTGGATGTAGAGACCCTCTTCTGCGAACCTGATGGAAGGTTCCCGAATCATCACCCTGACCCCACAATACCTGAAAACCTTGTTCAGCTTAAAAGGCTTGTGGATGAAAAGGATGCAGATCTCGGCATCTCCTTTGACGGTGACGCAGACAGGATCGGTGTAATAGATAAGGAAGGCAACATCATATGGGGTGATCAGCTCATGATCATCTTTTCAAGGGCAATACTAAAGAATAATCCGGGCGCAGCTATTATCGGTGAGGTCAAATGCTCTCAGGTGCTCTATGATGACATAAAAAAACAGGGCGGGCGGCCAATCATGTGGAAGGCCGGCCACTCCCTTATAAAGAGCAAGATGAAGGAGACACACGCCCTGTTTGCAGGGGAGATGAGCGGCCACCTCTTTTTTGCAGACAGATATTTTGGTTTTGATGATGCCATATATGCAGGGGCAAGGCTCCTTGAGATACTCACAACAGAAGAAAAGAGCATAAGGGATCTTCTTTCCGGCATCCCGGCAATGGTCAATACACCTGAAATCCGCATGGACTGCCCTGATGATAAAAAGTTCGGTGTGGTTAAAAAGCTGGTTGAGGAGTTTAAAAAGGAATATGAGGTTATTGATGTAGATGGCGCAAGGGTATTATTTGATCACGGCTGGGGACTTGTAAGATCATCCAATACACAGCCTGTGCTTGTGCTAAGGTTTGAAGCAACAGATGAAAAGCGACTCGAAGAGATAAAAACCCTCTTTATGAAAAAACTTGAAAAGGCGCTTTAGACTTGATGTTATTTCTCAAAAGGGTTGTGAGGGTCGTATGGCGATTGGCTTGTTATTAGAGAAGCTAGCCATTTTATAAAACCGATGATTCCATCAAGTAAAAGGCTCAGACCAAACATGCCGGCCAAAAAATAAACGTAGGAAAAGCCGTGTTCAAAAGGCATTGTAATTAGCGGTAGGCTAAAAAATATTTTCAATATATTATACATGCAGGGAATTGTAAGGCGACCCAGAGTAAGAATCAAGCTATTGCAATATCTTATGCTTTTTCATGGCAATTATCTTCAACAGCCTTCTGATTTTCCGAGGCAGGCCCCGGAGGTAGTGGCGGAGGTAGTGGAGGTCAGAAGGATGAAATTCTTAATCAAAGATTATGGATAGCTTTCATTGATGTTATTTATATTTATATGCTTCGATAAATTCTTCGGGAGATATGCCGGCTTGTTTTAGCGCACTTCTGAGTGTACCCATGGCAAGATGTTTATGTCTGGGTATGACACATCCCTTATGTTCTAGACGCATTACGACATGGCTGCCTTTTTGCCTTGCTTCATAGAAGCCTAATCGTTTTAATGTTTTTACAGCTTCGTCACCTGAGATGATTGGCAGTTCAGGCATTAGCCGACACCTCAAATGTTGTTATAATAGATCGAGGGACAGGATTTATAGGGAATTCTTCAAGAAAAAGTTCAGTTGCTTCCTGAAGATTTTTAACCGCTTCCTCAATCGTTTCTCCCTGACTTGCAGTGCCAATCTCAGGACATTCTGCAACATACAGATTGTCTTCTTTATGTATTACAGCCGAAAAAGTATTCATAAAATATTCCTTTCTCTCTAAAAGAATCAAGTTTGAATATATTATCTTTAACAAAAGAGAAAAATACAAGTCTTTAATTTAAAAGGAGTTGCGAATACTATTTTGATGCAAAATGGCTATTTTTCTCCATATCTATTGTCCAGTCTGTAGAATAGTGCTATTATCCGCAACCTGTTACAATTTAATGAAAGCAACGAGGAATAAAAATGGGTAATAATGTAAGAGTAAGGTTTGCCCCGAGCCCCACAGGATATCTGCATGTGGGTGGCGCCAGAACAGCTATTTATAACTGGCTCTTTGCAAAAAAGATGGGTGGCAAATTTATTTTAAGAATAGAGGATACAGACACAGAAAGATCAACTGATGAGTCGATCAAAGGGATACTTGACGGCCTTGAATGGCTTGGTATTACCTGGGATGAAGGCCCATTTTACCAGTCTGAATATATCGGTCAGCATGTTGAAACAGCAAAAAAACTACTTGAATCAGGCCACGCATATAAGTGCTTCTGCTCAAAGGACGAGCTTGAGGAGAAGAGGGAAGAGGCAACCCAGAGCAAGTCTGACATGAAGTATGACGGCACATGCAGAAACCTCTCCCCGCAGGAAATAGCGGAAAAGGAGGCAAAGGGGCTGCCATACACCATCCGTTTAAAGGTGCCGCAGGATGGCGGGTCTGTAAAGTTCAAGGATGAGGTGTATGGTTATATAGAAAAGAGGTATGAGGATATTGAAGATTTTATAATAGTCAGGTCAAACGGCCAGCCTTTATACATACTTTCAAATGCAGTGGATGATATACGTGACTGTGTTACCCATATAATCCGCGGACAGGACGGCCTTGCCAATACCCCGAAGCAGATACTTATCTATGAGGCGCTTAAGGCGCCCATACCAGTATTCGCCCATATCTCTCTCACGCTGGATAATAAAAAGGCGAAGATAAGCAAGCGCAAACACGGGGAGCAGGTCGCAGTCCATTTTTACAGGGACCACGGTTTTATCCCCTGGGCATTTGTAAATTTCCTTGTGCTTCTGGGCTGGTCAACCCCTGAATCGCAGCAGTTTTTTACAAAAGAGGAACTTATAGAAAAGTTCTCTCTTGATGGCATTAATAAATCAAATTCCATATTTGATCTCCGTGCTGATGACCCCAAATTTTTTACTGACCCAAAGGCAATAAGCATAAATGCCCACTATATAAGGAATATGCCTATTACCGAGTTGGCACCATATGTAAAGATTGAGTTTGAAAAGGCGGGTATATGGGATAAGGCATATGAAGGGAGCAAAAGGGAGTGGTTTTTAAATGCCATTAACCTTTTAAGGGAGAGATATCATTACACCACCGATTTTGTCACCCTTGGCAGGGCCTTTTTTGCTGATGATTATGTATATGATGAGAAGGCCGTTGAGAAGAACCTCCTCAGGAACGAAATACTTAAAACCATGCTGCCTGAACTGGCTAGCCAGTTTGAGGCAATGAGCGGTTTTGATGAGAAGAATATAGAGGAGATAATGAGAAAGATTATAGAGGCACAGGGCATAAAGGCAGGTGTTCTGATTAATGGCGTACGCACGGCAGTTACAGGCCAGGCTGTAGGGCCCGGTATATTTGAACTGCTTGCTGTGATTGGCAAGGAGAGGGTTATAGAGCGGCTTAAAAGGTGGCCTGCTTAGGGGATGGAAAAGGGCAATATGCCCGCTGATTAAAACGGAGCCCCCCCTTAAACAGAATGCTTTAGACGCCTCTTTGCGAAGCCAAACGCAAAAGAGGCGCTATAATCCTGCCTCGGCAAGATCAGGCCCCAGATATCTCCTCTCATTCTCACCAAGGCACCTTAACGCAAGGCAAATGATAGAAAAGAGGTGGATCGTGTGATACCTGCCTTTATAGTGCTCACAAAGATCACGGATCTGGGTGTGACAGTTATGGCATGCTGTAATGCAGTAATCTGCGCCAGTAGCCTTTATCTGGTTGAATTTTTTGGCCCCGAACCTGTAACGGGCCTCAGTGAAACCGGACTGGAGATACCCGCCGCCTCCTCCGCAGCAGTAGTTTTCAGAACGGTTGGGTATCATATCAATAAAATTTTCTTCACCGACCGCTGTTCTGACAATAAACCTTAGATCCTCTGCAACAGGGTCGCCAAATGATTTTCTTACGAGCTGACACGGATCATGGACTGTAAACTTTATTTTAAGCTCTTTGTTCCAGTCTGAATTCACCTTCAGCTTTCCCTCCCTTATCCACTGAGCGTAGTACTGTACAATGCTTTTAACTTCAAAGTTATGAGGGATATTGAATTTTTTAAGGCCGCTCCTGAAGGCGTACATTTCATGGGCGCATTCGGTATTGAGCCACACCCTGCAGCCTAACTTCTCTACGGCCTTTGCCTTGACCCTGACTATCTGCTCCCAGCCTTTAAGGTCGCGGGCGAACATGCAGTAATTTTCAGCGGCCCAGCCCTCTGTGCAGTATGTCCAGTCAGCGCCCGCAAGGTGAAGTATTTTCCACAGCGGGACCATTTCATCAGGTTCCATTGCAGGTTCACGTGAGTTCTGGTTAAGAAAAAAATAGGCACCATTCTTATTGATTGGAGCCTCAAGATCTTTCCATCCTTCCTGTTCCTCCCTCACCTCCTCCAGCATGTCTTCAACAGCAAACCGGAAGTCATCTCCTGATATGCCCATTGCGCTGCATGTATCGCTTTTTAAGGCCATGTCACAGGAGCCGGTAATACCCCTGGGCTTTTTTTCTTTGGGCCATGCCTCTCTCGCAAGTCCTACCACTCCCGCTATATCCGCATTAGCGGGGCATACTGAGATGCACCCCTCGCACATGCTGCACATCCACACCCAGGGTGTGGTGATAGCCTCTTCATCCTTGCCTTCAGCTACCATTCCAATGAATTTCTTCGGGTCTATTCCCTCAAGACCTGTTGCCGGGCATACTTGGGCACAGGCGTTACAGGTCTGGCAGAGTTTAAGGTCGCAGCCCTGAAGAAGTTCGACAGCCTTGTTCCTGAATTCATATTTCCGGTCTGTTTTGTTGATAGATTCATCAGCCATAGATTTCTCTCTCTAGTCGAAATGACATGCATAGCAGGATGTTATTTCCTGAACCCTTGCACCTTAAACCCTGAACCTTGAACCCTGCTTTTACCCCACACACCCCAGGCTGGGGTCCTGTAGCACAATAGTCCTCTGCCGACGCTTCTTTTTTACCTGACACAGCATGGTCTTGTAGTTAGGAAAACCTGAAATAGGATCAAGCTGTTTCAGGTCAGTCAGGGCATTTATATTGGCCCTTCTCCAGGCTTCTGTCCCCTGTGGCCCTCCTCCGCCTACTGGGGCATAGACATATCCTTCCATAACATCCCCGGTAACATCAGCAGTCATCTCTACAAAACCCCGGATGGTCTTTATAACTACAGAATCCCCTGTTTTAATATCTCTATCTTCTGCGTCTTTAGGGTTCATCTGAGCCACCGGAGCTGGATATCTCTCAATAAAATCGGGTATTGCCCTTAAACAGGACTTCATATCGGGTTTAAAAGGGCCTGTGCCAAGGATAAGGGGAAAGCGGTTGAGCATCTGCGGCTGACTCACAGGGGTTTCAAAAGATTCCTCGTATACCGGGAGCCCGTCATACCCCATCTCCTCTAAAATCGAGGATCTGATCTCAAACCTTCCTGATGGGGTCTCGAAACCGGGTTTCCCGTCCCTTCTGAGCCCGCCTGTTTCCCACTTCCTGTACCTCATGGGCGCGGGCTCTTTCCGTATTGTATGTAAAGGCGCCTGTTCCAGTTGTGCCCTTGTGATTCCCGTGCCTTTCAGTACATTATCAAGAAGCTCCATCTCGGTTGCAGGGAATCTCTCTCCATAACCGAGCTTTTGGGCAAGTTCAGAAAGAATGGTAAAGCACGGTTTGCTGCTGCCAACAGGGTCTATCATCTTTTCCCTCAATCGTATGGCATTGCCGTAAAAACAGTAGGAGGACTGCTCAAAGGCGGTTGTAGCCGGAAGTACAATATCTGCCCAGGCGGCATCCCTGGTGAACTGCAGGTCTATAGAGACCATGAAATCAAGTTCATTAAATGCCTTCTGCCACTGTATGGGATCAGGCCATGAGGTGAGGATTGAGGCGCCCATTATAAAGAGAGCGCGTATCTTGTATGGATCCGAATGGAGGATCGCACGCGGAAGCAGGCTAGCATGGGGCTCTCCGCCACAGAAATTTGAATACACGGGAAATTGGCCTTTGCCTATGGATCTGTCAAATCCGGGGGTTGCAACCTGATGATCCCTGTTCAGCTCTATCCGGTTTTCACGCTGGGCAAAGCAGCGGCCTCCCTCCACATCGAGCTGCCCGGCCAGCGCCCAGAGCACCATGACTGCCCTTATATTCTGCACCCCTGATTTTGTATACTCCAGGCCCGTATACATCACATAGCTAGCGCCTTCAGCACCCGCTATTTCATGGGCCAGCTCCTCTATTACCTCTGTTGAGACCCCTGTGATGGCAGACACCTTGAGAGGCGTGAATTCTTTAACATACTCTTTATACTCTTCATATCCTGATGTCCAGTTCTCCACAAACTCATAATCGATAAGGCTGTCACGGATCAGGATATGAGAAAGCCCCAGGGCAAGGGCGCCGTCAGTGCCGGGCCGGATCGGCACCCACATGCTTCCCGGCAGCTTGGCAGAGGCAGTCCGCCTTGGGTCAATAACAATGATCCGCGCTCCTTCGTTAGTTGCCCTGACAATACGATAGAACGTCTCGGGCGGGGTGGATGTAGAGGGGTCAGTCCCCCATACAACAATCAGATCAGAATTATCAAGATCTGAAAACATGTCGATGTGGAGGGCGCCCATAGTGACCTTGGGCGCAAGGACGCCTAATGATGTGTAGCATGGCGCCCCAACGCCGAATGTATTTGGCGATCCGAACGGAAAGAGGATGCTTGAAGCGAGATATATCTCTGAGCCTTTAAGCTGAAAGGCATCTTTAAATGCCCGTTCATAGGTGCCTGTGCCTGCGTAAAACCCTATGGTTTCAGGGCCGTAACTGGCCTTTAATTCCATTAATTTATTTTTAATAATCTCATAGGCCTCATCCCAGGTTATAGGGGCAAAATCGAGTTTGCCCTTTGGCCCTTTCCGTTTCATGGGTTGTTTGATCCGGTTTTCCGAATAGATGATCTGTGCTGCGCTCTCTGCCATAGGGCAGAGCACCTTTCCCATGGGTGCATCAGGATCAGGTGTAAGCCGCTCTATTTTCCCATTGTCATCAAAGTGAACTATTGCACCGCAGCCTGGGCTGTGGAAGCATATCCCGCAAATTCCATGTTTTTCTTTTGGCACCGGGCTCCTCCTTTTTTCAATAGCCTCTCTTAGCTATCAGGAACTGCGAGGTGATCTGTTCCCACAGGTTCCTTGTCTTTCTGATCTTCCATTGAATTGAGCCAGTTTCCTGGATGGTGAATGGAGGCGAGAATATACCATCGCCCTCCCGGAGCATCCGGGAGATATTGTCAATGCCAAAGCCCTTGAACGGCCCTTTATTCCTTCCACCCAGCCAGAGATCATGGTGGCTTACGGTTTCATCCCACGAAAAGGGGTCTGAAAAGAGAAAAAGGGCCTTTTGCCTATCCATGACCCTGTTAGCCTCTTTTAGGTGCAAAGAGGGATCAGGCACCTTTTCCAGTATATTCACTGAGCTTGCAGTTGCAAAACGTCCTGCGCGGAAAGGCAAGGCCATTGCGTCAGCCACAATAAAATCCGCATTTTCAAACCTGAAGCCCTGGTCCAGCCTGCCATGCCTCCTTTCGGTTATCTCTCCCTCTAGTATCAGATCAAAATCCAGAACCCTTTGACGCATCACTTTTCGGGCAGACCTGATAAAAGAGAGGGAGGTGTCTATGCCAACAGCCCTGTCATGGCTCTTTGTCATTTCCAGGGTGAGCCTTCCCACAGCACAGCCTATATCCAGTGCCCACCCCTTACCAGGGGTTAATGCATCTGCCCACCTTTTATAGGCATCTGTTGCATCGGGGTCATCTATAAATTCAGAGTAATGGCTCCACATATAGGATGAACTCATGGAAAATGAGCCGTACCCGGTAATGTTTCTGGTTATGGGCAGGCTCTTTTCCGGCACTACAACAGCAATGCCATCACTGATCTCATATACTTTCTTGCAGAGCGGACAGTTCAGACGGCCCTCTAAAATATCGTCATCAGTTTCCTGCCTGATTTCAACGATCAGCCCTATCTCCTCATCAGCCTGTCTGTTGAGGCATTCCGGGCAAATAAGCTCTTCACTCAGCCATTTTTTCATGTCCGCTCCTTCACCGGCTTCCGGTCACTATATCTGTTTTCCATAATTAACCATATTTTATTGATTTGGCAACAGCGCTTCTCTTTTTTTAGTCAATAAACGCATTAAAAACCTTTTGACATCCATCCCCTCTTTTGTAGGATATGACTGGTAAAAGATGATGGAGGTGTTTTGATGGGTGGCAGCCTTATAATCATGCCTGATGAGAATTTGATTGCAGAGCTTGCAGCAGAATATAAAAAAGAGGAGCCGGAGCCTGATCTCTTATATGTAGACGGTCATGTGGGGCTCCCCTGTTTTATGGCACGACACGCAGAGGGTAAAAGGTTTGATACACTTGATGAGGGGCCTCTAACCATTGAAACTCTAAAGTCATCAGGGGTGAGGCTCTTTGTAACTGCCATACACTGCCTGGATAAATATAATGATGAAATGTCAAAGATGCATTTTCAGCAGAACTATGATTATGCCATGAAGATCATTGAGAATATTACCCGCGTCAGGGGCATGAAAGATATCTCTCAGATAAGAGAAAACAGGGAATTAATCGGCACCATTCTTCTTCTGGAAAACGCTGATGTATTGGCAAACAACATAGGCCTTGGCCTTAGCCTCAGAGATCGGGGCATATATATTGTCGGCCTTACCCATGCAGGCAAAAACAGGCTTGCAGATGGCAACGCTGTGTTTTACCCGGAAGGCATTACACCGGCTGGCCGTGAGGTTATCCATATGCTAAATGACAACAATATACTTATCGATGTTGCACACCTTCACCCTGCCTGCTTTTACCAGCTCATGGACCTTGTAGAGAGGCCCTGTGTTTCAACCCATACAGGTATTCGGGAGAGATGCAATATCCAGAGAAACCTTGAACTTGAACAGGTGCGCCACCTGTGTGAAAGGGGAGGAGTTGCAGGTATCACATTTAACCCTGAGATGTTAAGGCCGGCAGGTGAGGCTACTATAGAGGATATCTTTATACATATTGATACTGTTGTTCAAAGGTTCGGGCCTGATTATGCGGCGATAGGGTCTGACTTCTGTGGATTTGATAACCCTGCCAAAGGCATGGAAAATCATGCAGGCCTAAGGGCATTAAAGGCGATCATGAAAGGGCATGGTTATACAAAGGAGGCAATTGAAAAAATAGCAGGACTCAACTGGCTCAGGATATTTGAAGGCATACTGTAGTTACACCTCAAAGACCATATTCATTCCCACAGCAAAACAATCAAGCGCTGCCCCCTTTTCAGCGATGATCTTCCGGCATTGCTCAACAATCTCATCCACTGCCCTGTCAGATCTGCCCTGGTTAAGATGAAAAAGCCCGAGCCTCTTTACCCTTGCCTTTATCGCCAGGTCAAGGGCATCCATGTAGGTTGAATGGCCCCACTGCCTTACCTTCGGATACTCTTCAGGTGTGTATTCCGCATCATGCATCAGGAGATCTGCCCCCCTGCAAAACTCCACATAATCATCAAGACAAAGGCCACCCTTATGCTGAAAGGCAAGCTCATTATCTGTGAGAAACACAAAACTGTTGCCATTTTCCCTGAATTTATATCCGCTCCCCCTGTTAGGGTGGCTAATTGGCACAGGGGTTATTGTCAATGCCCCTATGTGAAGAGTAAATGGGCACTCAGGAAGATAATCAAAGGATGCCTTCAGGTCTGAATATTCTATAGGAAAATTGGGCTGAGACATAACCTTGCCCAGCATGCTCTCTATAAATTTCTGGGCAAAGGGGCAACCCTTCATGCTGATCCTGAAGTTTTCATTGTATATTGGGGCAAAAAAGGGAAAGCCCATAAGGTGATCCCAGTGTGCATGCGTGAAGAGCATGTCAACAGAGTAGCGCTTTTGGGCAAGCAGGTCCAGACCAAGCCGCCTTATGCCTGTGCCTGCATCCAGTATGACAAGGTCATCCTTTTCTGACCGTATCTCCATGCAGGTGGTGTCGCCGCCATATTTTACATAATCTATTCCTGAGACCGGTACTGATCCTCTTGAACCCCAGCATTTTATATACATTGTCTAGTTCATGGCACCTTTCTAAAGGCCGTAAAATGTATGGAAGAACCACAGGCAAATGAGCTGTGTCTACTCTTCTGATTCAGACAGCCTTTAAGTATTTTTATGATAATTCAGGATACTTATCGGCAGATGATGGTTAAATATTAAATATTATTAATAAACCTACAATACATGCTAAGGCGCAATGATTTTACCCTTTTCACTCTTCCTTATGATCTCTGTAACGATCACTTTTGCATCCTCACGGGTCAGGAGCTCTTCATATCCGGGCATGGCAAGCCCGAAAAATTTGCCTTTCAGAATGGCCCTGATCATCTTTTCATCATCTGTGTTCTTCTGCCATCTGGGGTCTGTAAAGTCCTCACCCTTTAGTTTTTTACCGTCTGCCCCTATGGCGGAGCCATCTGCCCCGTGGCACCTTAAACAATTCACCTGGTAGAATTTTTTCATATTGGAAGTCTTGCCATCCTGGGCATGGGCATAGGCAAGAGACAGGGCATAAGATATAAAAAAAACCAATGCAATAAAGGAGAGCAAATTAATCATGGTGCCCTCATCTCTTTGCCTTGGCATCCCTTTTACCGTCACAAATATATTACTCCAATCCATATCACTTTCTCCTGTATTATAAATTTAAAGGTTCAATCTAAATCGGACAGGCTCTAATTATACACATTTGTGTGGTATACAGGAACGATTAAATCACATTTTAGGAAAAAATTGTTGAAAATCCCGCCGAAGAGATAAAGATTAAGGCCCTTCAAAATATCTTGCATCTGCAAATAACTTATTTATACTGCATGAAGCAAATAACTAAATAGAAGGGCTTTAATATGAATATCATTAATCTATTACATTCTCATGTGGGCGCTGCCACTGGTTTTGCAGGTGTAGGCTTCGGAAGCGATATTATCCAGATGTTCCTTGATGCAGGTCTTGTTGTCAAACTGGTAATGTTTATACTTATAGGGTTTTCAATAGCATGCTGGGCAATCATCTTTATTAAACTGAGGTTTTTCAGGTATGCGAGGCTTGAGACAGCATATTTTCTTGAGATATTCTGGGAGGCCACAGACCTTACAAGCATATATAAGGAGAGCAAGGATCTCTTCTACAGCCCTGTTGCGCAGCTCTTTATCAGGGGATATACAGAGCTCATCAGGCTCAAAAAACTCAAGGTGAACGGAAACGCCACCCTGAATAACATCAGCGGGATATCCGAAACAGTGGAGAGGGCATTAAGGAGGGCCAATATACATGAAAGCAGCAGGATGGAAAAGGCGCTTGCATTCCTGGCTACCACAGGGAATGCAGCCCCGTTCATAGGTCTTTTCGGAACGGTCTGGGGCATCATGGAGTCATTCAGGGGCATTGGTATCAAGGGGTCAGCAAGCCTTGCTGTTGTGGCGCCCGGCATATCAGAGGCGCTGATTGCAACGGCAGTTGGTCTGTTTGCCGCTATACCTGCTGTTATCGCCTATAACTTTTTCAACAGCAAGGCAGCAGCGCTGGTAACAGAGATGGAGACCTTTTCCGCTGACTTCCTTTCGCTTGTTGTGCGCCAGTCCATGAAGGGCAGCCTTGACAAGGTAGAGGAATAATTTCAGGGGAGGCTTGATTTAAAATGATGACAGGCGGTGGCGGCGGCAAAAAGAGGCTGATGTCCGATATCAACGTAACACCCTTTGTTGATATAATGCTGGTGTTGCTCATAATATTTATGGTGACCTCTCCAATGATGACTCAGGGTGTTGATGTAAACCTTCCCCAGACACAGGCAAAGGAGATAAAAACAGAGGAAGACCCACTTATACTTACGGTTGATATCAATAAAGAGATAACCATAGAAAAACACAAGATAGAGATTAGCGAACTTGAAGAGAAGCTTTCAGCCATGTTCAAATACAGGAGCAACAAGGAGCTTCTCCTCAGGGCAGACAAGGATCTCCCATATGGTTTTATCATGCAGGTCACTGCCCGGATAAAGGGCGCAGGCATAGAAAAGCTGGGGATGATTACCGAGCCGGAAGAAAAATAAGAGGGGTAAGTGTCAAAGTCAATTTCCATGTACAGGACAACAGATGACAGCATGATCAAGTGGAAGCCCATGCTGGGCGTCTCGCTTCTTATGCACTCTCTTGTCTTTTCACTGCTTTTCTGGGTGCCGGGGAGCGGGAGTTATAGCGGCCTCAGGACGGGCGAGTCTGTATACAGTGTCAGCCTTGTGGAGGGGCCAGCCGGAGGCAGCCCTGGCATGGCTGCGCCGGCTTTAACAGCCAATAAGGCTGAAGGCGCTGCGGTTGCAGCCCCTGTAGAAAACAGGCAGGCAAAAAGGATATCTAAACTCCCGAGCAAGAAGGAGGCAGTTACAATAGCAAAAAGGACGGTTGAAAAGAGCAACTCAAAGGCTGATTCTGCCAGGGATACTGACAATCTTCTTGACAATGCAATATCAAAAATCAAAAGTGGATCAGCATCTCAAAATGGAGAAAATTCAAACCACCTTGAAAAGGCCATTGCTGCAATGCGAAGGGAAGCTGGCTCTGGCTCAACATCAGGGGGCCGAGGCGGTGGCGGTGGCGGAGGTGGAGGAGGAGATGGCTCAGGCGGCAATCCGGCCTTAAGGATTTACCAGATGGAGGTTGAGGTGCTCATAAAAAGCAACTGGTCTTTTCCTGATGCCCTGGCCAATAAAAAAAATATAGAGGCAGTGGTGCTGCTAAAGGTCAAAAATGACGGGACAGTAACAGATATGGAATTGGTCAAGTCCTCTGGCAACAGGATGTTTGACCAGTCTGTCATCAAGGCAATTGAAAAGTCAAAGCCACTGCCACCATTACCCGAAGGATATAAAAAAAGAAATGAAGAACTCGAAATCAATTTCAATCTCAAAGACCTTGAGTAGGGTCTTAAAATATTTACTGTTATTCATTGTATTGTATATGGTTTTACCTGCCCTGGCTTTTTCTGCCATAAGTGTAAACATTGATGATGTGGGGGACAGAAGGCTTAAGGTGGCTATCCCGAATTTCAGGAACCTTTCAGCAGGTAAGGAATCGCCTGAACTTTCTGAAGAGCTTGCAAAGGTGATAGCAAATGACCTTGACCTCTCAGGCTATTTTCTCCCAATGGAGAAAAAGGCATTCCTCGATGGGGATGGCCCAGGCATAACCGCTGACAATATCAATTTCCGGAACTGGACAGTTATTGGCACAGATCTCCTTATAAAGGGCACCTATACATGTATTGGTAATAATGTTGAGGTGGAGATCAGGGCATTTGACCCCTTTGAGGGCAAGCAGATTTTTGGGAAAAGGTACATTGAAAAGATTGCTGACTACAGGCTGCTTATGCACAGGGCAGGCAATGATATCTTCCTGAAAATTACAGGGCATAAGGGCATATTCCTGAGTAAATTCCTTTTTGACAATAGCAGCACAGGCAACAAGGAGATATATATCTGTGATTTTGACGGGTATAATCTTAAAAGGGTGACTAATGAGAAGGCTATCGCACAGTTCCCGCGATGGTCGCCAGACGGAAACGGTTTTACCTTTACCCTGAACAGGGACGGGCACTTCATACCCCATTATATGAATATTTCATCAGGAAAGATAAAGAAACTGTCTGAGAAGGAGGGGCTTGGCTCACGCTGGCATCCTGATGGCAGCGGAATTGATCTTGTATTAAGAGAGAAGTGGGGTTATACGGACATCTATTCTGCTGATATAAATGGTGGAAATCTTAAAAAACTGACAACCAACCAGTGTGAGGATTTTTCACCGAGCAGGTCTCCTGACGGTAAAAAGATGGTCTTTGTTTCAGACAGGGCAGGCCTGCCACAGATATATGTCAAGGATCTCGCCTCAGGGACTGAAGAGCGCATTACATATGATTTTAAATACTGCACAAGCCCTGTATGGTCATCTTTAAATAAAATAGCCTTTGTAGTGGTTGAAAAGGGGGCACATGATATTTATATTATGAATCCCGATGGCAGGGGGTTAAGAAATCTTACAGGGGGTGCAGGCAATAACGAGGAGCCATGCTGGTCTCCCGATGGAAGATACATTGTTTTCACCTCAAACAGGGATGGCCGTTATCATCTCTATATAATGAATTCAAACGGCTTTAACCAGAGGAGGGTGACATTTTTTGACGGGGAAGAGAGAAATCCTTCATGGTCACCTTTTAGATTGAATTTTGTTGACTGAAATTT
>CAYWRH010000097.1:0-16020 GCA_964460435.1 uncultured Desulfatiglans sp.
TTAGATCATAGTTAGATATAATTTATGAATATAAGAACCGAAGTATTTTAGCCGCGAATGTTGTTTATTCGCGGCTATCTTTATGAAGCATAATAATCTCAGTATTTAAACATACCCTTTTCATAGATGATTTTTTTCTCTCCGGATTTCAGGCAGGCTGTAACAGTTTTATCCTCGGTGTTTATTATATCCCAGTGCAGGGCAGAGTCATTGAAGCCTAACTGCTCCTTAATCTCTTTGGTAAGTTTTGATGGATCTCCGTCAAAGGTATCAGAATATGACATGCCAACTGCCAGATGACAGTTACCATATTTGCCACCGTAATTTTCATCAAACAGGGTATTTGCCATGAATCTGTCTATTTTGGAGAATCTCTTGTCAGTAAGCGAAAACTCCCCTACCCTTCTTGCCCCTTTATCCATTGCGATCTGTTTTGCGACAAATTCTTTTCCCTTTTTTGCACTGCTTTTTATTACTTCACCATTCTTGAATTCAAGTCTTATCCCTTCAATATAATTGCCATCCCTGTATGAAGGCAGGTTGGCATAATAAATACCCTCTGTACCTCTCCAGTCAGGCGACATGAATAATTCAAAACTCGGGATATTATGACCGGATATGCCTATCCACCTCCGCTTTTCCCCGGGTGTTATCTTTAAATCCATGTTCTCAGATTCAATATGATAATATTCAACCTCTATACGGTTGATCCAGTTTTTAATGACCATTGCATTATTAAAGGTCTCCTCCCATCCCTTTACAGGGTCTTCCATATCAAGGTAACAGGCCTTAATGACCTGTGCGGTATATTGTTTCAGAGAGAGGCCAGCAGTGTCTGCAGCACCCTGCGTTGGCACCATACAGAGTGTCCATCCAAAATCACCTTTTTCCTCTCTTTTCCACAAGATATCCCTGAGAGGTTTTCGAGCAAGGGCAGCCTTGCCGATTTTTCTGGGGTCTATATGCCTGAGATGGGTAATGGATTCAGGGGCCAGAAGACTTATTACACCATTAAGGTCCTCATTAAACTCCTTTTCTCCGGATGGCTGAAACCGTAATTGAGTGTTATTTGCCCTTTCGAAAAAATTCTTTTCCATCTGGGGTGTGCTGCTCATACGAAGTATTGGGTTCATACCCATATCCAGTATTTTTGCCTGAAGGATTTCAGCAAGCCTTACGGCAGATAGATCAAACCTGATCAGGATGTTGTCATTCTTTTTGTATCTTTTAGTCCTTGCTGTTTTAAGCCCCCAGAGCAGTATATCTCCATATTTATTCAGTTTGTCTGTTGATATCATATTGATATCCTCCTTGGCAGATTGACATAGATTCATATAAAAGTAACAATGTTATTGTTTCACAATATCATAAATTTTTATTTACCTGAATAATTTTAAATTTTAAAATGTGCAATTGAGATAGAAAAAGGATATTATAACATATCATAATGACAGGATAGGAATACTCGGTCAAGCTAGGTTAACCTGATCGAATAGAGAGTATCATGAAGAAAAAAACCAATCGATTTCTATGTATTCACGGCCATTTTTATCAGCCACCAAGAGAAAACCCCTGGACAGGAACAATCCATATACAAAAATCAGCTTATCCATATCATGACTGGAATGAAAGGATAACCCGTGAATGCTATGGCCCCAACACCAGAAGCAGGCTTCATGGTGAAAATGGATATATAAAAAGACTCATAAATAATTATGAGTATATCAGCTTTAATTTCGGCCCAACCCTTTTATCATGGCTGGAAAAAAATAATCCCTGGATATATTCACAGATCATAGAGGCAGACAAGAAAAGTTGTGTCTCATATGGCGGACATGGCAATGCCATCGCACAGGTTTATAACCATATTATTATGCCGCTCGCATCTGAAAAGGATAAGGTAACCCAGGTTAAATGGGGGTTAACTGATTTCTATCATAGATTCGGTAGAAAGGCAGAGGGCATGTGGCTTGCTGAAACAGCTGTAAACAGTGATACCCTGAGGGTACTGGCAAACGAAGGCGTCAGGTTTACAATACTTTCCCCTTTTCAGGCCAAAATGACTAGAAATATTAACCCGGGCAAATCAGAATGGCAGGACATTTCAGGCGGCAGAGTGGATTACACGCGGCCATACAGGTGCTTTCTGTCAGATGACAAATCACTGTATATTGATATTTTCTTTTATAATGGCCCTCTCTCAAAAGCAATCGCATATGAAAAACTGCTTGGGTCAGGAGAGATATTTCTTCGGAAGATTATGGAAGCATATCCATCAGATACAAATACACCTTCCCTTGTCAGCATTGCAACTGATGGGGAAAGCTATGGTCACCATTTCAAGTTCGGTGAAATGGCGCTTACCTGGGTGCTTGATACAATAAAAAATAGAAATGATATTATCCTTACAAATTATGGCGAATTTCTTGAGAAGTGCCCACCTGAAAAAGAGGTGATGATAATTGAGAATAGCGCATGGAGTTGTGCGCATGGAGTTGAAAGATGGCGTTCTAACTGCGGATGCAGTGTGAGCCAGCATCCTGGCTGGACCCAGTCATGGAGAACTCCATTAAGGGAAGGGCTTGACTGGCTTAGCATGAAACTATCTTCAATTTTTGAAAAAGAGACATATGGCCTGTTAAAAGACTGCTGGGAGGCACGTAACAGCTACATATCAGTTATACTTAACCCTGATGAAAATGAAAAAAATCAATTTATCAAGAAATATTCGCTGAAATCACTTACTGAGAAAGAAAAAAAGATAATATTGAGTCTCCTTGAGTCCCAAAAATTTGCGCTCTTTATGTTTACTAGCTGTGGCTGGTTTTTTGATGATATCTCCGGACTGGAAGCTGTTCAGATCCTCACATATGCAAAAAAGGCCATTGAGTTGTGCGAGCCATTTTCACCAGAAGATCTTGAAAAGGGACTTATGGATTATCTCAATAACGCAATATCAAACGACCAAAGGTATGGGAACGGCCTCGATGTATATATTAAAAAGGTTCTTCCTCTGAAATATAATACGATCTCCCTCTGTGCAAATTATTCACTGCTAGGCGTCATGAATCAGACCCACAGATTGGAATGGTTAAAAAAAATTGTAAAACCCTGTAATGAAAAGATGGGCATGTCAGGTGAAAACAGGCTCTTTTATGTAGAAACAGATGTTAATGAAGAGCTGAATCCAGGTTTCATAATATGCAGTATTTCCACTAAAACCCCTGAGAATGAATTCAAATGTATATCAGGAACAACAAGCAGGAGTAATCAGAAACTCATTGCGGAAATTACTGATAAAGTATTGTCCGGTAAAAAGCAGATACTTAATCTTGATATATTCTCGAAATACCTTTCAGATTCAGCGATCCTCAATTTTAACGATGTTATGCCTGATGTAAAATCAGAGATTATAGATGCACTTTCAGAAGGATTTGAGAATAGGTTTTTTGGCGCAATATCTGAAAGACCACAAGAGATATATAACTACACCAGATACCTTGAATCACAGGGTGTAAACTTGCCGGATTTTCTGGTTATTGCACTTCAATCCATAACAAATGGTCTTTTTGAAAAACTATTCAAGTCATCAGGCCAAAAACCGATTAATTATAATGAAATTGAATATTTGTTAAGCATATTTAAAAGAGAGCCTGATGAGGAGATACCAAACCCTATTAACAGTATAGTATTTGATCCTGTCACCCTCTTACAGCAGCAAAGAATATCTAAATTGATTGAATCTTATCTTTCTGGACAGATATTATCAATCAGAGATAATAATATAAATCTTTGCTTAACAAATATATTTAAAACAGTTGAATTTATACAAAAATATAACATACGTCCTGATTTATGGCAGTTTCAGAATCTGTTTTATGACCTGGGGTCTGATATCGATTTTATAAAAAATATGGATCAGAATTCATTATCACTATTCCGGCAGGTTAAGGGTCTGCTGGGATTCTCGGGGGGTAATTAATATGCTTAACCTAGTAATGGCGCTTCATTGTCACCAGCCAGTTGGAAATTTTGATCATGTATTCAGTATGGCCATGGATAAATGCTACAGGCCTCTTCTGGATATTCTTTACAGGCACCCTGGCATAAAAACAGGCATCCATTTTTCAGGGCCTTTACTTGAATGGATAGATAAAAATCGTAATGAATATATCTCCCTTCTCAGCGAGATGGTTAAAAGAAAGCAGGTTGAGATGCTTTCAGGCGGTTTTTTTGAACCGCTTCTTGCTGAAATCCCTGCACGTGATGCGATAGGCCAGGTCAATCTGATGAATGCATACCTCTCTGAAAAATTCGGAAAACAGCCAAAGGGTTTCTGGCTTACCGAGAGGGTATGGGATTCTACCCTGCCTCTTGTCTTAAAGGATTCAGGGCTTTCTTACACAATTGTTGATGATACCCATTTGTATTATTCCGGTCTGAAACCTGAGCAGATATATGGCAGTTATATAACTGAAAAGGAGGGTCACACTCTTAAAATACTTGCAACACCAATGGTGATGCGTTACCTGATCCCTTTCAGGATGGTTGAGGATGTGATCGGACACTTGCGACATGAAGAAAGCCTTGGCAGAAACATTGCAGTCTATGGCGATGACGGTGAAAAATTCGGATTATGGCCCGGAACCCATGAATGGGTTATAGAAAAGGGGTGGCTTGAAAAATTCTTCAGTGCAATAGAAAGCAACAGTGACTGGCTAAAAACAATGCTTCCCAGTGATTACATTGCCACTTACCCGCCTGTTGGCAGAATTTACCTCCCTCAGGCATCTTATGAGGAGATGACTGAATGGGCACTGCCGCCAGACCAGTCCTATGCACTTGAAAACATCATTAAACGGTTTAAAAATGACAACCTGTGGGAAACCTACCGGCCTTTTGTCCGCGGAGGAATATGGGATAATTTTCTTGTAAAATATTATGAAACTAACCGCATGCACAAAAAAATGCTATTCCTGAGTGAAAAGGCCTCTGAAAATATAGAGGCACAGATATGTATCTGGCGTGCCCAGTGCAACTGTGCCTACTGGCATGGGGTTTTTGGCGGTCTATATCTCGGGCATCTAAGGAGGGCCATACAGGAAAATCTTATCAGGGCACAGGAGATACTTCTAAAAGAAAAACCGAACGAGCTTGGGTATCTATTTATTGATATTGATAAAGATGGGCATAATGAGATAATAGTAGAGAACAAAAAAATGGGTATTGGCATATCCCCCGCTTCTGGAGGAGGGATTTTTGATATCTCCTTTTTCAAGAAGGCATATAATCTTACCGACACACTTACCAGAAGAAAAGAGGCGTACCATAACAGTATCAATGTGCATAATGAGACAACCGCCTCTAATGATGGTATTGCATCAATACATGATATACAGAATAAAGTCATAGATAACATAGAATCACTTCTTATTTATGACTATTATCCAAGGATATCTCTGCTTGATCATTATTTTGAAAACGGGACATCTCTGGAAAATTATTCAAGGGCACAGTACAACCATGATGCAGACCTTTCGAGTAAAATTTTTAATCTTAAAAACATGGTTTCAAAAGAAGATAATATTAAGATAGAACTTGAGTTATCAACAGTAACACCTTGTTTATCTAAGGCTATTAATATTTCATTAGATTCTGAAATAGTTGTTGCCTACAATTTTATTAATAATGGGATGGACTATATCTCCAGGGTATTTGGCTGTGAGTTCAATATCAACCTTTATTCTGATCAGGACCCGGAAAAGTACTATCTTCTGCCTGAAACTGATAAAAAACGGGCGGTACATGAGACCGGCGAAGAAAACAATGTCAGGGCATTCAGCCTTATTAATAAAACAGATGGAGTCATAGTCAGGTTTGAATTCTCTCTTCCATTAACAGTATGGTTTTACCCAATTATGACTCTATCAAAATCAGAAGAGGGATTTGAACACACTTATCAGGGCTCCAGCCTTTTATTCAGGTTACCTCTTGAATTGCCACCCGAAGGAAAGAAGGGTGTTGAGATAAAGATGAGCATTGAAGATTGTTATAATATCTAAACCTTTCAGTAACCATAGTTTTCATTAGCTGTGAATATTACTGATAGCCATACGATTTTACCATTTTCAAGAATATTCTGTTTTTTATTAGAAATTTCTGGAATCATATACAATCTCATGATAGGAATAATTTTAAGCTGTAAAATAATTTGAATTTATATATTTTCAGGTGTTTAAAAAGATATGCCTTGGAGGATATATGAAGATCACAGTAATAGGCGCATCAGGTAGTGTTGGGGCTCCGGCAGTTTTCTATCTTGCGGCTAACAGGCTGGCTGATGAGTTTTTAATGATCGGCGGGACAAGACAGAATCTGCTTCAGCAACATGCCATTGATATTGCTACTGCTGTTTCTTCCAGGGATGTATCTATCTATACTGGTGATTACAGCGACATGACCGGCTCTGATATTATTATCAATGCTGCAGGTGTCCCGCAGGGTTTGATCGCCGACCGGATGGAGATGCTGCCCAGGAATATAGAACTTATCAAAAATATCTCCGCTAAGATAAAACAATACAGCCCGGATTCCATTGTAATAACTGCAACCAACCCGGTAGACCCCCTGAATTATGCCACCTTTATTTCTGGTGGATTTGACCGTAAAAAACTTATCGGATACTCTATAAATGATTCCTTCCGATTTAGGGAAATGCTTGCAAAGGCCTATAATGTCAAGGTAAGTCAGGTGGATGGAATTGTTATTGGAGAGCACGGATCAACACAGGTATATCTATTCAGCACTGCAAAAATCGACGGGAAAAAGATAGATGTAAGTGAAGAGATTAAGCGAAAGATACGCTCTGAAATCCCGAATATATTAAAGCGGCTTGAAGAACTCCGGTCAGGAAGAACAGCAGGATGGACCTGCGCCATTGGCCTTGAAAAGATCGTAAGGGCGATTGTTGAGAATACCGGGGATGTAATTCCATGTTCAGTAATGCTTGACGGTGAATATGGCGTAAATGGGATCAGCATGTCTGTCCCTGTAAAGCTTGGGAAAAACGGGGTTCTAGAGATACTGGAATACCGGCTCGACCCTGACGAGGCTGAAGGATTGGAAAAGACCGTTTCAAAGCTTAAAACCGCGGCCAGAATTGTGGATGAAAAACTCTAATATTCATCTATAATTTATTAATAAAACTATGATTTTATATTATAGAGGAGATATTTATGGGTTACAGTTTTCAAAAACTGTTTAAGCCTGGCATGATCGGTCCAATGAAGCTAAAAAACCGTATTATAAAAACGGCTAATGGCACATCCTTTGTTGATCCTGATCAGAATGTTGGTGAACGGATGATAACCTATTATGAGAGGCTTGCAAAAGGAGGGGTGGGGCTATTGGTCGTGGAATCCTGCGGAACAGAGTATCCCCTTGGTATCCAGCATGTACACTATGATGCAGAAGGTAACTATGAAGGGGTTCAGCTTCATATGGATGATGACCGCCTGATACCCGGCTTCAAGAGGCTGACCGATGCGATACATAAACATGACTGCAAGGCATCTATCCAGTTCCAGCACGCTGGGCCCTGGAACCCTACAGGACTTTTGCCAAGGGACCCCAAAATAAGGGATATAAAATGCGCATCAGCCATGACAGAGGAGGAACTGCCGGGGCCGGATTTTTTGCCCAGCAGGGAGATGACAAGAGATGAGCTTGAGGAACAGATCAATCTGTGGGCCGGCGCAGCAGAGAGGGCATACAGGGCAGGATTTGATGCATGTGAATTCAACCATGGCACTGCGCATCAGGGAAATACCTTCCTTTCAAGGATATGGAACAAGCGCACTGATGAATATGGCCCACAGAGTTTTGAAAACCGGACAAGGTTTCTGAGGCGCTGTATAGAAGAGGCAAGAAGACGCACAGGGCCAGGATTTGCCATCCATGTTATTATGAATGCTGTGGAATACAACCATCCAAGGGCAACCACCCTTGAAGAGGGTGTGGAGCTTGTAAAATGTGTGGCTGAAGTGGCAGACGGCATTAACCTGCGTGGCGAGAGATATGGGCACCGTGGAGGGCTTATTCAACCTGACCGTATACTCTACCCTGCCCCGCCGGATGACCTTCCCAAAGATTATGACTGGAGCCGCAATGGCAGAGGCGCCTCGGTTCCCCTTGTTGAGGCAGCAAAAAAAGGAGGGGTAAAAATACCGTTGTGGACTGCCTGCCGTCTCGATCCAATGCTGGGGGAAGAATATCTACAAAAGGGCAGTCTTGACTTTGTCGGCATGACAAGGCGTCTTCTGGCTGATCCGGATCTACCCAATAAGGCCAAAGAGGGACGTATCAATGATATACGCTGGTGTAACGGATGCCTTTACTGTTTTGATTGCCGCAATAGAAATCAGGTGCTAGCATGCAGAACTAACCCATACCTTGGTAAAGAGCATCTTCCTGAATTTCAGATAAAGCCCGCTCAAAAGAAAAAGAAGGTGCTTGTTATTGGCGGTGGACCTTCAGGGATGGAGGCAGCAAGGGTTACTGCCCAGCGCGGGCATGATGTAACCCTGTACGAAAAAAACAGCTATCTCGGGGGGTTGGTACCCCTTGCGGCGATTGTGAAGGACCTTGAAACAGAAGATATGACCATGTTTATTAGATATCTTGCCACACAGCTTAAAAAGGAGGGGGTAAAGATCAGATTAAAGACAGAAGTGACCTCGCAGATTATACAGCGTGAACAGCCTGATGTGCTGATAATTGCAGCTGGCGCAGCACATGGTAAAATCGGTGTTCCGGGTGAGGATAACCCTAAAGTAATAAACACTGAAAAGCTTCATGGCATGCTTAAATTTATGCTCAAAATTTTTACTTCAGCCCAGTTGCAAAAATTATCAAAGATCTGGATGCCTGTTGGAAAAAGTGTAGTAATAATGGGTGGGACACTGCATGGATGTGAACTTGCTGAATATCTTGTGAAGCGCAAACGCAAGGTAACAATAGTACATAATGGCCCTGAAAAAGAGCTTGGTGACCGCATGACAATTGATGATATAGTCAGTCTGTGGCCCTGGCTCAAGCAGAATAATGTATCCATTTGGTCTGATGTTGAATATCGCTCCATTTCTGATAAAGGATTAATGGTTAGCCTCAAGGATAAACGTAAATATATTATTAAAGGAAAAAACATTATAAGCACCCAGGACTGGGAGCCAAATAACAGCATTGCAGAAAAGTTTAAAGACCTTGTGCCTGAAATCCATGTAATTGGAAGCTGTAAGGAACCTGGTTTGATAGTTGAGGCCATGAGAGACGGAGCAAAAACCGGATGTGAGATATAAACCAATATGGAGGTCACAGATGTTTCAGTTGCTTGAAGGTGTTGTCCCGTATAAATCAGAAGATGAAGAGTTATATATCAATCGAGGCTGGTGGCGCGGTTTTACACTTGGTGACTATCTTGATCTGGCTGCCGATATCCATCCTGACAAAGAGGCCTTTATTGACAGGGTAAGCAGGTATACCTATGGCGAGGCACGCGAAAAGGCTGACCGTTTAGCTGTTGCCATGATTAACCTTGGCATTCAACCACTTGATCGTGTCCTCATACAGTTACCCAACTGGAATGAATTTGTTTTTACCTATTTTGCATGCCAGAAGATCGGAGCCATTCCAGTGCTTCTTATAGACAGATACAGGCAATTTGAGATAGAGAGGCTCATAAAACTTACTGGCGCAAAATACTGGATTGTAGCAGCAAAAACCAGTAAATTTGATTATGCGCCACTGGTCACTGGCGTGCTTAAGGATAATCCACAAATAGAAAATGTGATCACTGTACGCGGTAAAATGGCTGGCACTGTTTTTAAAAACATGGAAGATATGATCCATGAAAACCCCCTAACAAAGGATAATCGTACAACACTAGCAAAACGCAGACCTGACCCAAGACAGGTTGCACATATGGGGCCAACAGGCGGGACAACCGGTGAGCCCAAGATAGTGCCACGAACCCATAACAGCCTTGCCTGCGCTGTTGAATACTGCTCAAGGTCATGGGATCAGCATTGTGAAGACATCAATATGATTGTGGGGCCAGTGGGTCATGACCTCTCCTTTTCAAAGGGGCTTTTAGGGAGCATTATAACGATGGGAACCATCGTGTTCCAGAAATCAACAGATAATGCAGAGATATGCCAGACAATTGAGAAGGAAAAGGTCACCTCTATTATCTGGGTGCCTACTCTCGCACAAAGGTTGCTCCAATATGAAGATATCTGTAAATTTGAGTTGGGTTCACTTAAAAAAATCCACTCAGGCGGCGGCGCAAGCCAGAGCGAGATGATAAAGGAGATTACTGACCGTTTAAATATCCGCTATTATAATGGCTATGGCGCAACAGAGGGCATGACATGCATTACACGCTCCACAGACAGTTATGAGACCATTTGCACAACTGTAGGGAGACCCACATTTCCATATGATATTTATAAGGTTATTGATTCAAAAGGCCATGAATTGCCATGCAACAGGCCCGGTGAGTTACTGGTAAAAGGCCCCTCTGTTTTTTCAGGGTATTATAATAATCCTGAAGAAAACGCCAATATATTTGATGAGAATGGTTTTTTTAAGACAGGTGACATCGCCACAATCAATGAAAAGGGTTATATTGCACTGTGCGGCAGGATAAAGGAGATGATTAACAGGGGTGGAGAGAGCATAAGCGCTACTGACATAGAAAAACTTATAACACTTCATCCTGATGTCGCACTGGTAGGGGTTATCCCTATGCCTGACAAGCTCATGGGTGAGAGAGTCTGTGCCTATATAGAAACAAAAAATGGCAAAGCCATCACATTTGAAGGGATCATAGATTTCCTGAAATCCCAGAATGCCTCCGTGCTTCAGTTTCCTGAACGGATCATTTTTATAGATAATATGCCCATGACAAACGCAGGAAAACTGGATAAAAAGGCTTTGCGTAAAGATATTGAAAACAGACTTTTAAATGAAGCCGGGAGATAATAGAAAGGAGTAATACTTTAATGCCAGCAAAAGAGATAAGATTTCACGGCCGTGGTGGGCAGGGGGCAGTGCTTGCAGCAAGGATGCTAGCTTCTGCCTGCTCCTATGAAGGGAAACATGTTGCAAGTTTTCCCATGTATGGGTTTGAACGCAGGGGAATGCCTGTAGTAGCCTTTGCCCGCTTTGACACAGAGCCTATCAGGGAGAAGACACAGATCTATACCCCTGACTGCCTGATGGTTATCGACCCTGCCCTCCTTGAAATAGGAAACCCTTATGAAGGCCTTAAACCAGGGGGTGTGCTGGTACTTAACAGTCCCAAACAGTTTATTGGCAGACCTTCTAAAAACCTCGGTAAGGTAGGTGTTATTAATGCAACCCAGGTTGCCATGTGTGAGATCGGCAAGGATATCCCTAATACCTGCCTTATCGGTGCGCTTGCCGCTACTACAGGGTGGGTTAAACTGGAGTCTATTATCAAAGGATTCGGTGATTACTTTGAGGGCGATATGCTTGAGAGGAATATCCGGAATGCTCAAAGGGGATACAATGAAGTGGAGGTTATTTCATGGGATTAAAAACGGAAAACAAATATTTATTTAAATATGAGGCATGCTGGTCTGATGGCAATAACCCCCTGTTATTTTTAAACACTGGTGACTGGAGGACATCAAGACCTGTCATCAATAATGAGATATGTAATGGTTGCGGCATATGCATGACCTTTTGCCCTCCGCAATGTATCACAAAAAAAGATGACTCCTTTGTTATTAACCTGGGATTCTGCAAGGGGTGCGGCATATGCGCCAAAGAATGCCCTAAAAAAGCCATAAGCATGAAGCCGGAAGGAGGCTATTCTGATGACTGCAAAATCTAGGAACATTAAGGTAATTACCGGAAATACCGCTGCTGCATATGCGGTGCTGCGCTGTCGCCCTGATGTTATCTCTGCTTATCCGATTACCCCACAGAGTGAACTTGTGGAGCAGCTTGCAAAATTTCATGCTGATGGCATACTTGACTGTGAGTATGTTGCAGTGGAAGGTGAAAACTCTGCACAGAATGTGGCATGCGCTGCAATTATGGCAGGGGGCAGGGCATTTACAGCCACCTCATCATATGGTCTTGTTTATATGTATGATACCCTGCTCCAGACCTCAGGTTACAGGGCACCGCTTGTAATGGTAAATGTAAACCGCGAGCCTCCCGGAATTCATGCAGTCTATTCAGGCCAGCAGGATATGATTTGTACAAGGGATTCAGGCTGGATTCAGATAGTGGTTGAAAACTGTCAGGAGATACTTGATACCATAATAATGTCCTACAGGCTGGCTGAAGACTATGATATCCAGTTGCCTGTCATGGTTAACTATGATGGTTATTACCTATCCTTTCTGGCTGAGAGCGTTGATATCCCGGAACAGGAGGATGTTGACCGCTTTCTCGCACCTTTAAAAGAGCAGCCTCCAAGGATGAAATTAGTGGCAGGTGCGGGCACCGGTTGCGGGAGCCACGGTATTGGAATGGGGTTTGTTGAATACCGAAAAAAGCATATGGCAGCAATGGAACGTTCAAAAGAGCTGTGGGATAAAATCGATAAGGACTTTAAAAATGATTTTGGCCGCGGTTATGGCGGTCAGATCGAGGCATACCGGTGCGATGATGCCGACATTGTTCTCATTGCTACAGGAAGCGCTGTCGGCACAGCAAGGACTGTTATTGATGCCAAACGTGAAAAGGGAATTAAAGTAGGGCTTGTAAAATTACGTTTCTTCCGCCCCTTCCCTGTTGAAAAGCTAAGTATGGTATTAAAGGGTAAAAAGGCAGTGGGAGTGCTTGATCGCAGCATCTGTTTCGGATGGAACTGCGGGCCAGTATATCAGGAGGTATGTTCACTCTCGCGGCACATAGGTATCATGCCAATGCTGAGCTTTATTGATGGCCTTGCCAATATGGATATTACAAAGGAGCATATCTCAGGTATGGTCGATGAGATTTATAATGCATCCCTGAATAAACCCTACCAGGAACTTACCTGGTTACCATAGGGAGGAAGAATAAAAGATGTCTGGAAAAATAAATAAATTACCGAAAGTAACTGAATACTTTTGTGATGAAGACCAGTTTTCCCCTGGGAATGCATGCTGCCCCGGTTGTATAATGGAACTTAATCTCCGCATGGTTTCAAGGATCATGGGTAAAGATGCCATACTGCTGGGCACCCCTGGATGCAGCGCGCCGACAATACATGGCCAGAATGACAGGGCATGGCACAGGCACTCCTATTATGCCTGTGTTATGACAGGTGTTGCCTCAAGCGCGACAGGTATAGCACGTTATTATAAAAAGGCCGGCATTGATGCCACCATTGTCTGCCATACAGGTGATGGCTGCGCCCAGGATATAGGCATCCAGACCATAAGCGGTGCAGCGGAGCGTAATGAAAATGTAATCTATATCTGTTATGACAATGAAGGTTATATGAATACTGGCGTTCAGAGAAGCAGCGCAACACCATATGGCGCATCCACCAGCACTACGCCGGTAGGCTCCAGGAGCATAGGCAAGCCTACAAATTCAAAGAATATGCCCATGATAATGGCCATGCATGACATACCCTATGTTGCCACAGCAACCTTAAGCCACCTGGAGGATTACGCAAAAAAACTGACCAAGGCAAAAAAAATGGTCAAACAGGGGTTTGTGTATCTGCATGTATTCTGCCCATGCACAGTAGGCTGGAAGATTCAGCCAGATTCATCCATTGCAGTATGCCGCGCAGCAGTCCAGACCAATTATTTCCCTTTATGGGAAGCAGAGAATGGGACATATAGAATCACTCAACCTGTCTCTAAACCAAAACCTGTAAACGAGATGTTAAATCTCATAGGAAAGTTCAGGCATCTGGGCAATGATGAGATAAGGGTGCTTCAGGAACAGTCAGATAAACGTTTAAGTATCTTGAAGGCCCTTTGCGGAATCAGCGCATAATATTGATAGCTATTTCTGACTAAAGGATAATTGATACCGGATAGTTTTTATCATGGTAAAATATTCCTCTCTGGCACAGATGTTCATATAGATTCATATGAAAGGGCCATTGTATTTCCAATGGCCCTTATTTTGTTACTTACGTAAAGGAATTAAAGTTATCTCTTGATTGTTTCAATGCGAGGTCTTGCCCTTCTAACCTCTCCCTCTTCATCCTGCTGGGATGAAGCCCGTTTTTGTATAAATTCATCCCTGTACCTGTCATGTGTCTGTGATGATGGACTCCTTACATTTTTGGATTTATCACGGAGTTCTCCAGGTTGCAAACCCTCTGTAGTATTTTTCTGAACAGGCGGAGTATATGAAGGCGCCTGATTTTCTTCCTGACGTACAGGCCTGGGGTATGAAATTCTTTCCCGTTTCTGAAGATTTTCATCAGGGATACTTCTAATGGCAGGCCTCTCTGTTTCAGGTTTTTCATATGGTTGAACCCCTAGTCTTCCCTGCTCTTCCGGTCTCTTTATTACCCTTCCGTTATATGGTTCTGAATCCCTTTCTTTTCTATCAAAAGATACGTCAGATCTTCTATCTTCAAATGGAGGTAAATCACGCCTCTTATTATTGTCAGGAACCTGATTTATTATGCGTTCCCGTAACTTATTGGTATCATTATCCCTAACAGAACGGGCATTCATCTCTTTATTAACAGTTGATTCCCGTCTGTTTCTCTCCATACTGTATTTTTTAACATCTTCAGCCCGCCTCAAGATCTGGCTGCGCTCTTCGGGGTTATCCTTTCGGTACTTAAAAGAGGTATTCCTGCTTTCAATAATTCTTTTCATAGGGGCAGCTACCTCGAAATTTCTTTTCTGCGTCTCAGGCATACTTTTTATCCTGCGTTCCATCTCGTGGTATGTCCTTGGAGGGCGCAAATCTTTATCAGCCCGGCGGCGTTCATATTCACGACGTTCATGCTGCCACCAGTCGTGATTATGCCTTCTATGATGCCACCGGTCATGCAGATAGATGGGGTCATACCATGTGCGTCTGCTCACACACTCAAACCACGGAAAAATTCCTATGCCTATATAGAAGTCATCATAATAGTCGCCAAAATAATAGTGTCTGTAACCCGGCCTGGTAAAAAGGCCGAACTCAAAGTTTCCCAGATCAAGAACAATACTCAGGGAATAGGATAACCTGTGACCGCCATATATGTTCCCGCGAAAATAGACAGGCGCAAACAGTACGCCGCGGCGGGCAAGCGGATAATCCCAGTGTCCTCTCACAAAGATATAGCCACAAGGGGTCCATACATAATGTGAAGGTATCCATACCCAGTCTTCCCTGGCCTCTAGCCAGTAGCCTGACCTCAGGGTATAGCGGCCATTAGACCAGTACCAGCATGCCGGTACCCATATCATGTCAGGTCTGTCTGCACCTGCTGGCTCAATATAGGTAATAGCTGGCGGTGGGGGCAGATATTCTATCTCCCTTTCACTTTGAGATGCCCAGAACCCCGGTACCCATCTGTATCCCCCTTCTGCCTTTGCCCAGTAACCTGGGACCCAGTATTTGCCCGGAGGCGCTGCTCTCCAGCATCCGCTTACCCATATATGTGTGTTTCTTTCTGAATCCCAGGCCCAGTATCCTGGTATCCATATAAACTGATCACCCACAGGCCTTTCATCCGGTGGGGTCTCATCTATATCGGCAGGCGGGGCCTTGGGCACTATAAAATTACTGTTTTCTTCAATCGTCACAGGCTGTGCAAATGCCTCGTTAAGAGGTCCGCGGGTTTGCACCTCCGGAGTTTCCTCTGATGGTACAGGAGGTGGTTGATTTGTCTGACCATAAATGGTTCCGGTCACAACCAGTAATGATAAAGCCATCAAAATTATGCTCTTCAAGATGTTTCTCCTTTTCTGAAGTGGTTTCACAATGTTAAATATAAAAACACTACAATAAAACAGGGTAATAATGGTTTAT
>CAYWRH010000098.1:0-15950 GCA_964460435.1 uncultured Desulfatiglans sp.
GAAGTCGGACATCAGCATAGTACCTAAGAAGGAGCTGAACAATATCGGGTAACTGTGATTTACCACAATACGATCATACATTTTGCCGAATTATTGGTCGAACGATTTAGGGCAATTTTTTAAGTTTTGCCGAAATCTTCCGGTCATTTGGAGAAGAATTGGTATAAATGAGCTTATTCAATTTTTTTACCAAAATGTTGTCATGAAAAAAGGCGGTATTGCCGGAATGATGTTCTTGCAAACCGCCTGAAAGAAATAGAAAACCCTCCTCTATTTCATGATGCCAATTTGGGAAAGGTTATGACGACAATCTGGCAATGGAGATAGACACTCCCAACGTCGCATCTTTTGACAAAACCAAGGCCTCTGTTTTCGTCAAAACTTCAATGTGACAAAGATGGAGCGGAAAGCATGGCTGCCTCAGGCAATAGGCTATGTGTATCTTTCTTCTATAAATAACTGAAGGCTCTTTATTCAACATATACAGCAAGTCCTTTAAGATATTCTCCTTCAGGGTGATATATGTCAACAGGGTGATCCTGCGGCTGACTCAGCCAGTGCATAATGCGGATGTTCCTGCCTGCCTCTATTGAAGCGGCAATGACGGTATCCTGAAACAGACGTCTGTCAATGGCCTGTGAACATGAAAATGTAAACAATATGCCTCCGGGATTGATTTTTTTGATTGCAGCGCTGTTCAGTCTTTTATAACCAATAACCGCCTGATGCCTTGTATTAATTTTTTTTGCAAAGGCTGGTGGGTCAAGTATTATAAGGTCATATTCTTCACATGACTGAAGATAATCAAACACATCCCCTGCAATACATTTATGGTCGGGCAGATTATTTAGCCGCATATTCTCTTCGGCAATGGTCAAAGCAGCCTTTGATGAGTCTACACTGTGTATCTCCTTTGCATTGCCTGAACCGGCATATACTGAAAAGCCGCCAGTATAACAGAATGTATTAAGTACACATTTGCCTGAGGCATATTTGCCAACCAGAGAGCGGTTTTCACGCTGGTCAATGAAAAAACCTGTTTTCTGACCGGTTACCCAGTTCACAATGAATTGTCTGCCATTTTCAAGCACAACCCCTGACTCTTCTGCTGAGCCTAGAATAAAACTGTTTTCAACAGCACCATGTCTTCCGTGCAGGGTCTCTTTGCTCTTGTCATATACTGCCTTTAACCTTTTTCCAAGCACCTCACTGATTGTTTCTGCGATCAAATTACGGCTCAGATACATACCCATGGAGTGAGCCTGCAAGACTGCAACACCGTCATAATAATCAACCACAAGACCGGATAACACGTCACCCTCTGCAAAGATAAGCCTGAATACATTTGTATCCCGATTTTCAGCAATACCGATGCTTTTTCTGTATTCCCAGGCGCTCTGAATCCTTTTCCTAAACAGGGCAGACATGGGGACGTCTATGCTTTTATGCTTTACAATGGAAAAGTCATATGGTAAACAGCTCATATGCCAAGAAAAGCTAGAATAGACACCCCTGGTGCTCTGCATCATGTCATTATCAGGGGGATAGAAAAGCGCAAGATATTCAGGTCTGATTTTGACCGGAAGAACTTTATTGACCGGCTTGCTGAATTAATCCCTGATACAAAAACAGATTGTTTTGCATGGGCTTTGATGTCCAACCATGTACACCTGTTGCTTAGAACCGGTCTTGTATCTATTTCAGTATTAATGAGCCGATTGCTGACAGGATACGCAGGATGGTTTAACAAAAAATATCGTAGACATGGCCAGTTGTTTCAAAACCGCTATAAATCTGTTTTATGCCAGGAAAAGATATACTTGAAGGAGTTGGTTCGCTATATAGGCAGGCATATATTAAAAGGCAAGATATTTCAGACCAGATTTTTGTTTTTTATGGTGACCGAAGGGTAGTATAGCATATATCAAATAAACAACAGCTCGTTTTCTCTAAACTTTTTACATATTCCTAAAGAACAGAATAGTAATCAAGAAACTGTTTTGGGTTCAGGATTTTTATTCCAATATATTCCTTTATTTCCTGCAAGGCCTTATCTCCTGAAATTATATATTCTGCCTTTAGAGCAACTGCACACTCAATGAATTTATTATCATCAGGGTCTTTTTCTACAATATCCAGCTTTGGTGTATTTGTAGTGTAAAGGGTATGAAAACCTCTGGCAAAAAATCTCAATAATTCATCCAGTTCAGCTTCCTCCTTAAACCCCATCCGGGATAGAACGGCAATATATTCATCCATTA
The DNA here is from genome assembly GCA_964460435.1 of uncultured Desulfatiglans sp. Lineage (GTDB taxonomy): Bacteria > Desulfobacterota > DSM-4660 > Desulfatiglandales > HGW-15 > JAAZBV01. The sequence continues at coordinate 2,262 of CAYWRH010000098.1, forward strand.
TTGGGCCTGACAGACATAAAAGGATCTCTCCGAATTTCCATAAGTGAATAATTTTCTGAGGGTTGCCGCCAAAAAAAGATGATATAAAAATATTGGTATCAATTACTGTTCTGGTCATTTATTCGCCCGAACATCACGAATAATACCTTCAATATCTTTTTGACTATAACCCTTTGACTTAATTTTTCCGCCTATCCTTTTTAAAAGTCATTGAATGCTTTACAAAATCTCAAAAACCAACTATTTTACCTGCTTTACAAATTCCGGGTTTTATATATTAAGGTGATAATCCTTATATTTCTGAAGTATTTCAGGTAAATATCCGGGCCAAAAGGAGAAACTCATGTCAGCTTCAAAGAAGATACAGGCCGCTATAACGCAGGCCTCATGGATAAGAAAGATGTTTGAAGAGGGGTCAAAGAGAAAGGCCATCTATGGTGATAATAACGTCTTTGACTTCAGCATCGGTAACCCGAACATTGAACCGCCTTCAGAATTCAGAGAGATAATGAAGGAACTCATTAATGATACCTGCCAGGGACAGCACTCTTATATGTCCAATGCCGGTTATGAAGATACCCGAAACAGGGTTGCGGAATACCTATCCGCTCAACATAATAAGAAATTTTCCCGCGATGATATAGTGATGACAGTGGGTGCTGGCGGGGCGCTCAATATTATTCTAAAGGCCATTCTTGATCCGGGTGATGAGGTAATAATACCTGCGCCATGCTTTATGGAATACCGGTTTTATGTTGATAACCACCAGGGCATACCAAAGTTTGTAACAACCAACCCCGATTTTTCCTTGGACCTTGAGGCCATTAAAAATGCAATGACCGAAAAGACAAAGGCAGTGCTTATCAATTCGCCAAACAACCCCACAGGGAAGGTGTTCCCCAGGGAAGAGCTTGATGCCCTTGCCTCGCTTCTCAGGGAATGCAGCGAAAAAAGGGGAGAGCCCATAAATCTTATTTCGGATGAGCCCTATAAAAAGATCATCTATGATGGCATAAAGGTTCCGAGCATATTTGAGGTGTATAGAGAGAGTTTTATTGCCACCTCCTTTTCAAAGGACCTCTCCCTTCCCGGCGAAAGGATAGGCTATGCTGCTATTAACCCTGATATGGATGACAGGGCCACAGTATCGTCAGCACTTGTCCTTGCCAACAGGATACTTGGCTTTGTTAATGCCCCTGCCCTTATGCAGAGGGTGATTAACAGGCTTCTTGATGTGAGCATAGATGTAAATATCTACCAGAAAAAAAGGGATCTCCTGTGCGACGGGCTTGCATCGCTGGGCTATGAATTTTTCAAGCCACAGGGCGCCTTTTACCTCTTTCCCAAAAGCCCTATAAAAGATGATATCGCCTTTGTCTCAGCACTCAAGGATGAAAACATTCTCACAGTGCCGGGCACAGGCTGCGGGGGGCCGGGCCATTTCAGGATAGCCTATTGCGTTGCTGATGAAACAATAATAAACTCTATGCCTGGCTTTGAAAGGGCAATTAAAAAGTTTAGATAATAATATCCCCTGAAACCTTTAGGAGGCGGCGATGTATTCAAAAATGTTATCTCTGAGATTCCCTGTACAGGTGGTTAATGAACCTATTGTTGTTAATCTGGTTAAGGATTTTGATCTTACCTTCAATATATTAAAGGCAACGGTCTACCCCAGAAAAGAGGGGTTAATGGTGCTTGAACTATCAGGCCACAAGCAGAACTATCTGAAGGGTATCAAATACCTCAAAGGCCTGGGCATCGATGTAAAAAGCATTGGCCATGACATCAGAAGGGATGATGCAAAATGTTTCCAGTGCGGGGCCTGCACAGCCGTGTGCCCGACCGGTGCGCTACATATAAAACGACCCCAGATGGAGGTACTCTTTGACAACAGCAAATGCAGCGCCTGTGAACTCTGTGTTGCAGCATGCCCGGCAAAGGCCATGGAGGTAAACTTTGACAGGAGCCTGCTTGAGTAAAAGGTACAAGATTATAACCCTGGGCTGCAAGGTCAACCAGTGTGAAACTGCCTCTATTCAGGAAAGATTTGCCTCAGAAGATTATCAGCAGACAGAAGATTCTATAAAGGCCGATATCATTGTTATCAATACCTGCATTGTAACCCAGCGGGCATCATATCAGTCACGGCAGGCCATAAGAAGGGCCATCAAGGAGAACCCCTCTGCAAAGATCGCTGTTGTGGGCTGCTACCCGCAGGTCTTCCCTGAAGAGCTGAAAAGGATAGAGGGCATACATCTCTTTGCAGGCAACCCTGACAAATTCAGTATTGTCGATATCCTTACAAAACCCGATCCTGCCCTTTTAAATACCGGCACAGTAAAAGGTGTCAATAAAAACCATCTCTTTGACACCCCCCTGGCAAAGAGATTCATGGAGCGCACAAGGGCATTCTTAAAGGTGCAGGATGGGTGTGACTCCTTTTGCAGTTACTGCATTGTCCCCTATGCACGCGGCCCAATAAAAAGCATGCATCAGGATGATGTGATAAAAGCCATAACAGCCTTTAGCAAAGAGGGCTACAAAGAGATTGTGCTTACAGGCATACACCTTGGCAAATATGGGAAAGATTTTTCAGGCAAATCTGAACTTGTCCCGCTGTTAGGGCTGATAGCAGGGCAGGATCCATCCGTGAGGATAAGGCTGAGTTCGCTTGAACCGGGGGAGATCAGCGATGAGCTGATTCACATGGTGGCAACCGAGCCCTGGCTATGCCGCCATTTTCATATACCCCTTCAGAGCGGTGACAAGGGGATACTGAAGAGGATGAACCGCAATTATACGCCTGACGATTATAGGCGACTTGTTTCGAGGATACATGATGCCATACCTGATGCTGCAATAGGTGCGGATATTATTGCCGGCTTTCCGGGTGAAGATGAGGCGGCATTTAATAACAGTTATTCACTGATAAATGATTTACCAATATCATACCTTCATGTATTCCCCTTTTCCTCAAGAAAGGGTACACCCGCAGCAGGGTTCAAAGACCAGGTAGATACAGTTACAATAAAGGAAAGGGCGCAAAGGTTAAGGGAGCTTGGCAAAAACAAGAAAAACCTCTTCTACCGGTCATTCATTGGAAAAGATGTGACCCTTCTCGCCGAAGGGCAGGAGCCTCTACAAGACAAGACCATAAAGGGTTTAACCGATAACTACATTAAGGTGGTGGCGCATTCTGAAAAGCTGATCAGGAATGAGTTTATAAAGGTAACAGCAGAAAGGGTTCAGAGGGATTACCTGGTAGGCAAATTGGCAGAGGATAATTAATAGTTAACCACAGAGGACACGGAGATTTATGATTAAGCCTTTACCCAGTGTCCTCCGTGCTCTCCGTGGTAAAAAATAAGTTTTTGTATTTATGCTAATGACACCCACAGAAGAGTTACCCCTTTCTCCTCATGCCCCTTACCTCCTCTTTCCACCCCCTCTTTTTTCGTCCCTTTATCCTTCTCGATCTATCAGGGTCATTTAAAATATCAAGGAAGAAAGAGCCGGGGCTAAACTCCTTTGCCGCCTCTTTTTTCACCTGGGTAGTGGTCTCCCTCTCCTCTCTGGCATATTTTGGTAATGGAGGGCCCGCAATATATTCTGACGGTATCTCAGATGCAAGATAAAGCCCGCCGAATGCTGCAAAATGCACCCCTTGCTTAGCTGCCCTTTGGGCCATTACCTCTATTATAACTGGCCTCTGATCCTTTCTTTTTCCTATCCTCTCGGCCATCCCCTTTTCAGGTGTGAGGATATAAAAATGATCCTCTCTCCTTATCAACCCGTTATCAATCACACTGATATGTGCCCTTCTCCTGACAGGGGTAAAAAGCAGGGGAGGCAGATCTGTTGCAGGAAAAGCCCTATCCAGAACCCAGTGTCTTGATACAGCCCGGATATTCTTCCCGTCTGATTCAAAAAGCCCCCTCTCCTCGCTCATCAGAACCTCGTTTATGCTGCCCTCTCCCACATGCGGCATATCGGTCTCTTCATTCATCACCCTCACGAGCTCCTTTATTGCTATAAAACCCTCAGGGTCAGGGACAATACCGAACTCATGGGGGCTGTGCCCGAGAATATAAACCATTAACCTGCTGAGGCTGTGTCTCTTTATCCTGCTTTTCTGCACCGGTATGTATAGGCCTTCCTGATTTGATAAAAATAGGTGATCTTTTTAATGATAAGGCCCTGTCTCAACTGCCCATCTCATTAACCAGATATGGCTCTATGGATTTTGCGGTGATTGAGCCAAGCTCTGTGATAAGGGCCAGATCATCATCCCTGAACCCGTAAGGCTTTTCATGGGAGTCTATATAAAGAACGCCCATAAGCCTGTTATCCTTAATTATCGGAGCGCACATGACAGAGCCGATCTTTAAGAGTTTCAGTGTCCCTGAAAGCTCAAGCTCCTTTTCATTTGTTACATTGGGGACTATAAGGGGTGTCCTGCTGGAGATCACCCTGTCAATGATCATCCTGCTGAACCCGCCCTCCTTATCCTCTTTCCCTGACCGGGACCTTGAGATAACAGTCTCCACCATCTTGCCGCTTGAGTTTTCAGTACAGAGAATAATCACAACCCTGTCAACCCTCAAAAAATGGTTTAGTATATGGTCAAGGAGCCTCCCTGCTATCTCGTCAACATCTGATGATACATGAAATACATTATTGATGTTGGTGATAAGCTCCCTGTTTTTTATATCTGTGAATGGCCTGAAAAAGGTTGTTGCGCCCGGGTCTAATTCATCTTTGCCTGAATGGCTGTTTAATGACCCCAGAAATGACCTGATATGATCAGTGCATATCTTTCCAAGGCATATGAGTGTCATGCCTATAACAATAGGAGAGTCTTCCCTGATCTCATAATATCTGTCAGGGGTTATCCGGGTGCCATTCACATATGTCCCATTCTGGCTGTTAAGGTCCTTTACGAAAAAACTGCCATCCTTTTCCATAATATTCAGATGGGTGCGGGAAACAGACATATCTGAAATCTGTATGTCATTTTCCTCTGAGCGCCCGATATTTACACTATTTCCCACAAGCTCAAAAGACTGATTATGACCATACCCTGAAAATATAAACAATTTTGCCATGACAACCAAACCTTAAATATGAAAAGCGAAAGCTCAAGATGCCTTTTTTCAGGGGTGGAATATATCAGTCCTTTTCCATCAAGTCAAAACAATCTCAATGGACGGGTTTATCTATTCTTGAGAGATTTTTAAAAAAAGACTTTTATTATCTGTCAATAGGGGTATAGTTGCCTCTGACAAATTGACACCTTAAAATGGACCCCTGAAGGGGTTCTTTTTAAGGGGAAACAACCTATCGTTCAAAGGAGCAATAAAATGTTTAGAAAATTGGCAGCGGCCCTTCCGGTCACCCTTATGGTCATTATGATGTTTTTCTCTATAGTGTTAGCAGCAGGCGCTGAGAGGGTTGCCATTGTTAATGGCAAGGATATCCCCAAAGATGAGTTTGAAAGGGAGATTTCAAGGATAAAAAATCAGGTATCTGCCCAGGGTGGAGAGATTGGCGAATCGGAAATGGCTGAGATAAAAAAACAGGTCATGGAAAATCTCATAGGTATGGAGCTTTTATACCAGAACTCCATTGAAAAGGGGGTCACAGCGGATCAGGCATCAATAGATGATGAGTGGGCAAAAATAACATCCAGATACCCTGATAAAAATGAACTGAAAAAGGCGCTGGATGATTTAAAGGTGACAGAGGAGATTATAAAGGCCCAGATTAAAAAGGGGCTTACAGTAAATAAATTTATTGAACAGAATTTTGTTGAAAAAACAGTGATACCTGAGAGCGAGGCAAAGGCCTACTATGATAACAATGCAGAGCGGTTCAATAAGCCCGAATCAGTAAGGGCAAGCCATATCCTGATCAAGGTGGACCCCAAAGCTGATGAAACAAAAAAGAAGGCGGCCAGGGCTGAGATAGAAAAGATACAGGCAAGATTAAAGGCCGGCGAGGATTTTGCGGCCATTGCAAAAGAGACCTCCCAGGATACAGGTAGCGGCGCAAGGGGGGGGGATCTGGGTCTATTCACAAGGGGGCAGATGGTTAAACCATTTGAAGATGCCGCCTTTGCCCTGGCACAGGGCGATGTGAGCGGCATTGTGGAAACCGAGTTTGGATATCACCTCATAAAGGTTACTGAAAAACAGGCTGCGGGTAAATACAGCTTTGACGAGGTTAAGGCAAACCTTACAAGATACCTCAAGGAAACAAAGGTAAAAAAGGATTTGAGTGACTTTGTTAAAGGGCTCAGGGACAAGGCAAAGATAGAGACCTTCTAATTAAAAAAACGTATGGCAAAGATCCGCTACCTTTTAGGGAAAACCGTCTCGGCCAGACAGAAGCTCCTCAAGAAATTGATTGGGGAATCTGATGGCCGGGGTTTTCTTCACATAGTCCCTACAAAAGGAGGCGTAATGGAGCTTGAAACAGACCCCGAATTCTGGATCAGGCGCGAGATCAATACCCTTACAGGGGTCATCCACAGGATATTTGATGAGGATATAAGGCCCGATAAATATGCGGATCATTTTGCCATAGACCGGATGGTCTCAGAGATGCTCATCATGAAGGCCCTTCGGGAGAGGGCAGGCGATCTCCAGGGCCTTTCCTATTTTAACGCCCTTTTCAAAGGGGATCAGGATAACAGGGAATTCTCAGGCATATGCCGGAATATCATAAGTTTCATATCTACCATCTACCAGAACAATTATGAAGATATATATGCGAATGACCTTGGCGGAAGGATAACAGGAGAGGAGATTAAACGGCCCGGTTCATCAGAGGAAAGATATGCGCTTGAGGAAGACCTCCTGTGGCTCATGGGCGACTATGAGGAATTAAAAAGAAAGATCAGGGGGTATGACAGCGATGATATATATAAAGATGTGCGGGATTTTCTAAAGGAGAAAAAAAGGCCATCATGCATGAAACGCATTGAGATAATAATAGTGGATGGTCTCGCACACATAACAAGGAAAGAGGAGGATATACTCTTTTACCTGGCCAATATTACAGGAGAGCTCTGGTGGCTGATCGATTATGACAGCGACGGGTCTGACCCCATCGCTGAATTCAAAATGGCCTGCGGCAAGGAGACAGGAAGGGGCGCTTTCGCCATAAAGGGGGAACAGGGGCAATACAGGGCATACTATTCTCTTGTCTCGCTTATGGAGAGGCTGCATGAAAGCGGGGCAGAGGCGGCCATCTTCAGGGCTGATGATGCGCCTTATCCAAACCCATATGCAGGGATCATCTACTCAAACAGTTATGACTACACAGAAGGCGTGTGCAATAGCCTGAAGATAGGGGCCTTTGCAACACAGACAGATGAGGTTAAGGCCATTGCATCAAGGATCAAGCGGATATTGTGCGATAACGGGGCTGATGCCCCTGTGAGCCCCGGTGCGATCAGGGTAATATTCCCTGACCTCACAAACTATGCCCCTATTGTCTCTGAAATATTCACGGAATACGGGCTCCCATTCAGCCTTACAAAGGGGATACCACTCTCTTCACACCCTCTTTCAGATCTCTTTTTAAGGATAATAGAACTCCCCATCCACGGTTTTAAAAGGGAGGATATATTCGGCCTCTTTTCATCATCAATAATAAAAGACCAGTATATGGGTTTTAATCTGCCCGATTTATCGTCTGATGTCATTTCAGAAGATATCCTTCTGCCGGGCGACACACCGGAAACCCTCTCTTCTCTTACAGATAAAGATGCCCCTCTAAATCCAGGAAGGCTTAATGTGCATATGTTTGATACTGTCATGCAAAGGTGCGGCATCGATAGGCTTGGCCGCAGTCTGGAAGAGATAAGTAGTGAAAGGCTCCCCTGCTTTAGAGATATCTACATTGCATCGCTGTCAGCGGCAAAGAGCATTGATGAAAGAGATGGGCTTAAAAAGGAGTACTACCACTTTATTTGCCAGCGTCTTTTGTTTAAAGCAGCGCTTGAGCCATTTGTCGCCTTGACAGGTCAAAAAACACCTGAAGATTTGGTTGAGGTGTATAAAGAGATATTGACCCTTCTGGGTTTTCCGGCAAACATCCTTTTTGCTGATAAAGGTGACAGCATACTAACGCCTGAGATAAAAAGGGGGCTTATAAAAAGGGATGCAAGGGCATTCACACTGCTCAATGAACTCCTTGCTGCAAGCCAGAAGGAGGCAAAGCTGGCCCAGCGGTTATTTGAAACAAAAAATGGGGATATTGCCTCTCTCTTCCTGAAAACATTCAGGAACAGGATCAATGACAAATATCTGCTGGACGAAAGAAACCCGGATGTAATACGCGTTTCACAATGGCTTGAGACAAGGGGCCGCTCCTTTGGTTACCTTTTTGCGGGCGGGCTCACATCAGGAAGCTTCCCCCTAAGGGAGCGCCCTGACTTTATCATCCCTGAGGCATCAAGGGGAATGTTCAGGATTGTTGACCCGGTCGATCAGTCCAAACAGCTCTTCTGCCATATACTTAAAAACTATGACAAGGGGCTTTTTTTATCATACCCCATGAGCATCTCAGAAAGGCCTGTACAGCCTGCGCAGGCTATACAGGAGCTCTGTGCGCTTGCTAATCACAGTGACGATAAAGGCATATCAGGTGAGGGGCTCATGTGGGTGCAAGAAAAGGGGTATACCTCCCGGTCAGACCTGCTTGATGCAAGCAGGCCAAAGCCTGGAAGGCCAGCGGAAGGCGAATTTTCAGGGCTGAAGAATATCATAATAAAGGATAACAGGGAGGCAGAGGATATCATAAGGGGCATAAGGTCTATTAACTCAAGGCGGGCGGCAAACGGCCTTTTTGAATATGACGGCATAGTGCAGGATGCAGAGGCCTTTACTGATTTTATCAACGATAACAAGAGGGTTTACTCATCCTCAAGCCTTGAGACCCTTGCTAACTGCCCCATGAAATATCTTTTTCAGTTCATCTATAATATTAAAGACCCGGATGAATTAACCTCAGACACCACCATGAGGGATTTTGGACTTGTTGCGCACGAGATCCTTAGCCGTTTTTATAGAAGGTTAATAGCGCTTGATACAAATATCAGCCGCATGGGTATTGAGAGGGCATCCTTTCTTGCACTGGAGGTTATAGAGCAATACATAAACAACAGCCCTGATATGCGCCATCTTGATTTTGCCGAATATTTTAAACAGGAGCTTACATCAGGTCTTGCCCCTGAAAAAGAGTCAGGCATAAGGCCGGGGATTATGGCATCCCTTATACGGTTTGAAAATGATGAATTTAAAAACAGAATGCCTCAGGGGGTAGAGCATGAATTCGGTTCGGGAGAGAGAGAGGTAAAGATCAGGGATATCCGGATAAAGGGGTATATAGACAGGTTTGACAGGGACACGGATTCTCCTTACAGGTTCTATATATATGATTACAAGACAGGCCAAATAAAACCCTCATCAAATATTAAAAAGGGGCTCGCATTTCAGTTGCCCTTTTATATAAGGGCGCTTCAGTCACTAAACAGTGAGGCTTCGATATCCGCCTCATTCTATGCCCTTAAAAGAGAGGCCTTTATTGAAAAGGATGCAATAAAACAGCAGGTTGCTTTCGGCAGCGCTTCAGGAGGGGTCGATATAACAGGGGTAACCCTTATAGATGAATTTGTTTTGAAGCTTACAGGGCTGATTGATAAAGGGCTCTTTCACCATTCAGCAGACGGGCTTACATGCGAATACTGCATATACAGGTATGCGTGTTACAGGAACAGCAGAAGGATGGATTTTCTTGTTGAAACCCCCTCAGGGCAGGGCATCTACTCCGGCTCAATGAACCTTAAAAGGTGGCAGGAGGTGGATGAATTCAGGAAAAAGTGGAAGGGCATCAGGCAGAGCATGGAAAAGGCAGAGACACTCAATACACAATCAGCAAGACTAAGGCACATTGAAGCGGTTAAGGAATTCAGGAATGACCTGGATCAGATGAAAATCGGGCTTCCCTTTACACCAGAGTATATGGCTGGCATTTTGAAAGAGCTGGACCTGTTTTTATTAAGGAATAACCAGACCCAAATAAATGAATAAAACAGGCTACTTCCTGATCTTATTCTTCAGGCAGTGCTCCCCCACATATGATAAGACAATCACTGCTGCCAGTATCAGTATAAGCGGGTCGCCTATTATTTTTACAATAGTATCCATAACTCTCATATCGGCTTTAAATGGCGCAGGCTTTAATCCTGAGAGGGGTAAAAAAGGAAAATTTTATGGACAGGCAAAAAAAAAGGTAATATATTCAGCTTCCTTTTGAGATGCCACTGTAGCTCAGTTGGTAGAGCACCTCACTCGTAATGAGGGGGTCAGCGGTTCGATTCCGCTCAGTGGCTCCAGAAAGGGATTTCAGATTTGAAATTTGAGATTTCAAATTTTCCTATCTTTAATCTCAAAATTCAAATTTGAAATCTCAAATTTTCCAGACTCAAATCTGGTAAGCTTTTGAAAAGGACTTTTCCACAATATCGGACGGAAGTTGTATTTTGAGGGCTTTTGCAATCAATAAAATCTCCGTCATAATCTCTTTCACAAGAGCCCCCAGTTTACTATCACTTGCAACCTCGCCAATAGGCTTACGGTAGGCCGCTGTTACCAAAGCAAATGCTGCAATGAAAATATACTTTTGCCAGATTTCTATATTTACCTCTTCAAAGAACATAATAGGGATGTTGGCCTCTTTAAACAAAGTCATAAGTTTATCAGGGTAAAAATCGGGATATAGAGGGTCTTTTCCGATTGAAATCTGACCGCTTCCGCCATTCTGGAAAATCACACCCGGTGATTCTATGTGAGTGCCCAGGTATAAACAGGATGGCATGATATAAGCTTCTTTTAATTTATGTCGCATGCGATCATAGATATCAGCGCCATTTAAAAGAGGGAGGATAATAGTATTCTTGTCAACAATCTTACTGACTTCTTTTGTTGCATTATCCAGATCATAACCTTTAACCGATACAACAACTATATCAAAGAGAGGCAAACCATCAACCGTATCTGAACAGAGAAATGGTCTGACAAGAATTTCTTCCTTTCCTCCATCTTTTTTTAAAAGCAGGCCATTTTTCACAATAGCTTCTTTATGTCTGCCTCTAGCAATAAAATATGTTTTGCCCCGGCCTGTTTCATATAAACATTTAGTCAGCAGGGTTCCATAGTAACCCCCTATTCCCCCTACTCCGAAAAAACATATGTTCATAATTTCCTTCCTATCAGGTATTAGATTCTTGAATCAATGAAGAATCGGGGTCAGAAATGAAGAACCAGTGTCACCCTTGAGTTTGGAGATATATTGATTGATTTTTCCGCTTTTTTCTTAATGCCCGGTCTTTAGTCAGCTTTACCAAAAACCACTATATCTCTTTCCTTCCTTTTAAAAGGGCATTCAACGATTTTTCAATTGAAACCTGAATCTATTCTGCCTATGGGTTATCTTTTTTCCGGACAAAATTGGAGATGTTTTTTCTGAACAGGTCATACTCTTCTGAAAGGGCCCTGTATTTTTCCCTGCCCTCAGAGACCAGTTGTTTCATCTTTAACAATTTTAGCTGTATGGCAGTAATATCTGTATTTATAAAAACGCATTCCATCTGCCCTTTTTCGGGGTTATGACAGGAGAATATCCTTGCAATAGCATAAACAGGGTTATCCTGTTTTGACACATACCTTAATTCCTGATCAGGAAATGATTCCCCCTTTAAAACCTTTACAAATATATTTTTAAAAAGGGGCCTGTAGTCCTTATCAATGATATCCAGCGGGCTTTTCCCTGCCATTTCATCTTGGTCAAATCCGAACAACTCAGTGCATGCCCTGTTCCAGAAGGTAATCCTTCCCTTTATATCCGCCTTAAAGACCGCCCTTGGAAATGACTCATCAAGATAATCCTGTACGCCGCCCTCTACCTGAATATGTTTCATCTCCTGTACAGTCTGGATTGCGCCCCTGATATCATTATTCTCATCATAAATCGGGGCAGCGGTTATTATTGCCCTTGTCCCCCCGTGAAGCCCCGGCAGGAATGAATTAAGCTCAAACCATCCCTTGTCAGATGATACCACCTCTTCTTTAAAGAGCCCTGATATTGAATCAATGTCTTCAAGCAGTATATCGGCCATGCTTTGCCCCTGGCCGCTCATATGAAATCCTTCCCATACCCTTTTGCCCAACACCTCTTCGTTAGAAAGACCGGATATTGCACTGCATGCCCTGTTCCACTGAATAACCCTGTGCCTTTTATCGAGCACAAAGGTCGGCAAAGGGTACCTGTCAAAGATATCATCCATATACCTTTTGGATTCCCTAATTGTCTGTGATTTACCCTGTTCTCTGATCATGGCATCACTCTTTTCCTTCTCAAACAAAAAGGCAAAAAGAAGGATAAAGAGGAGACATAAAAGGTAAACGCCCATAAAATAGGTAGCTGCAATATCAGGAGGAATAATTGTTGTAAAAATGTATCCTCTGCGAAAAAGAAAGATGATTATGCCTGTCTGCACAAATATCAGGGCTGCCCATATAGTGCCAGAAAGGTATCCATTGAGGAATATTGCCAGAAGTATCAGCCCAGCATTCAATATCCATGAGGGATTGATAATGCCGTCAATGGAAATGGCACCGGTCTTCCAGGATATGATGGATATAAATGCCCATAGGATAAAAATGGCATAATTGCCGCACATAACTAGGTTTGCGCTCTTTCTTAGGAGCATTATCCCCGCTGCCATGAGGGCGGCAGTAAAAATTGAGGCATATAATAACAGGCTGTCCCCTGTTGATATCCTGAAAAAGAGACCTGCAAGAGGGGCAATGATAATCAATGCCATCTGAAAGATATTCAGGACCTTATATTTTTTAATGATATCAGGATCAGTTAGTACAATACCGCTGGTAATCAGGTTATTCAGGAGAGGTTCAAGATTCATATAAACTAGCTTGAATATAGTAATATTATTTTAACATATTAACATTTAATAATTCATAATGAAATATTTTAAAAATACTTTGTCTCCACTTTACCATTTTTATCAAGTGTAGCAATTATAACATATGCACCATTGAATAAAGTAAAGGGCGTATCAGGTGAGGTTGTAATTGTAAGGGTAAATATTTCACCATTGGAATCAACTCTAAAATCATATTCAACTAAGTGCCCCTTGGGTATTTCAATATGCAAATTTTCATATATCATTTTACGGGCACCCTCGGGCTCATCTCCATCATTATAGACAGATAAGATTGTATCTTCTTTATAATATTTATTATGCTCCAGATAGTATGCAATCTGGGCATTGATTATCTGGTTAAGCATTACCTTGGCCTCAGAGCCATATATCCTCTGTCTTATAACATTGTAGGCCGGTATTGAGGTTGCAACCAGGATGCCTATGATGGCAAATACTACCATCATCTCTACCAGCGTGAACCCTTTATTATTTGCGGTCATTATTCTACCCCTCCCTTTTCTGCCCCATATTTGATACCCTGAGGAGATAGAATAATATTCATGCTTCCAGGCTCAGATTCAGCAAGAGAAAGGGTGTACCCTGTAACAGGGTCCTTTTTATAAATAAGCCCATCCAGATAGTGAAGATCTTCTTTTGCCATGCGAAGATATTTA
>CAYWRH010000099.1:0-15940 GCA_964460435.1 uncultured Desulfatiglans sp.
TTTGCAGGACCCTGTCCAGAACTAATTACAACTATTTGGAAAATTTATCCTTATATTAAAGAATAAAATCACCGTGGTATTTAAGGTTTTCTTTATTGACACACCATACTATCATCCATATACTTCTGGTTCTAAAGAGGGAACAATTATAGATTTTTAATCAACCTGTAAAATGGAGGTGCAAATTGGTCAGAAAGTTATGTTCCATAATAGCTATTTTTTTCATTGCTGTTTGTTCGGCAGCATATGCTGCTGAACAAAAAATCACCGTGTTGAACCCGACCCCGCCCAGTAAAATGGTGAATCGCATCCCCCTTGCACCCCGGCTTTCTACCCTGGAAGGAAAGACAATATTTCTGGTGGATATTGGCTGGGGAGGAGAACAGGCGGCCCCAAGCATTTACCGGGAAATGAAAGACTGGTTTGCCAAGAATATGCCGAGTGTAAAAATTGAAATGAGAAAGACTAAAGGTTTTTTCACTGAGGAGCAGCCTGAACTCATAAAGGAGATAGGTGAAAAGGGTGACGCAGCCATGTTCGGTATAGCGGGGTGAGACGGTTGCATATCGGCCGTGAGCCGAAACTGTAAAGAGCTGGAACAGCAGTACCATATCCCCACTGTAGCGGGTTCTGCAGCGAATATCCTGGATTATGGCCTGAATTACAATTTTAAGTATAACAACGGGTCTCCCATACGATTTATTGGCTTCCCCTTTCCCGTTGCAGGGCAGCCACAGGAGGTTCATCATAAATATGTCTTTGAGGGCAATGATCTGGTAAGCGGAAAACCCATGATGCAGGCCTTCATTGATGCCCTGACCGCCCCTCTTACTGACAAAGAGAAATATAGGGGGCCGGCGCCTCAGGATGAGGTGGCCAAAGAACCGGTGGAACCCCGCCTTCTAGGGCCTGATACTGAAGAGAACCTTCAGCAGCTTTTCATTGACAAAGACTGGACTGATTATCTCCCGATCATTCTTCCCACAGAAGAGAGGGTGGCAAAAATGCTGGAAGGCACTACTCACGACCGGAATGAGGTCATCAGAGTACTGGACTGGCCTGGAGGCGACCGGGAGGTTACAGTGGAAAGGGTGGCCACCTGCGCTGTTATGGCCGGAGCCAGACCTGAGCATCTTCCTGTGATTTTGGCCCTGGCCAACCATATACCCTTTGGGAATTCAACCTCTTCAATGGCCAACATGATCCTTGTTAACGGACCCATCCGTAATGAAATAAACATGAATTACGGCCACAATGTCATGGGACCCCATAATCTGGCCAACTCGGTTATCGGCCGCAGCTACACAATCATGTCAAAGACCATCGGCGGGTTGCACAATAAAAAAACAACCTGGAGCACTCTTGGAAGCACCATGCAGTATAATAATGTCTGCATTGCTGAAAACGAGGAGGCGCTGCCTGAGGGCTGGAAGCCTTTTCATGTGCAGGCCGGGTTCAAGCCCAATGACAGTGTTCTTACCGTGGCAACCGGCTGGTCATATATTTCCAGCATGACAGAGGCCCAGAGGGAGTATCCTGTTTATATATGGATGGGCGACCTGATGAAGGCCCTTACAATGCCAAGGGCAACGGTTATTATGGACCCCTCAGTCGCTGTGCTTCTAAAGGATACATATGGGTATAAAAACAAGGAGCAGCTATGCCAATGGTTTGCAGAAAATGTTGAAAAAACCATGTGGCCTTCAGGAAAGAAGGGTAAGCCCTTCCAGGCATCCTCAATTAACATAATTGTTACCGGAGGCGGTGGCCAGACAACATGGTTTGTAACCGATTTCATGCTGAACCGGAATATGGTTACAATGGGCGGAAGCACACTCATTGACAACTGGAGATAGGAGAAGAAAGGATTCGAGGGTCCAAGGGGGTTCCAGGGGTCAAGTGAAAAAGTAACTGTCTCTGAAATCCCTTTATATGGCTGATTATCCTGTTCCCGCGCTTAGCGCGGGAACAGCTATTTTGACGCCCTGAGTCCTCTCATCACTCCGTATAAACAGATCTTCTTTAATACTCAAACCACATTGATACGGAATTTGATTTTGTAAGCTTATATCCCTGATCTCTTTTAGATATCAGATATGAATGGCAGAGTACGATCTCACATTAACTCCTGCTTAATTGCAGTTCCAAGTCGATGCAATGTTATTGGCTTTTTTATCATGGCCCCTGCCCCCAGTTTTTGGGCCGCCTTTACCTCATCTGTTTCAGCATAACCACTCATAAGAACTGCCTTCTGGTTTGGATGATTTTTTAATATTTTTTCATAAGTTGCCCGGCCATTGATTCCAGGGTCCATGATCATATCAAGTAATATCAGATCAGCCGTATTACTCTCAAGGTATTTAACCGCCTCCTCACCACTTGCAACTGTATAAACCACGTATCCGAGCTTTTCCAGTATCTGCCTGCAAATATCTCTCTGGCTTTCAACATCATCGACAACAAGAATCTTTTCGCCATTACCAGATATGCTTTCAACCGCTACTGCCGAATCTTCATCAAATACCCCCTCCCTTGTAATCGGGAAATAGAGTTCAAAAACGGTTCCTCTGTTATCGCTCTTTACATTAATATAACCGTTATGTTCACGCACAACATTCCATACAACAGCCAGGCCCAATCCTGTACCGCTCCTTCCCATTACCTTTTTTGTAAAGAAAGGCTCAAAAATCCGTTCCAGGTCACTGGATGATATCCCTGTGCCGGTATCGGCTATACTTATGACAATATATTCACCTGCCTCTATTTCATCATACCCCTTTAATGGCGTATCAAGAAAACAGTTATTCGTGGATATTATTACATCTCCGCAATCCTTAATAGCTTCAGAAGCGTTAGATACAAGGTTCATAAGGGCTTTTCTTAGATGTATGCAAGACCCCTTTATGTTTAACAGTGAGCTATCAAGGTTGGTCTTTATTGCGACTCCCGGATGATACTGCTGTAATTTTTCAAACTCAGGGGATCTTAAATATTCAACAATTATTTTATTGATATTTAGGATATTTTTTTCTGTAGCAACCCCTCTTCCGATCGTTAAAAGATCCTGAACTATGGCTGCTGCCCTGTCTCCCGCCTCTTTGATTGTTGTTAAAGGTTTCCTGAGCTTTTCATCTAATGAAGGGTTTGATAGAAGCAGGTCAGGATAACTCACAATACCTGCCAGCACATTATTCAAATCATGGGCAACTCCGCCAGCAAGAAGACCCAGTGATTCCATGGTCTGTGATCGATGCAGTTTCTCTTCGAGATTTTTTCTTTCTGTTTCTGATCGTTTTCTGTCTTCAATATCAATCCATGTCCCCAGAAAGTAGCTTAATTCCCCATTATGCCTTACAGGTGTAATCTCTATATCAACCCATGAATATTCCCCATTTTTCTTTTTATACCGTCTCTCACTCAGGCGAACTCCCTCCATCACCCTTTTTCCCATATCATCGTTTGTTGCATCATCTGCTATCCAGGGGTAGGGGAATTTTGCTCCAAGTATTTCTTCTGATGTATAACCTGTGAATTTTTCAAACATTGGGTTAACATATCTTATTGAGCTATCAGTATTGATAACAAGTATAGCTATAGGGGCGTTTTCAAGAAGACTGTTCGAAAAGAGATTTGCCCTTTCCAGCGCCTTTTCTATTTTCTTACGATCTGTGATATTCCTCGTGATCTCTGTAAAGCCTGTTATCTTTTCCCCTTCCTTTACCGGACAAAATATTGTTTCATAAAATCCATCTCCTATATCATCATAGAATTCCGAAACAAATTTCTCTCCTTTTAATGCCCTTTTCTGGAGCGCCTCCCAGTATTCTCTGGCCCTGGCCTCCTCAGATATCTTAAAGGGCTCAACACCGGGTTTCATCTCTATGCCTAACAGCCTTTCAACTGTCTCCTTGTAAACCCTATTAAAGGCGCGGGGCACTCCATCCCTGTCACAGACCAGGATATAGTCTTCTGTATTTTGCATTAAAACATCAAAGTACTTTTTGATCTCCTTCAGTTCATTATTTTCATTGATCAGTCCCGATTCAGCCTTACGTAATTCTGCAATTGTCTTCTCCAGGTCAATTATTTTTCTTGTCAGATCATTTTTAGAAGCCTTGTCAAACATATTGATCCCTCATCTATAGAATAGGTCTATTAAGGTCTATACGAAGCACTGCAGATTTGCATGACGATATTTTAGCAAACAGGGCTGATGTGATATAAAAGGGCCAATTATACACTCTAATGAGGGTATAAAAATTCTGCCACAAGGATAAATCTAAATAAAGCCTTTCTGCCTGGGTAAAAGAGTCAATTCTGGTTGATCTACCCGGGCAAAAGAAGATCTGGAACACAAGAGGAAAATAAAAAATAGAAATCCCATACATGAGTTAAATCCAAAACCCTATTCCCCTCCCGAGATTATTAGTTTAAGACCAAGCCCAAAATAATGCACTTATATAATTTTGATATTTATCGTATATATCGGTATAAAGTTTTTATACTTAAATATTATTACAAGGCACAATGATAAAAAATGGGCGCTGAAGAGATAACCAAAAAAATCAACCTTACTGACTTAATTTACAGGATCAGGAAACACCCTGATTTCAGGCAGGCATTTGTGCACCTCAAGCACATACCGTCAGTCAAGGCATCATATGGAGAGAAACTTGATCTGCCTGATGAACTTACCGCCATTCTGAAAAAAAACAGGATTGAAAAACTCTACAGCCACCAGGCCGAGGCCATAAAAAGGATAAGAAACAGGGAGAACATTATAATAGCCACACCGACTGCCAGCGGCAAGAGTCTTATCTATAACCTTGCAGTACTGGAAAGGCTTATATCAGGAGAAAACAGCAAGGCTTTATATATCTTTCCCTTAAAGGCGCTTGAACAGGATCAATATAAGGCCCTTGCGGCATACATAAAAAATATCAAATCCAGAAAGATAACCGCTGAGATATATGACGGTGACACAACACAGTACCGCCGCCAGAAGATCCGCTCAAAGATGCCTGATATCGTGTTTACAAACCCTGATATGCTTCATATGGGCATCCTGCCTTCTCATGAAAGGTTCAGGGAGCTTTTTTCAGCTCTTGAATATGTGGTGATCGATGAGGTACACACATACAGGGGTATATTCGGTTCACACATGAACCAGATAATCAGGAGGTTAAAAAGGGTCTGTAAAAAATATGGCGCGAGCCCCAGGTTCATACTGCTCTCTGCCACAATAAATAATCCTGATGGCTTTGGCAGGCTCCTTATTGATGACAATATAAGCGTTATAGATACAGGAGGCGCGCCAAGGGCAGACCAGTATTTTATGTTCCTTAACCCTGATACAAGCTCCAATTTTTCAGCGGCCAGGCTCTTTGGTTACTGCTTACAGGCTGGTTTCAGGACTATCGTATTCACACAGTCACGACAGGTGACAGAATTAATACACATCTTTACATCCAGGCTTTCACCGGACTTAAGACGCAAGGTAAGCTCATACAGGGCAGGATTTATGCCTGAAGAGAGGCGGGAGATAGAGAAAAGGCTTGCCACAGGCGACCTCCTGGGTGTTGTCTCCACAAGCGCATTAGAACTGGGGATTGACATAGGGAATCTGGATATCTGCATACTTGTCGGTTACCCCGGAACTATCATAAACACATGGCAGAGGGGAGGAAGGGTGGGAAGGTCAGGCAGGGAATCCATGATCATAATGGTTGCCAAGCCTGATGCCCTTGACCAGTATTTTGTAAAACACCCTGATCACCTCTTTGAAAGGTCGTATGAGGCAGCCATACTTGACCCTGATAATGAATATGTAGTGAGGTCGCACCTCCCGTGTGCGGCAGATGAATTTCCTATAAAAGAGGAGGACAATCTTTACTGGCCCAATAACCTGAAAGAAAACCTTGGGTTTCTTGAATCAAAGGGTATTCTCATCCAGTCGTCTGACGACCCTCCTTCATGGCGGTCCGAAAGGGATCATCCGCACAGGGGTGTGAACATCAGGAGCGTGGGAGAGGGCTATACCATATTTGACAGGAGCACCGGAGCTGCAATAGGCACAATAGATGCCATGAGGGCATTCAAGGAGTGTCACCCCGGCGCCATATATCTCCATATGTCAAAACAGTATGTTGTTGAGAGCCTTGATATAGAGCACAGGGACATAATAGCTAGAGAAAGTGACCTCAACTATTTTACCAGGGTGCACACTGACAAGGATACAGAGATTATAGAGATAAAAAGGAGCAAACCTGAAGGTCAGTTCATAGTTAAGGAGGGGACCATCAGGGTAACAGAGAGGGTTACAGAGTATGAAAAGCGCGTGCTCCCAGGACAGGAGCTTATGGGGGTCTTCCCTCTTGAACTTCCTGAACAGACATTTGAGACGCACGGCTTCTGGATAGAGATAGACCCTGTTATAGATTATTTGATCCAGAAGATGAACCTGCAGCTAATGGGGGGCATACATGCCATAGAACACGGGGCAATAGGCATATTTCCGCTGTTTGCCCTGTGCGACAGAAATGATATCGGCGGCATATGTTATCCCATACACCCTCAGACAGGAAAAACCTCCATATTTATATATGACGGCCATCCGGGGGGAGTCGGCCTTGCCAGAAGGGGTTTTGAGATAATCGCAGAACTCTTGAGAAAGACCCATGATCATATCCAGTCCTGCGCCTGTGAAGATGGCTGCCCATCATGCATACACTCCCCTAAGTGCGGCTCAGGCAATAATCCTCTGGATAAGAGGTCTGCCCTGGCAATTCTGGAGTATCTGCTTGGTGACATACCGGTAGATAGTTTCTATACTGTTGGCGGTGATGAAATAAATACAAGATTACCAGAGGAAGATAGCCCCGAACAGAATGCCAGCCAACATTGTATCCTCTTTTTTGACCTTGAGACTCAGAGGCTTGCACAGGAGGTAGGCGGCTGGAACAATTGCCACCTTATGCGCATATCTTTGGCAGTAGTATATGACAGCATCGGAAAGGAGTTTTATACATTTACAGAAGACAAGATAGATCAGATGATAAAAATGTTCCAGAAGGCTGACCTTATAGTGGGCTTTAATATTAAAGGTTTTGACTATAAGGTGCTGGGCGCATACACAAATATCAACCTTTATGAGCTGCCGACATTTGATATCATGGAGGATTTATATAAGAAACTCGGGTTCAGGCTTGGGCTTGATAACCTTGCAAAGGAGACATTAAACCACGGAAAATCAGCCGACGGGCTCAAGGCCGTGGAGTGGTTTAAAAAAGGAGATATGGAAAGCATAAAAAAATACTGCATTCAGGATGTGACAGCAACCAGAGACCTTTTCTATTATGGCCTTATAAATGGCCACATCTATTACAGGGATAAAAAGGATGATAGAAAGGCAAAGGTTGATGTGGACTGGGAGCCAGGTAAAATAGGTGTGAGGTCTAAAGTGTAAGCTCTACGGCATGAGGTTTCAGGGCCTGGCGCAAGGCCAAGGGAGCCGAAAACAATGGCGGGAATCAAGGTGTTTTGTAAACAAGGCATGCCTTGTCTCTTCTGTGGAACCGAATTGCTATTATTATTTTATTCAAACCTCTAGCCTTAGAACCTATTAAGCCTGCAAAAGCTGATTGTGACAGTATCAGTCTTTTCAGGATAGTCTTTGCCGCAGAGGGTTCAGTTAGAGTATGAGTGTATAGACTGATTTCTCCTTTCTTAAAACAGTTAATCTCTTTTATTCCATCCAATATTTTCTGGCCAATATTACGATCAGTAATTTTTATTTCCTCAATTTGAGTAAACAGATCCCACTGAAACTAACTGGCTTTTCAGTTCCTGAATAAATGAATCATTAATGTATTGTCTCGCTGCAATACTTTATGCTGCCTTCATTAACTTCAAATTGCCTGCCTGAATAACGGTTCTCTCGGGAGTCCATCTTATCTCCACTGATTCAGCAGGTTTTCCATATCTTCAATAAATTTTTTAATGGAATCATCAAGCCTTTTTAGTTTAGACAAGTCCATATTTTTAACTATCTCTTCCGCATGCTCAATGCCGCCAATAATAGATACCCCGCCTGCATTCTGAATTGCCTCGCGTAAAAGGATTTTATATCTGTCTTTTTGACATTTCTGGTCAGGTGCATTGCACCCTTTTCCAAAGACCTGCTTGAAGGCATGCGAGTCTAATAAAAGCCATCTTTCAACATGGGGATCGGGGATTGCATGGACCAAAGGGATATGTTTGAGGCTTTCCGGTACTTTATCATCTATCTCTTTTCGTTTATTGCTATATCCTATACAATTTGCATCAATCGCAACTACAATGGCATCAGGGGTAAAAGCCCGTCCCCGTTCAATATCTTCAAAATATTTTCCTAACTCATATAAAGCGCGACCTTTTCCTCCATGTGTACTGAGAGGGATGATCTTAACCATTCCTTTGGTCGCAAGTTTTAATAAAATTGCTTTTATGACCGCTTCATGACCCGAATCCTCACAGAACAGGGTTATGTTAAGCATCGAGATCTCCCCTTAGAATTAATTCGGAAGGAACAGGTAAATCATCATTTATGCCTTTTTCAATTCCGGGTCTTCGGAATAACCCTATTTCCATAAATTTTTCAATTTTTGTGTTCCCTTCCTTTTTCCTGCATACATATAACGATTTATTATCAATCAAATCTGGTAATATGGGTGAATGGGTAGTAACAATTATCTGGGATTTATTTGCAGCAGTGTTTTTAAGATATTCGGCAATCATTCCAATACGCCTTGGGTGTATACCATTTTCAGGTTCCTCAAAACAGATGACAGAAGGACTGTCCTCCCCGCCACTTATCGAGAGAAGCCCCAGAATACGTAGAGTTCCTTCTGAAAGTAGTCTGGCAGGGATCGGCACCCCGTTTTCAATTATGGACAATTCAACCTCACCGGACTTTGTATCAATAGTAGTTTTAACATGTTCGATTGAGGGTATGATACTGTGCATAGCCCTTTCAATGGCTTCAAACCTTCCGGGGTCTTTATTCTTAAGGGTATGCAGATAGGCAGATAATTCTTCACCCATCATTCCTATGTGGATAACCTCTTTTGTAGGATTAGCTGCTCTCATACGCTCTCTGGGTTCAAAATAGAAAAATTGCCAGTTTTCTATTTCACGTTTAATTGCAGTCAGGTGAGGGTAATGAGGAGGATACAATGGCAGCGAGAGGATGCTGTGGTCAAGACCAATATCAAAAAAAGTAGGATGCCCCTGTCCTTCCATCCGAAGGCTCAACTTAATTTCAGATTTCTTATCATCAGATTTTCTTTCAAGAAATGCATTACGGCTCCCTCTTTCACTCAAGTCTTTCTTTAGTGCGCAAATCCTCTCATTTTTAACCCGAAGAAAGCCCTGTTTAGGCATGAACTCTATTTCAAGGTCGTATCGAAGGAATTTTTCCTGAATATATTTTTCTTTGCGCCCATTACCATTCTTTGATTCTAGCCCCTTCCTCATGCCGATTATTTCATTATCCACCTTTTTAATTACATTATCCGACAACTCAATATCGACTGAAAGAGATAGACTGAGAACATCCCTTGCAATCAGGCCTTCAATGCCATTCTCAGAAAAACTGAAAGACTCTATAGGCCTTCCCCGATAAGGCGGGTCAAAGGCATTTTTTAAAGTTTTACTGCCTGTTATTCGTGATATAAGCTGCAAGGCATCGAGGAAATTGCTCTTACCAGCAGCGTTGGGACCAAAAATAACAGAAAGCGGATTTAGCTCTACATCAAAGTTATGCAATGATTTATA
The DNA here is from genome assembly GCA_964460435.1 of uncultured Desulfatiglans sp. Classification (GTDB taxonomy): domain Bacteria; phylum Desulfobacterota; class DSM-4660; order Desulfatiglandales; family HGW-15; genus JAAZBV01. The sequence continues at coordinate 9,814 of CAYWRH010000099.1, forward strand.
ACCATCAATCCTTATGCGCCTTATCATAAAATGCTCCAAGAATGATATTGTTTTTTGACTATTGTTACAGAGTCAAAAGCAAATAATCAATCAAATACCTTTGTCCTCAGATTAAAATCCTGCCAGGAATCACATAATAATATTTTCTGGATACCATTTATGATATCTATTAATGAACCGGTAATATCGATTTGATGCAATGAAACGGATTTACAGCTAGCAGTTTAAAAAATCAAGGATTTTTAAAATGATCAATTTACAATTAACAGTAATAAGCAAGAACAAGGACAATAGATTAGAAAAATCTTATATCTTGAATTTTGAATCTTGAATTTAAATGCTTTCTTTTCTGGAGATAGCCACCCTTTCAATTGTTTTTGTCAGGCATGAAGTCTCTTTGCGCTCATCTTTCTTTTCCAGCTCTATGCGAACGATCTCATATCCCTGTTCAAGGTGTTGTGAAAGCATCCTTTTAAAATTGTTCTGGAGGTTTTTATCCTCCTTAATGGCTATATTTTTCTGGCTGGTGATTGTCTGTTCATATTCCATATGTTCCTGGCTGGTATTACTTGCAGGGATATCAATATTCACCCTATTTTCAGCTTCATGTGGAGGCTGCGGTTCAAAGTAACGGCAGTATTTCGCATATCCCGGCATGATCGACTTCAAAAATATCACGCCATATTTTTCATTTTTAGAGGAAAATATCCTGCACCTTAGCGGGCTATCAGGCTCTTCTATTACATTAACGCATGACAGACAGCGGTCTTCCCGGACAGGGTTTTTTAAAAAAATAAGGGATGGATCATCAGGCGTTATTTCGTCTTCCGCTGTAATAAAGGTGCGGGATATATCCTTGAGGCTCCTTGTAAGGCCCTTTTTCTCCATCCCTTCTACCCTCCTGTTCTAGAAAAAAGCCTCTCTCCTAATAATTATCATCCGGGTCAGAGAATGAATATGCAGAGGGATTTGCGGCAATGGCCTCAATCATTTCAGAATAGCTTGATCCGGAAGAGTAATAAGCCGTGCTCTCCTTTTCAGCATACCCGTATTCAGTCGAGGTATTCCTGTAGCCATTCTCAATAAAATCCTCTGTCTTCTTGAGAATATCATATGCTGAGCCCGGAGACTTTAACCCCTTATAGGTGTCTACTGCATCAGAGCGAATCAGCTCGTCTGCCAGGTTTTCATAATCTATATGCCCAATGGCATGCCTGTCATAATCTCCGACCGGCTGGCCAAAATCAACAGACTCCCTCAACCGGATATTGTATCGGATAACAGTTTCAAAGACATGCTTTCCAAATTCCGCTTTTACCTTTTCCAGAACAGTCTCAGAGTACCGTGTCCTGGCATCATACATGGTAATAAGTGCTCGTGACCTGATTTCGCGTTCAAGCTTTTCATTCAACATCAAGATAATTTCAGTCAGTTTGGCAACCCCGCGGAGCGAAAAGAGGCTCATATCAATAGGGATAACCACCTCATCCGCTGCGCGGAGGGCATTGAAGCAAAGATGGCCGATACTCGGAGGACAATCGATAATGACATAATCATATTCAGCCACAAGGCCCTGGATGGCATCATAAAGGCGATCCTCCCTGCCTTTCAGGCCGGTTAATTCCTGCTCAAGAAGACTCAGTGTAATATTTGACGGGGCCAGATCAAAGTTATCTTTTATTGGAATCAAAATTTCATCCAGTGTAATTTCCGCATCCTGTTTGGGCGTTATCACATCATAGATGCATTTTTCAAGATCAGAAGGCATCACATTCAATCCCATGGTTGCATGGGCCTGGGGGTCAAAATCAACCAGAAGTGCCCTCTGTCCTTTTAACGCTAAAGAAGATGAAAGATTTATAGCAGTCGTGGTCTTGCCACAACCTCCTTTTTGGTTTGCGATGGCAATAATCCTCATATACCCCTTCCTCCTCTGCTTCACTTGTTGATGTTTTAAAACAGAAAGAAATCCTCGTCCTATGGGCGGGGTTTTTCATGTATGATTCACATACCAGAGGGAAATGAATACTTCAAGATAAAATACAATATCTTGTAATTTTTTTTTAAATAAAACTATTTGTTGTGCATTTCTCAAAAGTTAACTGTTGGGAACCCTCGGCCGCTTTAATGCTGAAACCCTTTTTTTATCTATCTTCCTAATAGTCTATAGTAACTGAAAGACTATGCTTGAACCTTGAATTTATTACTGACCGCTGATCTCATTTTTCAGGCTTCTGTTCTGTTCTTTTCCTGAAAGCCTTCAGCCTTGATCTCTGGGCCCTGAGCATTCAGATTTGGGCACTATTTTAATCCTACTTTTCCCTTGATTTTTCAAACAATTAATCTTAAATCAGACCTATTGTATCCTTTTGGGTTTAATGGATTTCTATTTAAAAAGTCTTATCGAATTATACGCATTTGTTTTACTGATAATTGTTTACCTTGCTGGATGTGAACCTTTAAATGAAATGGAGACACAGGTATGGCATCAAGACTCAGGAGTGCGGACGGATTCTATGGATGGATTAATCTTGTAGTAATGTTTTTCTTCAACATTGCATTTATGATGATAATGCTCTCATTTGCACTGTTTCTACCCTCCTGGGTCGAGGAGTTCGCATGGAGCCGTGGTGACATGTCAATGGCACAGGCTGTAGGTTTGGTGCTCTCAGGCCTGACCGCACCATTTGTAGGGATATACATAATGAAAAAGGGGGTTAAAACAGCCATAATACTAGGGAACATCCTTTCAGTTGCAGGCCTTGTACTAGTCTCCTATCAGCAGCATATATGGCATCTCTTTGTGGGATATGGTGTGTTTATAGGTTTGGGCATGAGCATAGGCGGAATGCTGGCCTCCATGACTGTAATTAACAACTGGTTCATAATAAAACGGCCAGTAGCTCTCAGCATTTCAATGACCTCTATGGGTTTCGGAGGGGTGGTCTTTAATCCGCTGATGATGATGCTTATAAATTCCATAGGCTGGCGGAATACATACCTTGTAATTGCAGCCGCCTCATTATTGTTTTGTGTTATCGTTCCAGCGCTTTTTCTTGTTAACAAACCGGAAGATCTGGGCCAGGTGCCGGATGGGCCTGTCAGGATAAATGCAAAGAGCTCTTCCTCAGCACAGGCGGTTCAAACAAACCTGTATAAGACACCTGTTGATTTTACTGCCAGGGAGGCCCTGCAAACGCGGACAATGTGGCTTCTGATAGGTTATGTTATTGTTCAATTTACCGCCATGCAGATGCTGCTGGCCCATCAGGTTACCTTTCTTATAGATATAGGTTTTTCCCGCACCAGCGCTGCCTTTGCAGGGGGATTTTTCGGATTTATGATGGGCATCAGCCAGCTCGGGATAGGTTTTCTTGGTCTTAAAATCAAGATGCATACACTTGCTGTAGCATCAATCTTTTTTGGCATTGCAGGCCTCATAATAATACTTTTTGCGCACTCCATGGGCATTGTGATTCTATGCAATGTCCTCATGGGGATAGGATTCGGGATACAGACCATAGCTTTAGGCAACCTTATTCCCGATTATTTCGGCAGAACCGAATTTCCCAAGATGATGGGTTACACCATGCCTTTTACCATTGTTTTCTCTGCTGTCGGGAGCCCTGTAGCAGGATATATCAGGGATAAAACCGGCAGTTACACCCCTGCCTTTCAATTAGGCATTGCAGTGCTGGTACTGGGATTAATCTTTATTATCTTTGCGAAGCCGCCCGTACATCCTTCGCTTAAAAGAATATAGTTGAAAATCAAGCAACCGGAACCGCTGGTCTAAGGTTCCGGTTGCCGGCTTATACCTTTATCTATTTTTTTACTACCTCTTTTGGATCTATTGTGGTTTAGTCTCCTGTGGCTCGTTATCAAGAACCTCAAGCAGTTCCACATCAAACTGTAAAACTTCATTGGGGCCTATCTCCTTGCCTGCACCACGCACACCATATGCAAGATCAGCAGGGATAAACAACCTGTATTTGCCTCCAGCCTTCATCAGTTGAAGCCCTTCTGTCCACCCCTTGATAACCTGATCGGCCTGAAAGGTGGCTGGTTCTCCCCGTTTATATGAGCTGTCAAATATGGTCCCGTCAATTTTTGTTCCCTCATAATGAACCCTGACCCGGTCAGATACCCCGGGAGATTTTCCTTCTCCCTCTTTGAGCACCTTGTATTGCAGACCGCTTTCAGTTGTTTTAACCCCTTCCTTTGACTTGTTCCCTTCAAGAAATGCCTTTCCAGCCTCAAGATTTTCCTGTGAGACTTTTGCTATTTTCTCCTGCTCCTTTGCCATCAATTTTTCAGAAAATGACTGGAGCAGGGGCTGGGCCTCTTCAGTTGATACCAGAAGCGCACTCCCCTGCATTTTATCTGTCATGCCCTTCTGCAGGATGGGTAAATCGATTTCATCTTTAATCTCGCTGATGGACTGTGCCATGTTTACGCCGATAGCATAGCTTATTTTTTCCTTATCTGTCCGGAGAGCGGTTGTTTTCGGCTGCTGTTCTGCCTTCTCACAGCTTAAGGTAAATGCCAGCAGGATGATACACAGGATTGTTTTCATTGGTGTTTTCACTGTAATTCCTCTCAATTAAAAGTTTGGGCCGGATATTATTATTTTACATTATAGCTAAAGTGATATGTTACCGGCGATTTACATTAAAGTTCACAAAGACCCTACCAGAATCTTGAGTTGGATACAAATTGTATTTTCAGGCAGAGGGTAAAGCAAAGGTATATTAGCGTTAAACGCCTAAAAGGGGGTCTGAAATTCAAGATGCCTCTGGAACTTAAGTTTAAAAAGGAGGAGATTATTGAGGTTGAATTGACCCTGGATAACTCCGGCAAGACCCATATTAACAAACAGGCATTTGTAAGAAATATAAAGGGCACAATTGTCAACGTGGAATTCTGCTCCTTTGACCCAAACGATTCAGGGGACAAGGCCATTGCATTTTATCTTCTGTGAGAAAAATCGATAACCATATAACAGAGAAAAGCAATTATAATGGACAAGGATACCTTTCCCGGATCATGGTTTGATTATACATTAACATTTTACGCTATTCAGTGTCCATCCACCAGGGAGATTCTGCTTGATATCATTTGTAGGCAACACACCTGAACCCCAGGATATTTGAAGGGCTTTTTGGGTCGAGTAAAGACTTTGAAGTAAGTGTAATATTTTCGCCGGAAACAAAGCAGCCGCCCTTTGCAACAAATAGTGTATCACTCTCTTTTGACACACTGCTTGCGGTCCATTCCATTACATTTCCCAGGAGATCATATATCTCATATTTATTTGCCCCCTTTTGATATTTATCAACAGGGGTTGTATCCCCGATAGAACTCGCCTCTATGTTGCATTTATCCTTGTCCGGCTTTTTACCCCAGGGATAATCAAGCCCCAAAGAGGTCCTGGCAGCAGCCTCCCACTCCTGTTCTGTGGGAAGCCTTTTGCCAGTCCATGCAGCAAAGGCCATTGCATCTTCAATGGTCACCTGAACAACAGGGTGATTCCTCTTTCCATGAAGGGTGCTTCCGGGTCCATTTGGCTGAAACCAGCATGCACCCTCTATCTTTTCACTTTTCAATGACGAGTTCCACTCCAGTATCTTTTTTCCGCTCTTTTCATCTGTCATATACCTGAACCGGCCTTTGTATACTGTGCCATAACCCAGACGTTCTGCTGTTGTTACATACCCGGTCTTTTCGGTAAAAAGCTCAAAAAGGTGGTTAGTCACAGGGAATTTGCCAAAATAGAATTCAGGGAGTTCTATATAGCCCTGCTTTTTATCTGTTTTTGAAGAGGCATTTACAATAAGAAACCTGCCCCCAGGGATCATAAGATATCTGTTATAGTACCTTTCTGTATCAGAGAGCATCTTGTCAAACCTGTCAGCAAGGATCAGCGCCTTTTCCTGACCCTCCTCACTTATATATCCGTTAGTATCATAATCATTGAGTATCTCCTCCAGGATATAGTCATCATCTTCAAGGAGTTCAGCTGTTTCACCCTCTGGAACCTCCTCCAGCTCATCTTCCGGCACCTCTTCAAAATCATCCACCTCATCAAGAGGCTCTTCAACCGGCTCTTCTATGATCTCCACATCGT
>CAYWRH010000100.1:0-15695 GCA_964460435.1 uncultured Desulfatiglans sp.
TTCATGTAAAAAATAAATGAAAATGAGGTTTTATGGGGATATATTAACAACATAACATTAAACAAAGATTAATCATATGCAAGAGAATTTTGCTGCCAGGACGGTGACGTGAAATACACCGGGGTTCATCTCCTTATTGAACTCTGGACAAAGCATTTCCTGGATGACTCCAACCGGATCCGGGAAATCTTTATTAAAGCGATCAATACCTGTGGTGCAACCATGCTTGGTATTGACCTTCACGTCTTCACGCCAAATGGCGGAGTATCCGGTGTGGCTATCCTTCAGGAATCTCATTTAAGTATCCATACATGGCCGGAATATGATTATGCGGCACTTGATCTGTTTGTATGCGGCACAATAAACCCTCATCTGGCAATACCTGTCATCAAGGATGAATTCAGGCCTTACAGAATTGATGTGCAGGAGATCAGGAGGGGTATTATCGCATCATGACCCGGGATCAGGAATGGGTGATTGAAAGATGGAATGAGATTGAGACCCATTACAGGATTAAATCCGTCATTCATGAAAGCAATACCCAATTCCAGCACGTAAAGGTAGTTGAATCAAATCTTTATGGCAGGATGCTTTTGCTGGACGGGATTGTGCAGGTAACATACAAGGATGAATTCATATATCACGAGATGATGTCTCATATACCGCTTAACTCTCACCCTGATCCTGAAAAGGTGCTTGTAATAGGGGGGGGGGACGGCGGTATATTGAGGGAGGTCTTAAGACACGGATCTGTTAAGAAGGCGACAATCGTTGAGATAGACCCTGATGTGATCAATATCTGCAAAGAGTATTTGCCGATGATAAGTAACGGGGCACTTGATGATAAAAGGGCAGATATTATTATTAATGATGGAGCCAGATTTGTGAAAGAGACCGATGAAAAATATGATGTTGTTATAGTGGACTCCTCTGACCCGATCGGCCCGGCCACTGTTCTTTTTTCAAAAGAATTTTACAGCAATATCCGCAGACTTCTCTCCCATGATGGCATAATGGTATGTCAGACAGGCTCCATTCATATGCAGCCTGATGAACAGAGGGCATCATATATCCTTTTAAAAGAGATATTTCATATCGTAAAACCATATTTGTTTGCAATACCAACCTATGTCGGCGGGTTTTTCTCTGCAATGTTCTGTTCAGATGAGACTGACCCATGTAAAACAGATATCAGCTCGGTTGGTAGAAGGATTATCCAGGCAGGAATTAAAACCCGATATTATAACCCCGGGATGCACCTTGGGGCATTTTATCTCCCGGGTTTCTTAAGTGAACGCCTTTTATGACATTAACCTCAGTTAAAAAAAAGAAAAACAGTATGCCTTTATCTCCTGCTATTTTCGGTCGTGAACTTGTGCTTGACCTTTACGGTTGCAGCGTTCACGCCATATCAGATAGAGTTTTGATAAGAGGGTTTCCTGGTAAATTGTTTGATGCATCAGACATGAAACCCTCCGGTGAACCTATATTATCCTGCCCTGGTGAAGGTATTGAAGGGGGCAGGCTGTTTTCAATTATTCAGTTTTCAGAAGAGGGCTCAGTCACAGGGCATTTCTCAAAAGAAAACAGGGCAGCTTATCTCAATATCTTTTCACGTAAAGATTTCAACATAGAGAGAGTTGAGAATTTCTCAAAAAAATATTTTGGCGCAGCTACTGTACGTTCCAGCTATATCATAAGAAAATAGAACTCCATAGGAGGGCTTATGAATATCTTTATGACCGGTGGCACAGGTTTTATAGGCAGGCCGCTTTCAAATGCCATTTCAAATAAGGGGCACAGGGTATACATACTGACTCGTTCAATAAAAAATCAGGCACATGATAACAACATCATACATGTTGATGGCGATCCTGCCCGTAAAGGGCAATGGCTGGAAAGAGTCAGCGAATGTGATGTGGTTATTAATCTTGCAGGCGCATCTATTTTTAAACGGTGGACACCGGCATATAAGGAGACCCTTATTAAAAGCCGTATTGAAACGACCAGAAATATAGTTGAGGGGATTGCCAGACATAAAAAGCCAGACCTGTCGCTTATAAGCGCCTCTGCAGTGGGCTATTACGGTTTTCACGATGACGAGATGCTGGATGAAAATGGTGCACCGGGCAATGACTTTCTTGCCTCCCTCTCAAGGGAGTGGGAGAAAGCTGCCATGGATGCGCAATCCTGTGGGGCGAGGGTAATAATTAACAGGTTTGGTATTGTGCTCGGAAGGGGCGGAGGCGCAATCAATATGATGATGCCCCTCTTCAGATACTGGCTTGGAACCAGGCTAGGTAATGGCAGACAATATTTTTCGTGGATTCACCTTAATGATCTTATAAATATCTTTATCTATCAGATAGAAAACAGAGGCTCAAGAGGCATTTACAACTGTACAGCGCCAAATCCAGTAACAAACAGGGAATTGACAGATGCTATCGCAACTGCCATGAAAAAGCCTCTTATTTTGCCGCCAGTGCCAGGATTTGTGCTCAGGGCTATTATGGGTGAGTTTGCCTCTGTATTGCTGAAAGGGCAGAGGGTTATTCCCAAAAGGCTTTTGGATGAGGGCTACCAATTCAGATATCCAAAGATTAACAGCGCTATCCTGGATATACTTGAGTAGCCTCTCCACAACTAATCTATGGCCTGTGAATGATCTTTCCCCTGGTGTCATATTTGACACGATCTTCTACATTTGCCTTTCTGCGGTTGTTTTCAAATGCCTTTCTCTTCTGGTTTATCTCTTCATCAGGAAAATATGAGAGAATCCAGTCAAAGTTTTCCTTTACCTCTTCCTTCATCTCTGCATGGGTAAAAATAAAAAGGTCCCTGTTTTTCATCCCTTTTAGAATCCTCTCACCAACCTCAAGGGGCGACATCCCGGGAAATTTTTCAGGGTCTTCCATATCCAGATATTTTCCTTCACCTGTGTTGTATCCACTGTTTTTAAATCTGGCAGGCCTTAGCTCTTCGGTCTTGCCTATCTTTGAATTTACAAAGCCCGGGCAAACGATCGATACCCAGATATTTTGTGGCGCAAGATTGTACCACAGGGTCTCTGACATACCCCTTATGGCTGCCTTTATGGCGCTGTGGATCCCTGTTCCATGGGAGGTTACAAAGGCTGCCATTGAGGATGTGTTTACTATATGTCCGCCTTCACCGTGCGCCTTGATCCTGGGCAAAAAATGGACAATGCCGTTTACCTGGCCCCAGAAGCAGACATTGAACATCCAGTCCCAATCATCAAATGTTGCCTGATCAAGCGGGCCAAAGATATTTATGCCCGCATTATTGCAGAGGATGTGGAGTTTTCCGAATGCCTTTTCCGCCTCGATAGCAGCCTCTTTCATGGCATTCCGGTCAGAAACATCAACGGTAATGGTATATACATTTTTATTGTATTTTTTTACCTCTTCGGCTGATTTATCAAGGTCTGCCTTTCTGATGTCACTCATTATGACATTGATGCCCTCTTTGGCAAATGCGATGGCCATGCCCAGACCCACACCGTTAGCCGCGCCTGTGATAAATGCGGTTTTTCCTTTATAGTCACTCATCATTATACCCCTGTATTGAAATTAGTGTTTTTGAAACGAATATAGGAATTAAAACAAATGGTGTCAAAGGAAAAAAGGTTCAAGGCGCAAGGCCCAGGGCACAGGTAAAAACCCTTAAATGATAAAAATCCCATTGACAAAATGAGATATCTTATATACTTAAAACGCCAGTTGATTATGGAAAATCACCTTGCGACTTGAGCCATGTGCCCTGCGCCAGCTATTAAAGGCTGGAGCCTGGGCAAAATAAATAGGCTCAAATATTGCAAAAAGGTGGAATAATAAACAGCCATTCTTCATACGGAATCCCGTGAAAATCGGGAACGGTCCCGCCGCTGTGACCCCGTAGCAGGCCTCAGGCGATTAATTGTCACTGTTTTGATCTATCAAAACGGGAAGGCAGCCTGAAGGCAGGGGAAGTCAGAAGACGAGTTGAGTGGCTGAATACAGAGAGGGACTTGATGGTAAAGGGTTCCGGAAGGTTATCATGCCTTTCGGAACCCTTTTTTTATTGCATAGCCGGATATGTAGCGTTCATCCAAAAAAGACAGTTTATGGATGGACACTATGAAAAGAAATAACAGCGATATAGCTTGAAAGGACAAAGCCTTTGTCAGTTGTAACAGAAATTGATTAAAGGCCATGGATATAACATAATGAAAGCAGCAGTTGTCACAGCTCTGAATCAGATTGAAATCAGGGAAGTCCCAGACCCTGCCCTGCCACACGGCGGTGTCATTGTAAAAATGGTGAGCGCTGCCATATGCGGCACTGACGTCAAGATGTTAATTAATGGACACAGAGACCTCATACTCCCAAGGATACCAGGCCATGAAGGGGCAGGGGTTGTGGTTGAGACAGATAATGAAAGGTTTAAGAAGGATGATGTTGTGGCCATATATCCCGGGGTATATTGCGGCAGATGCATTAACTGCATTGATGGTCATACATCACGCTGTGATTCAATAAAGATATATGGCTTTAATCAGGACGGGCTTTTCAGGAAGCTTATGCCATTTAAAAGCAATGAGATATCAAGCCTTGTGCATATAGCCGGAAGCCGCACTATTGCTGATCTTGCACTTGCAGAGCCCCTTGCATGCTGTATTTCAGCCCTGAACAAGGTGCATGTGAGAAATGGATCAGCGCTTATTATTGGCGCTGGTTCAGCAGGTTCCATTTTTGCCGCACTCTTGTTGTCAAAGGGATTTGATGAGGTTGTAATTGTTGACAAGGACAGGCGTAAACTTGAGAGGCAGATTCCCCTGAATACAAAGGTAATAGAGTCAGATGTTAAATCCATTGCGACATCTCTGAGGGTTCATAACCATGCCAGGGGCTTTGATCTTATTGTCCCCTGCTGCCCTGATGGTTTGAACTGGGATTTCTGGCGTTTTATGAAGACGGGCGCTTCCGCACTCCTGTTTTCAGGTAACAACAGGCATATGGATATTAATAATATAGAATTAAACGAAATACATTACAGGGAGCTTGTTCTGGCAGGTTCATACGGGTGCAGCGCATGTGATTTCCAGGATGCCCTCAGGATGATAGAGGATGGTGAAATCGACCTCTCATTCCTGTCACCACATTTTGCATCACTGGATGAAATAGCTGAATGTATGGAAGCATTGAAAAATAACAGAGTTAAAAAGGTGATTATTAACAGGTTTTAGGAGGCGAATATGGCATTTAGTGAATATGCCCTTAAGCGGTTTGGTGATAATATTGCCATTCTGATGAAGGGGAAAAATATATCAAGAGAAACCGCAAAGGAGATGATGATAGAGACATTAAAGGGGGACCAGCCGGACCTTCAGCAGGGCGCATTTCTTGCTGCACTAAGGATGAAGGGTGAAACAGATGATGAGATAGTTGGCTGTTTTGAGGCCATTATTGAATCGGATACTAAAAGCATAAGCCTGGGTGATCTGCCAGTAGTTGAAAATTGCGGCACCGGCATGGATTCACTTAAGACATTTAACATAAGCACCCTTTCGGCTATTGTTGCATCATCCATGGATGTGCCGATCGCAAGGCATGGCGCAAGGGCAATCAGCTCAAAGTGCGGCACTGTTGATTTATGTGAAACCCTGGGTGTTGATGTTGAGTGCAGCGTAGAAAAGGTGAGGGAATCCATAGAGAGGTGCGGCCTTGGCCTATTTAACGGGACAAGCGCAGAGGTTCACCCGATGGGTCTTGGAAGGATACTCTCTCAGATACGTTTCGGAACAACCCTTAATATCGCCGCCTCACTGGCCAATCCAGCATTCCCAAAGATAGCCGTAAGGGGCGTGGGTGCGCCTGAACAGATCGAGCCTACGATTAAGGTAATGCAGAGGATAGGTTATGAGAAGGGCATAGTATTTCACGGGTTTAACAATGACATGAGCGCCGGAATGGATGAACTCTCAACACTCGGTATCTCAAGAATAGGGTACTTTAATAAAAATGAAGTTGAATATTTTGAGACAACACCGGAGGCTGAAGGGCTATCAAAGGGAGATTACAGCGATATAAGGCCTTATACTGAAAGGGATTTGGAGGCTCAAAAGGCAGTATCCCTGCTGGCAGGCAAGGGTGACAGGAGCCGGTCTGATATTGTTGCGCTAAATGCGGGTGCGGTTTTATGGATGGCAGATAAGGTTCTTAGTTTAAAGGAAGGTGTTTCTGCAGCTAAACAGATTATTTCAAATGGGAAGGCCATTCAAAAACTTTTAACATGGGTGAGGGCGCAGAACAGGGAGCCTGAATCAGGATATGAAAAAATTAAAAGGGTATGCTTTAGATGCAATATAGAAATGCATTCTATATAGTAGCTAAAGGTGAAAAGGAGAGATCAGATGTACAGAAAAATAGTAAATGAGATAAAACCTGTTTCAAGGGAGTGGATAACAAAGGCATGGGCAAGGCTTGATAACCTGAGCAAACCAAAAAGGAGTCTCGGATACCTTGAGGAGATGGCTGCAAAGGTTGTTGCTATTTTTGAAGAGGAGAGGCCCAGGATAAGAAAAAAGGCAGTATATGTATTTGTGGGCGATCACGGCATTGTTGCTGAGGGTGTAAGCGCATATCCGCAGGAGGTTACGGCCCTGATGGTGAAAAATTTTCTGGCCGGGGGCGCTGGCATAAATGTCCTGTCCAGGCGAGCGGGTGCAGATGTATATGTTGTTGATATAGGGATGAAGGAGGAGCTTTACAATGCCCCGGGGCTTATTAACAGGAACATTAAAAGATCTACTGCGAACATGGTAAAAGGGCCGGCAATGACAAGGGATGAGGCAGAAAAGGCGATTAATGCCGGAATAGAACTGGCTCTGGCCGCATCGGAAAGGGGTGTAAACATGATTGCGACAGGCGAGATGGGTATCGGTAATACGACACCATCCTCTGCCCTTTATTCTGTTCTTCTTCCGGAAGACCTTGCCAGGGTCACTGACAAGGGTACAGGCCTTGAGGATGAAGGTGTAAAGCTGAAGATAAAGGTGATTCAAAAAGCCCTTGAAATAAACCGGAGTTTATTGGATGATCCTCTATCGGTTCTGTCGGCTGTAGGCGGGCTCGAAATTGCCGGGATCTGCGGGTTGTGCCTTGGTGCGGCTTCCAGGAGAATGGTTGTTGTTGTTGACGGGTTTATATCAAGTGCAGGGGCGCTTGTGGCTATGAGGATGTGTCCTGACGTCAAGGATTATCTTTTCTTTTCACACAGGTCCTCTGAAAAGGGGCATATGATCTTCTGTGAGAAAGAGGGTATAAGGCCTATACTTGATCTTGATCTGAGGCTTGGCGAGGGAACAGGGGCAGCCTGCGCCATGCAGATTATTGAGGACGCAGTGTGTATCTATAATGAAATGGCGACATTTGATGATGTTGGCATAGAGGCAGGCGCTTAGGAAAATGGTGTTATGATAAAAGGACTGATAACAGCGATAAGGACACTCACTGTGATCCCTGTTCCGGGAAAGGAGGCGGATGATTATTCATCCGCCCTTCCATGGTTTCCGGCAGTTGGGTTATTACTGGGGATGATACTCTACCTGGTCTCATTTCTGTGGGGCCTCTTGCCATTTGATAAATGGACATGGGGATGCGCTGTAATCCTCACCTCTATTATTATATGGCTCACAAGGGGTCTGCACATGGATGGCCTTGCTGACTGGGCTGATTCCCTTGGAGGGTTTGACAGGGCCAGACGGCTTGCCATCATGAAGGATTCATCCCTTGGCGCATTCGGGGTGATGGCCCTTGTACTGGGGATCATCCTCAGGCTTGTTGCCTTTGAGCGTATTATTGCATCAGACATTTTTATTTTGTTCATTGTCATTCCTGTAATATCCAGAGATATGCTTGTTGAACTCCAGACAACCATGCCCTATGCCAGAAACGAACAGGGGATGGCTGGCGTGTTTATTAAAAATGCAAACAACAGCCACCGTATTATTTCACACATAGCTGCAATCGCTATCTGTGCATGTTTTGGAATAACAGCGATATTGCTTTTTCTTTTGGCATTTGCAATTACATTATATTTAAGGGGCATGTTCAGGCGGCAGTTTAATGGAGTAACAGGCGACCTGCTCGGCGCATCAAATGAGATAATAGAGGTCGTACTGCTTATGGTAATGGCAATTCCAGGGTCAATGATCCTTTGATTAAAAAAACGGTATTGATATATGGCCACTAAACACAGACATGGCGGTAACCCCCTTGCTGATCTGGCAAGGCTTAATCTGCCTGAAGGAAAGATAATAGACTTCAGCGTAAACCTTAATCCTGCCGGTATCCCTGATGTTATAACCGCTAACTGGCAAAACCTTATTGATGCGGTGCAGGATTACCCCACCGTTAATGGCCAGGGGATCATTGATTTTTATACATGCAAGACAGGCATAAAGCCTGATGAATTTCTTGCCGGGAACGGATCAACCGAACTCATATACCTGATACCGCGTGCGCTTAAATTTAAAAAGGTATTTATTCCAGCGCCCTCATTTTATGATTATGAAAGGGCCTCTATACTTGCAGGGGCAGAGGTTATAATATATCCACTTAAACCTGAGAATAATTTTGCACTGCCTTCAGCGATTGAGCTTGAAACTCTTATTAATAATGCTGATGCCATCTGGTTAGGCCGGCCCAATAACCCGACAGCAGGCATGTTTAAGCGGGATATAATCATATACCTCAGGGAAAAATATCCTGATAAATATTTCATAATTGATGAGGCATTTATTCAGTTCATTGATAACTGGAAGGATGAAAGCCTTATTTCAATCAACAGGTATCCTAACCTGATAATTATCCATTCATTTACAAAGTTCTACTCCATTGCCGGGCTTCGCATGGGTGGTGTAATAGGCCACAGGGATACGATAGAGCGTTTAAATGAATACAAGGAGCCCTGGACCGTTAATGGTATGGCAGAAAAGGCGGCAATCCTTTTAAAGGATTGTGGAGATTATGAAAAATTAACCCTGAAGTACCTTGCCGATGAAAGGGAGAGGCTTTTCGGCATACTGAAAGAGATGGATGGCATAGAGGTCTTCCCATCCTGCACAAACTTTTTTTTATGCAGATGGAAAAGATCAGCAAACCTTGATGATCTTTTAAAATATCTGCTTGAGAATGGGGTCTTTATAAGGGATTGCAGGAATTTCAGGGGCCTTGAGGATAACTATTTCAGGTTCGGCATCCGCTCTGTCAGTGAGAACAACACCCTGTTATCCCTTTTATCATCCTTCGGGAAGTAAAGATATTATGGAAAATTATACCCCGGTCATAATACTGATTTCAGGATTTCTTTTTGACCTTATACTGGGCGACCCAAACTACAGTTATCACCCTGTAAGAATCATTGGAAACCTCATAGGCCTGCTGCATCGTTTCTTTAAAGGCAGATCACTGAACATGAGATTCAGCGGGGTTCTTCTTACATTGGTTACAATCCTCATTTCTGTCTCAGCATATTCCATATTGATAGTGCTTTTTGACCTGGCCCATCCGGTTTTGGCCATACTCATGAACATCTATTTTGTCTACTCCCTTATAGCGCTTAAAGACCTCTTCAACCACTGCAGGCCTGTTACAGAGACACTCAGAAAAAATGATCTAATTAAGGCCAGGGAATCTATCGCCATGATTGTTGGCCGGGATGTAAACTCTCTTGATGAAAAGGGTGTTATACGCGCTGCCATTGAGACCCTGGCAGAAAATTTTGTGGACGGGTTTCTTTCGCCTGTTTTCTGGTATTGTGCCGGCTGTATAATCGGCCTATTGACTGATATCGACCCCCTATTTTTCGGGATTGTTCTCCTTATTATCTTCAAGGTGGCATCAACCCTTGACTCCATGGTAGGGCACAAGACAGAAGAATTGATAGAGATAGGGTGGGCAGGGGCAAGGCTTGATGACCTGATGAATTATATGCCTGCGCGCCTCTCCCTGATCCTGCTTTTCTTTGGCGCCCTCTTTTCAGGGCTGCGCCCATTAGCTGGGTTAACAACCGCCCTGCGTGACAGGCTCAAACATGACTCACCAAACTCCGCCCACTCGGAAAGCTTTGTGGCCGGTGCAATTATGTCAAGGCTTGGCGGGCCTGTCAGATACCCGGAAGGCTATAAGGAAAAGCCCTTTCTGGGGGCCGAATTCCCTGATCCAGGGCTTATGGATATCAGTCGTGTTATAAGGCTTTTATTTGTCACAGCCCTCCTGGTTGTCGCATTCTTCTCTTCAGTTATCTTAATCGTTACATAATCGGCTTATGCACGATTTTATGTGCATGATGCACATAAATCTATGCAAATTTCCGGATTATTCTCCTGATAAAAAAATGGTCTTTCGCAGCAGGTTATACCCATTGATTAACTAGAGTAATTAAATCAGTGAGTTATCAGAATTATGCTGGAAAATTTCTGTTATTAAGGGGTTTGGTATATTATTTGTAATGGTTCCTTATATCTCAGGAGCGCGTGCATCTGTCAGTGCGGTCATCAACAGGGTTGAGATCAAAGGCCTGATAAAACGACTCAATGGGAACCATCATTTAAAAAATATCCTGCATATCAACCGGACCTGTTTCAGGAATGCCATCCTTTTTTACCCTCCTCCACGGTTTTTCTGTGCCAAACTGTTCATCACACCATTTTGCTGCCCTGTTCAGGCTCTCTTCAAGCTGTTTTCTGTAAATTTCTAGATCATTATCAGAGGCGGATTCAGGCACCCATATAGGTTCAGCATGCAGGAATATTATCCTTGCAAATGGCTTTGGAATAATGAACCTGTCCCAGCTGTTCAAGACCCAGCATCTGTCTGTGCCCCACATGACAGGCATAAGGGGAGCCCTGCTGTTTTTGGCAAGCAGCACTGCCCCCATTTTGGCAACACGTGCAGGGCCAAGCGGACCATCAACCACCATGCCGCCATTTGCCTCACCGGCAAGGATCTTCTGTTTCAGTTTAATAAGTGCGCCTAAACCGCCACGGGTTGATGACCCCCTTACATCGCCAAGACCAAGGGCATTTATAAACCTTGCGGCAAATTCACCGTCACGACTCTGGCTAACCATTACGGTTACCCTCCTTTTTGAGAGGTACCAGGGGTGAAAAACAAGACGCTGGTGCCAAGAGCAGTAAACAGCCTTTCCGCCTGATCTTGCCAGCGCCTCTTTTTCAAGCCCTGCGCCTTCGACCCTTGTGAGCCTGTATGAAAGCAATAGAAGTCTAAGAAGAGAGGTTATTAGTGGCAGCAGGATATAGAATATTACCGGGTCATACCATTTTTTAGGGGTTGAACGGTTGATTTTTTTTGACATCATGCTCCATTAAAACTTAAAAAAAATCAAAAAACATACAGTTAACCATCTCTTATGTAAAGAAGAAATGCATTTTTTTATATGTTCTTAATGGTTGGCGCTGGTCATATTTTTTATCTCAACGCATTCAAAATTTGCCGCATCATTAACATCGCCTGTGCCCCTGTACCTGGCCTGTTTAGGATAGGCACATACTGGCCTTGTCCGGTACACCTCAGCTTTTGCGCCCGCGGCCATCATGCCTCCGCCTTTTGTATGGGGATAGATTATCCTGTCCGGGGCATTACCCTTTTCCACCCAGTCAACAAGGGCGTCAAAGACTTTAAAACCATCAGGATTGGAAAATGCAGGGCAGCCGCCTGAACCCGGGACTGTAAAAAGGCGCGCAAAGTCCAGGGTGTTGTCATAACCTCCAAGTGTCTTAACCACATCACCGTAATATGTAACCATCTGACGGGGTGGAAGCGCCATGCTGTTCCATGATGAGATCATCATTATCTTTCCGCCGGCATCCTTGAAGGGTTTAAGATTGGGGTTATTGGCATCAAGGGCGGAAGAGGCCTTTTTAATGCCAAGTCGTGTGTCTCTGTCCACATCAAATGTGCGGAAATCCCAGTTCGGGTCTTCAAAGACGATTCCCTTAAAATAATTGAGATTTACTATGAAGGGCTCTTTCTCTATCATCATGTTCCATGTTAGTTCGCTTCCTCTTTCAAAACCTGAGTAAATCGGTGTCCCATCATTAAGCTTTGCGCCCTCATATATCTTTCGGACAGTATTTACCTGTGATGCTGTGAGGCAGGTTAGAAGCTCTTTGCCATCACATTCTATTGTTCCGGGATCAAAATTGCAGGTTGTAGGGTCTTCAATAATGCCGTCAACCAGGCCATCATTTTTATCGCATGCATTTAATGCCGCCTCATTAATGACCTTAAGTTTTTCAACCGGAATATAACCGGGGCCGCCAACCCCATCCTTTAATGCAAGCCAGCTTATATAGAGAGACCCGGGCTGAAGGTGTGTTATAAAAAAGGCCGGGTCTTCGGCAATTATGCCGTCAAAGTCATCTGGGTAGCGCTGTGCCTCGTTTAACCCCTGGTTGCCTCCATTGTGACAACTGTTCCAGTAGGAGTATTTTATAGGCTTTCCGTAATAGGCCTTGGCAAGGCTCTTGGTAACCACTGCCATCTCATGAACAGCGCGGTGTCCCCAGTCTGCCCATTTTTCAGGGTGCCCTATTGCCCATGTGAAACCTTCATCAACATGGCCTGTATCAGTGCCTGCTGAGACATAACCCTTTTCCATATTCCGTGCAATGCCACCGCTCGCTATTGAGCCGATAAAGCCGGGATTGCCTACAGCCAGGAACCTGCCATTCCAGTTCGCTGGATCAGGGAGCCATATCTCTATGCCTATCTCTGAATCGGTTGTTGGCCTTGAAACAGCCTTTATGCGGCAGAAGGGGGCGTTGATCTTCTGGGGCGGCATGTTCATAAATCCGGTGGTGCCCGGCAGTTCATATCCGGGATCGCCCTTTTCAACAGAGGTAATTGTTACATTCGGGATTGCTATTGATTTCAGGCTTTCACATGACTGTTCAGCAAAGGCAGAATAAGTATAAAGAAAAGTAGGCATAAATATTAAGCATAATATTAAACAGGTTGAACGTTTCATAAAGATATCTCCTTTTGATTGGGAAGGGAAAATATAGGGTTCAAGGATTCAAGGGTTCCAGGGGTCAAGGGTAGACCAAAGAATAAAAAAATTTCACTCGAACCCTTGAACCCTAGACCCCTCTATCCCGCTTTTTCCTACGCCAGCAATTCCTGTGCCCTTATCAGACGGGCATGTACCTGAACACCATTAGGGCACTTGATGGCACATGTCGAACAATCGCTGCACCGTATGTTTTTAATCTCATTTGGAAGTTCCATAAAACTCATGCGTGCCTGGTGATAATTACCGCAATAATCATTATATGCGAGGAAACGCAATACATCTGTTACAGGCATGCCCTTCGGGCAAACCCCGCTGCACTCATAGCACATGCGGCAGTATGAAGGCCTGATCTGCTCGTTTATGACATAAAGCATCTTTTCATCTGCAGGCGTATAGGGCTCTGACATGGCACGAAAATTCATTTCGAGCTCCGGGATGGTTTTCATGTGAGGCACTGTTGTCCCTATGGCAGGGTTGTTTAAAACCCATTTGATGCCGGCCAGGGGCCCCTCTCCCTTTTTGGGGACAGGATTATCCAGATTTTGCAGGTTTAAACCTGTGAGTGCTACAACAACCTTCATGGCAATTATCCCAACACCTGCATCACTAAGTTTTTTAATGGCCTGATCCCTGTAAAAACCCCCAATTGCATAACTGTAGGTGGTCTGTATGACATCAAACCTGTTTTCTATATGAAAATCCGCCATCCTGTTAGGGTCATGACAGCTAAACCCCAAAAAGCGCGCCTTCCCTGATTTTTTTATTTCATGCACCGCCTCTAACGCCTCATCTGGTATAGAAGTCGGGGTGTCACGTGCATGCAGATGATATATATCTACATAGTCGGTGCCAAGGGACTTAAGGCTTGTGTCAATGTCCTTTAAGATGTCAGCCTTTCTTCTGGAACCAGACTTGGTTGCTATTACAAGTTTACTGCGATCCCTCTTCCTGATAATATCGCCGAAGATCTTTTCACTGTCTCCATATACTCGTGAGGTATCATAATAATTAATGCCCATGTCTAGCGCCCTGTTAACTACATCAGGTATGGGAACAAAACCTATGCCATAGCCAACCCCTGAAACCTTGAGCCCGGTTTTGCCAAGGGTGCGGTATACAACCTTTGGCTCTTGCTCTCCAAATGAAGGTTTAATCCCTGCTGATGAAACAAGCCCTGCAGCAGAAAGTGCTAATCCGGTTTTTATGAATTTTCTTCTTGACTGATTTGTTCCCATAGAACCTCCTGTTTAGGTGATAGGAGAAATGAAATATAAAAAATAGAATTTTTAAGAAGTATAAAAAGGTGTATCCCTTCGTGTCAAGTCAATATTATACTTATCTTTTATATAAAAAGGGCTTTATTTGTCCTGATTTTGGAATAGAATGCATAAAATATTTTAACGGTTGTGTTGATTGGCTAATCATTTAGCGCAGATGTCCTCCCATTTATGGGAGTCGTTTGCCAGATGAAGAATCAGCCCTGGCGACCATTTTGAGGTAAGGGGCGGAGAAACCATTAAATATATCTTTGCCGGCAACTTAAGGGTTGCGCAGATAAAAGGCTCAACCCGGAGCTTTTTTCATAAGGATCACCTTGGCAGCTCTACTGTTATGACTGATGCATCAGGATATGTGATAGAATCAACAGAGTATATGCCCTTTGGAAGTGTGAGGAGCCATTCAGGGGCAAACACATCTGATTACAAATATACAGACCAGGAGCTTGATGCAGAAAACGGCCTTTACAACTACAATGCCAGGCTTTATGATCCATTCATTGGCAGGTTTATTTCACCGGATACAATAGTGCCAGAACCATTTAATCCGCAATCTTTGAACAGGTACTCTTATTGTTTGAATAATCCTTTGATATATGTTGATCCAAGCGGGCATAAAGAAATAACGCCTGACGAATGGGCTGCCTGTATGGCAATGTGGGAGTATATAAATAGTTTGAATGAAGTGTGGCCCCAGATGGGTGGATCTTTAGCGTACGAAATGGGTTTTATGGATCCAGTAACCTCTACTGTGGATTACTGGAATTTGGATTTTGAGAGATATAATAACTATCTTCGTTGGAAAAAAGTAGGTAATATTGTAAAGAATATTTTACCTAATATTGAAAAAGGTAATATGGTTAAAGTTGAAGCAATAGTATTGCATAGTACTGATGGAACTACCGCTACAGGGGCTATAGATACTTTTAAAAGTACAGGTAAGGGGACTCACTACATTATTGATAAAGAAGGCACTGTTTATCAGACCGCTAATTTAGAGAAATATACTTCCCATGTGGGACCTATAAATTCAAAATCAGGATATACTTCTACTCCTTGGAGTGCAAAAGCTATAAGTTCTTATGAAAAGGCAAATAAAAATTATCCTCAAAGGTACCCAACAAGTCAGGAAAGTATTGGAATTGAGATCGTAAGGGATTATACTGCCTCAAAAGGTTGGGAAGCGGCTACGCAGGCACAACTTGTCAGCTTAGATTTATTGGTTAGTTATTTACAGGTAAAATATGATTTAGTGTCCATCCAGGAACTATAACTAATTGAAATAAAAGTGAAAAATGTGCATTTTAAGGTGGACAAATC
>CAYWRH010000101.1:0-15567 GCA_964460435.1 uncultured Desulfatiglans sp.
TTAAGAAGAAGATTGATAAACTTATTATTGGCCTGAAACTGTCAAATGTGTAGACACCATTGCCTTACATATTTTATTCATAATGTGTCCACATACGAATTATTTTTACTCTATTGATTTCATCCAGTATCTGGTAAGCAAGGCGATGTTGCAGATTGATTCTTCTGAAAAAGGCACCTGCTAGATCACCTAACAGTTTTTCATAAGGTGGTGGTGAAAGGTATGGATCTTCTTTTAATATTTGTAGCAATCGTTCAGCATTTGGTTTCAGGCCGTTTTGTTTTAATTTAATAGCGTCTTTTTTTAGCCTGTTTTGTGAACACCAACTGCCACATCACCATTTAAGCTCATTATCACACTTTTCAACAGGAATTTTAAGCCCAGCTTTTATAGACTCGCGCATTCCGGGTATTGATGTGAGATATAAGGTTTCCTGAATTGACCGCCAATCTTCTTCCGATATAAGAACAGCGGAATTACGCTTTCCCAGAATCTGGATTGGGGCATGCGATTCTGCTACGTTATCGACAAGATTATATAGTTTTTTTCTTGCTTCAGTTGCAGTTACTGTTGTCATAATATTAATCCTCCGTATAGTACGCAATATCGTACGCTTTGCTCATACCAAAGCCAACTCTCACAGGTCTGGCGATCAACATCACAGTTTGAGGTAGATTTGATCCTTGGTGATCTATGGGCCATTGAGATAAAGAGTACTCAATCGTTTCGGACAAACACCTGAAAGGCATCAGGGCGCTTAAGGAAGAGGGAAACATACAAAATTATGCAATAATCAGTAACGATACTGAATAAAGAAAAACAAAGGATGGTATCTCTATTTTTCCATGGAAGACTTTTTTAAAAAGGCTTTGGTGTGGTGAAATATTATAACAAAGCACAAAACGTGACTCCCTTTGCCAATTTATTTGAGAAAAAAAGTCAAATTTCTAAAGAGCGTTTACCGTTATTTGACTGACGCGTTTTTTTTGCTTAAGCGATTGCAAAACATGATGTGGATTATCCGATAGTCTAAAGCCTTACAGCATTTGCATTTAACCAATAAAAAAACCCTGTCCAGTATACCAGACAGGGTTTTATAACTTTATATTTAAGCTTGGCTGTTACATCATGCCGCCCATACCGCCCATGCCGCCCATACCGCCCATGCCGCCGCCCGGCATAGCAGGTGCATCATCCTTTTCAGCTGGTTTTTCAGCTATCATGGCCTCTGTGGTAAGGAGCAGTGATGCTACCGAGGCTGCATTCTGAAGCGCAAACCTGGTAACCTTTTTGGGATCAATAATGCCAGCCTTGATAAGGTCTTCATATTCGCCTGTAGCGGCATTAAGGCCTATTGCGCCCTTTTCATTCTTTACCTTCTCGACAACAACCGAACCCTCCAAGCCTGCATTGTTTGCAATCTGGCGGATAGGTTCTTCAAGCGCCCTCATAACGATATTTACACCGTTCTGCTGTTCGCCGGGAAGCTCAAGTTTTGAGAGGGCCTTTACGCATCTCAACAGGGCAACGCCGCCGCCAGGGACTATGCCCTCTTCTACAGCAGCCCTTGTTGCATTAAGCGCATCCTCAACCCTTGCCTTTTTCTCCTTCATCTCGGTCTCTGTAGCAGCGCCAACATTAATAACTGCAACGCCGCCAATGAGTTTGGCAAGTCTTTCCTGGAGTTTTTCCCTGTCATAATCAGATGTGGTCTCTTCAATCTGGGCCCTGAGCATCTTTACCCTGCCCTCAAGGTCTTTTCTTGAGCCGCCGCCATCAACTATAACTGTATTGTCTTTATCTATAGTTATGGTTTTTGCTGTGCCAAGGTCATTGAGTGTTACATTTTCAAGCTTGAGGCCAAGGTCTTCGGCAATGACCTTTCCGCCGGTAAGGATAGCTATATCCTCAAGCATTGCCTTTCTTCTGTCTCCAAAACCAGGCGCCTTTACTGCCGCAACCTGTAATGTGCCCCTCAGCTTGTTAACAACCAGTGTTGCAAGCGCCTCGCCCTCAACATCTTCTGCAAGAATAAGAAGGGGCCTGCCCATCTTTGCAATCTGCTCAAGTATGGGGACAAGATCCTTCATTCCGCTGATCTTTTTCTCATTAAGGAGGATATAGGGATTATTAAGGGTAACTGTCATCTTCTCTGCATCGGTTACAAAGTATGGTGAGAGGTATCCGCGGTCAAACTGCATACCTTCAACGATCTCAAGGGTGGTCTCCATGCTCTTTGCCTCTTCAACGGTAATAACACCCTCTTTTCCTACCTTGTTCATTGCCTCGGCAATGATATTTCCGATTGTGGAGTCATTATTGGCTGAAATTGTGCCAACCTGTGAAATCTCTTCCTGATCTTTTGTCTGTTTTGATATCTTTTTGAGCTCTTCTATTGCAACTTCAACAGCCTTCTCAATTCCCCTCTTTATGGCCATGGGGTTGATTCCGGCAGCAACAAGTTTTGAACCCTCACGATATATTGCCTGGGCCAGAACAGTGGCGGTTGTAGTGCCGTCACCGGCCACATCAGAGGTCTTTGAGGCTACCTCCTTTACCATCTGGGCGCCCATATTTTCAAACTTGTCTTCAAGCTCTATCTCTTTTGCAACCGTAACACCGTCTTTGGTTATATTTGGAGAGCCAAAAGACTTATCAAGAACTACATTCCGCCCTTTGGGGCCTAAAGTAACCTTAACCGCATTAGCAAGGGTGTCAACGCCCCTTAAAATTGATTCACGGGCCTTCCCGCCGTACTTTATCTCTTTTGCCATAACTTAATCTCCTTATATTTTTTTATGCCTATTCTACAATGGCGATAATGTCATCTTCACGCATAATAAGGTGCTCTTCACCTTCAATCTTGATCTCTGTGCCGGCATATTTGCCAAAAAGTACCTTGTCACCCTTTTTAACTTCAAGAGCCTTAACTGTTCCGTTCTCTAGGATCTTGCCATTTCCAACTGCAATAACCTTTCCCTCGGAAGGTTTTTCCTTTGCGGTGTCAGGAATTATGATGCCACCCTTTGTTGTCTCTTCCTCTTTGATCCTTTTAATTATTACCCGATCGTGTAATGGTCTGATTTTCATTTAAAAATTTCCTCCTTAAAGATTATTAGATTAAAATAAAATTAAAGGAAACAATACCTCCTTTTTATTTTTCTTTTTTAAAACAGAACCCTCTTTATCCATCTGTTTCTGTTTTTTGTATATCTAAAATGTTCAAGAAATTTCATCTGTTTACGATGAGATTAAAAAACTGCACAAACATAATTACAAATAATAATTTGTCAAGTAATCTTGATGAAAAAAATTACCTGTTGAAATAGAAGGATTATTTTAATAGTATCCATAACCTGTTTTAGATATTTGTATACACCTTAATTAAAGCGAATTCAGCATGGATATGAAATATAAGATACCGACCAGCATTCTTGACCTGATAGGAAATACACCGCTCATACCTGTTAACAGGCTTAACCCTAATAAAAATGTTAAGATACTTGCAAAACTTGAGGCATTCAACCCTGGCGGATCAATAAAAGACCGGCCTGCCCTTCAGATGATAGAAGATGCAGAAAAAAGCGGGGAGCTGACAAAAAACAAGACTATCCTGGAGGCCACAAGCGGAAATACCGGGATAGGCCTTGCAATGGTTGCCGCTGTAAAGGGTTACAGGATAATGCTGGTAATGTCGGAAGCGGTAAGTGAAGAGAGAAAAAAGATCCTCCGTGCAATGGGGGCTGAACTCAGGTTTACACCGCCGCACCTTTCAACTGACGGGGCAATAGAATTTGTCTATGATCTTATAAGAAAAGAGCCTCAAAATTACTGGCTCGCTGACCAGTTCAATAATGAATCAAACTGGAAGGCACACTATAACACGACCGCCCCTGAGATATGGGAGCAGACCAACCACGAGGTTAATGCAGTAGTTGCAGCGCTTGGCACAAGCGGAACATTGATGGGCATCTCAAAACGGCTAAAGGAGTTTGACAGCAGGATTCAGATAATAGGCATGGAACCCTACCTTGGCCACAAGATTCAGGGCCTAAAAAATATGAAAGAATCCTACACCCCCGGGATATATAACAAAACCAGAGTGGACCGCATCATAAGGATAGATGATGAAGAGGCATACCAGACCGCAAGGCTCTTGGCAAGGAAAGAGGGTATCTTTTGCGGTATGAGTTCAGGCGCAGCAATGGCCGCTGCCATTACAGTAGCAAAGGAGATGGAGAGCGGAACAATTGTTGTTATTATACCTGATGGCGGTGAAAGATATCTGAGCACTGCCCTGTTTGAAGACAAGACAAAGACAGGACAGATATTTTATAATACAGTAACCAGAAAAAAGGAGGAGTTTACCCCCCTTGAAAAAAACAGGGTCAGCATATATTCATGCGGCCCCACCCTTTCGCAGCCCATAAATATAGGCGAATGCAGGAGGTTTGTATTTTCAGACCTTCTAAGGCGTTACCTTGAATCCAGGGGATATGAAGTAACCCATATAATGAATGTGACCGATATTGATGACCGGACCATCCAGGGGGCAGAAAAGGCAGGGACGCCTCTTAAAGAATTCACAGATAGATTCTATAATGAATTCATGGAAGAGCTAGAGATACTTAGGATCAAAAAGGCAAAGGCATACCCAAAGGCATCAGAGCATGTCAATGATATGATAGAGCTTGCAGGAAAACTGCTTGAAAAGGGATATGCATATGAAAAATTCAGGTCACTCTACTTTAATATTGCCAGATTCAGGGAGTACGGGAGGCTCAGCCGTATTGATCTTAACAAGATAAGACTGGGAAAGACTGTAGACCTTGAACAGTATGAAAAGGACAATCCAAGGGATTTTACACTTTTAAAGAGATCAACACTGAATGAGCTGAAAAAAGGCATATTCTACCAGACAAAATGGGGAAACATAAGGCCAAGCTGGCATCTTGAATGCCCAGCAATGACCCTGAAATATTTGGGCGAGACCTATGATATACATACCAGCAGTATAGACCTTATATTCCCTCATCATGAGAACTCCATTGCTATTGGCAAGGCTGTAACCGGAAAATCCCCTGCCAGGTACTGGCTTCATAATGAGCTTGTTATGATAGATGGTAAAAAGCCGTCACAGGTGAATGACCCTGCCTATTCCATTAAGAAGATCCTTGAAAAGGGATACACCGGAAGGGAGCTCCGTTACTGGCTTCTGTGCAGCCATTACAGAAAGCCAGTGAGTTTTTCATGGAAAAAGCTGGATATGGCTAAAAAGACTCTTTCCAATATGGATAAATTTATTGCAAGGCTTAACATCTGCCGCGAGGTTTCATCAAACCCCGAGATAGATCAGATTTGCTATGATCTCAGGAACAGTTTTAACAGTTACATGGATGATGACCTCAACATTGCCCCTGCCCTTGCCTCCATATTTATATTCATGAACAGGGTAAATATTATTATTGATAAAAGCGGTCTTTCACAGGAAGACAGGCAAAAGATCATGGCATCCCTCAATGATATCGATTCAGTGATTGCTGTTTTTAACCTTAATGAACAGATATCTGACCCTGAAGTGACAGAGATGCTGAAAAACAGAGAAGAGGCAAGAAGGTTAAAGGATTGGGAGAGATCGGACCGCATCCGCCAGGAACTCCTTGATATCAAGGGGATCGAGATAATAGATACAGCCGATGGCCCTATCCTGAGAAAGATCACTCAGTAAATCCAGGGGCAATGTCGTTCACACTATCCTCACGTGGGGGTTCTGTTTCAATTTCACCCCTCCCTGAATCTGTTTCAAAACCCGGTGCATCCCCTTCATTAGAAGGATAGGACTCCGGGGGGTAGCCTTCTAATCCTGTCTGCTCCTTTTTACCCTTATGATCGAGAGAGATATTTAACCCCTGTGATTTGCCATACTCCATGAATGAACCTTTGTTCAACCGGACTGCGCCCATTGGCGTAACATAAATAGCAGACTGGTTCTGTACAGGGCAATGATGCTCACAGAATCCACAGCCTGAACACCTCTCTTCAAGGACCTCCGGCACAGGCACAGGATTACCCGGTTCAGACCTGAACTTTATTGCGCTATAGGGGCATACCTCATCACATACCATACACCTCTTTTTATGCTCCCATGCAAGGCACATATCACGCATGATCCTGGCAGTGCCAGTTTTTGCCCATCTTCTGTCCAATACATCAAGGGGCCTTATTGCCTCTGTCGGGCATGCAACACCGCAGTTATTGCAGTCAGGATTGCACGCACCCCTTTTGGGCACAAGTGACGGGCTGAAAAGCCCCTCAATGCCGCGGGTAAACCAAACTGGCTGGAGCGCATTATTGGGGCATGCAGCCATACATTCGCCACACCGTACACACAGGGCCAGAAAATCATCCTCAGGTCTTGAGCCTGGAGGTCTTACAAGATCCTTTGGCGAAACCTGGCCTACTCCGGGCTTGCCATATACTGAGTAAAGCCCTGCAAGGTTTGCTGAGGCAAAAACCGCACCTGCAAGGCCTGAATATAAAATAGCGCGCCTTTCAGGAACAAAATCGGGGATATCTTTTCCTCTTATTACCCCTTTTACATAGAAATCAATCGCATTAACCGGGCAAACATCCATGCATGTCAGACACCCTATACACTCCTTGAACAATGTGTTTTCTGGTGAATTTTTATCAATAGCCCCTATGGGGCATGTCCTTGCGCACTTTCCGCATCTTGTGCATTCATCAGATACCCCTCTTTTAACAATAGTAAATCGGGAAAACAGGGCAAGAATGGCCCCTGCAGGGCATAAATACCTGCACCAGAACCTTGTATTGATCGTTCCAGCTGCAAATATCCCGATAAAAAAGAGAAGCACAAAGAAAATGGTCGCATACCTGGGCGAAGAGATATCTGTATACAAAAGCCCGTAAATCTCAAAATGTTCTGCAACTGGGTGTATCAGGTCCAGACCCATCTTACCAAGGAATGTTATCACCGGATAGAGAAGGAGGCCATAGAACCTAGTGATAAGCGATAATGGCGCCCCTGTAAAGACCGCGGAAACACCGAAAATTGCTGAGCCTGCTATAAAAAATAGTATAAAATATTTTAGTTTGTACAGACCAGGTCTGCCCTCACCCCTTTTCTTTTTCAGCTTCAGCAGCCTGTCACTGCAATCAATGGTTATGCCCATTGGGCATATATAACCGCAAAATAGCCTGCCAAAGAATATGGTTACCAGAACCACAATAACAGCAGGGATAAAGGTTAAAAGAAAAACCCTGCCGCTTATCGCTGACCCGAAGATGATTAAAGGGTCCATACGGAGATAAAGATCAGGAGAAACAAGCCCTACCCCTGTTGTTGCTGCAGTTACAAGCAGGAATAAAAATGCTGCCAGACTTATAGACTGTATTATGGTTCTAAATCTCATATCTGTCCCTGTATACAGGCTCAAATGTCAGCGCCCTTTATCTTTAAGGGCGATGATCTGTTTTGTGTAAAATTGGAAGAAAAATCAGACCTGGATCTCCTTCACCGCAAGATTTTCTATGTCCATCCTGCCAAGGCCCCTTTCATGGGCCTCTTTGATATAATTCACCTGTGCAGGTTTATATTTTTTCCCATACCACTGAAACCTGGCCACGGCAAAGGCATCTGCGGCTACCATATCTTTTGAGGCGATAATGGTATCTTCCTTGAGCACCTTTCCCGGCCCCCTGGGGCCGTTGGTGGAAAGCACCCTAGTGGCATCAATCACGGTCAGATCAGCCTTGAGCACAGTGCACAGATCCACTATTGATGAGGATAATTCCTTTGTATGCATGCCGGATCTATCCCATACAAGACCCATCATGCCCTTCATGGAAAGGCTTACACCAGTGGCTGTATGGGATTTTGCAACAGGCACTGAAATAAGGGTATCAACCTTGAAGGCCTCCTGAAATATACCGTTGCGGCTCATCTTCTTTGCACCCTTGATTTCAGTATCCTTGTAAAACCTGTCACTTGAAGCGCCTACAACCCTTGTATTATCCAGTTCTCCGCATGCGTCAAGTATTCCGGAACGTTTCAGGCATGTATCTGTATCAAAAAGGGGATAATCAGCAATAAGGATATTTGATGCGCCTGCCTCATTACACATTCTCACAATTTCACTGACAACATCGGGGTGTGTTGTTGTTGCCATTGCAGGAGGGTTGGGGAAGCTCATATTGGGCTTTATAAGCACCTTGCCCCCCTTTTTTACAAACTTCTTCATGCCGCCCAAAAGTTCAACCGCCGCCCTTACTGCCTTTGCTGCCTCACCCTTTGCCACCGCTATGTCAGGCAGAGATTCTGCCATAAGCTTTTCAGGCAAAATAAGCCCTGAACTGCCGGCAGCAAGAAAAAGCAGACCCTTCATCTGGTGTTTAAGAAATGTCCTTCTGCTAAGCCTTTTTTCTATAATTTTTTCCAATCTTTCAAAAGATTCCCTGTCCATCAAAATTCCCCCTGTTGTTAAAAACAATCTGCATCACAGTGTATCAACCAAAATCTTTTTTTCAACCACTTTCTGAGACTGCCTTATTATATTGAGCTGAAGGCTCTCTTTATCCTTTCCAGCGCTTTTACCAGGGTTTTTTGGGTACATGCAAGGTTTATCCGCTGAAACCCTTCTCCCCCTGACCCAAACTGCGGCCCGTTGTCAAGCCACACCTTTGCCTTTTTTATAAGGATTTCATCTATGGCTGAATCAGATAATCCATACCCTTTAAAATCAAGCCATGAAAGATATGTGCCTTCAAGATCAGTGACCTTTATCAGGTCAAGATTCTCCACAATATATTTTTTTAATAATCCAAAGTTGTTATGGATATATTCAAGCAGTGCATCAAGCCACCCTTCACAGAGAGTGTATGCTGTTTCAGTAGCAAGAAGGCCAAAGATATTGGGTGTTGAGATGGATGACCTTTGAACCCTTTTCTGGAATAGTCCTCTAAGGTCAGGGTCCCTTATAATGACATTTGAGCATGCTAGCCCTGCCAGATTAAATGTTTTACTGGCCGCCGTACAGGTGATAATTTTAGGATTTTTCCCTGAAGATATCTCAGCCATGACACTGTGTCTGAAACCCGGCATAATCAGGTCTGAATGGATCTCATCAGATAGAATTAAAGTATCATATTTCATGCACAGCTCATTAAGCTCGGTAAGCTCAGCATCTGTCCAGACCCTGCCAACAGGATTGTGGGGGCTGCACAGTACCATCATTGATGCGCCATCTTTGAGGAGTTGCTCAAGACCCGTAAAATCCATTGTGTATCGATTCTCCTTTATTATCAGCCTGTTTTCCGCCACAATACGGTTACTGGCATTTATTACCTTCTGAAATGGATGGTATACGGGTGGCTGGATAATTATTTTATCACCCTCTCTTGTAAATGCCTCTATTGCAGCGCTGAAGGCAGCCACAACACCGGGGGTTAATGTGATCCATTCCTTATTAATTGCCCATCTGTGCCTTTTTTTCATCCATGAACAAACCGCTTCCCTATATGAATCTGAAGGGTATGTGTAACCGAATATGCCATGTTTTGCCCTCATAACAAGTGCAGATATGACCTCATCAGGGGCCTTAAAATCCATATCAGCAACCCACATGGGAATAATTTCATTATCACCGCGGGTTTCTCTAAGATCCCATTTGACAGACCCGCTCTGCTCACGTCTAATCTCTTTGTCAAAATTATATTTCATAATTGTATCCGCAAACATCCTTGACCTTTAAAAAGGTTATTATCCTGATCATGAACAGTATCACTATCCCTTTAAATACTGAAGAATAACCGGCAAAACAAGTATGGATAACAATGTAGATATTATAATAAGCTCTGCAACCTCATTTGGCTTTTTGCCGTATTGCTCTGCAAGCAGGTAATTGAATACCGCAACAGGCATTGAGCACTGAAGGATAAAAACACCCCTTGCAATGCCTGTAAGCCCGAAAGACCATGATAACAGTAAACCGGCAAAAAATCCCAGACCTGTCCGCGCAATGGACAGGAGCAATGCCCTTACAGTGTTTAATACCCGCATCCTTGAAAGGGAGACGCCAAGGGTTATCAGCAGGACAGGTATGGTGATGTCGCCTACGAGCCTGGTTGATTTTGCTATCCACTGGGGTGGAGATATGCCTGTAATGAGAATAACAAATGATATGAGTATGGAGAGGATAACCGGGTTTTTAAATATGGCGGAAGTGGTGAATGTGCCTGAATACAGAAAGATGGCAACAGTAAACTGGCCAATCAAGATTATCGCAAAAACAACTATTGCGAGTGCAAGTCCTTCATCTCCATAGGCAAAAAGGCATACAGGGAGCCCCATGTTGCCTATATTTGGAAACATAAGCGGGGCAAGAAAGGCATTGATTGATAACCCTGAACAGCGCAATATCAGGTACCCTGTGGCACCGAATATCATAAGCGCTGCAACAGTGGCAATTGAAACCCTGCCCAAAAGGGCGTGGCTCATCTTTATATTTGTCAGGGTAGAAAAGGCCAGACAAGGTGAGCCCAGATTTAAGGCAATAGATGTTACAAATTCAAGGTCATATCTCCTGCCGCTTTTACCCCAAATGTATCCTGCTGCAATTACGACTAATATAGGCGCAACAACCTGTAATAACTGATTAATCATGAATAGTTATCTGTACTGTTTCGGATCAATCTCATATTTTTTGACCTTGTACCCGAATATCCTTTCAGTTGTCTTAAGGGCCATTGCTGCCTTTCTCATGTTTCCCCGGCTGCTCTTCAGGGAATCTATGATCAGATCCCTTTCAAAATTTGCAACTGAATCCTCAAGAGACATGGACTGCTGGGTGCCTGTATCCTCAGCAGTCTGAAGGGTCATCGGGAGGTGATAACTGTGTATAACCTGCCCGTCACACAGAAGCACTGCCCTTTCTATACAGTTTTCAAGCTCCCTTACATTTCCTGGCCAGTGATAGCGGGTAAGGGCATCTATTGCCGGTGTGGATATCCTTTTAATATCCTTCCCGTACTCCTTTGAGTATTTATCAAGAAAGAAATCGGCTAGCAAAAGTACATCTGCCTCCCTCTCCTTCAGTGAAGGGAGGTAAATCGGATATACATTTAACCGGTAAAAGAGGTCCTCCCTGAAGGTGCCCTTTTCAACTGCATCTGAAAGATCAATATTGGTTGCCGCAATAATGCGGACATTCACCTTTATAACCTTTGTTCCTCCAAGCCTTTCAAGTTCTCTCTCCTGTATGACCCTTAAAAGTTTTCCCTGGCTTTCAAGAAGAAGAGAGCCTATCTCGTCCAGAAAAATGGTGCCATTGTTGGCAAGCTCAAACTTGCCTGCCTTTTGCATGCTTGCACCTGTGAATGCTCCCTTCATGTAGCCAAAAAGCTCTGCCTCGACCAGATTGCCTGGCAGGGCCGCACAGTTGACCTTGATAAACGGGTTTGAGGTGCGTAGGCTGTTATAGTGGATTGCATTTGCCACAAGCTCCTTGCCTGTTCCGCTTTCACCAAGGAGCAGGACATTTGCATTGCTCTTTGCCACCTGGCTTATAAGATGGAACACCTCCTGCATCTTATGGCTGTTGCCAATAATATTGCTGAAGCTGTATTTCTTTCCGAGCTCCCTTTTTAGCCTGATGTTTTCTGTGTTAAGCTGATCCTTTTCCTTGTTGATCTGCTCAAGCATGGCCACCTTCTGGGCTATCAGGGTGCTGATTATGGATAAAAGCCTTACATCCTCCTCAGGGGATTCGGTCTCTTCAAAAAGGCGGTCAACACTTAAAGATCCTATAACATGGTTGCTCTCTTTTATGGGAACACAGAAAAATGCAATCTTTGATTTGTCTATATTGCTTCTGGAGCCTGTGCGGTCAAGAAAAAGGGGCTCTTCATTGAGCCTTGGCACTGCCATTGGCCTTCCTGTCTCTATAACCCTCCCGGTAATCCCTTCGCCGAGCTTATAGCGTCCCTTTGTCTTAGCGGTGGGGGATATCCCGTGTGCAACCTCTATATGTATCTCTCCTGTTTCATGGTTTAAAAGAGAAATAGACCCCCTGCTCATGCCCAGGTATTCTTCAAGAAGGTCAAGAACCTTGTACAGGGCCTTTCTGAGATCAAGGGTGCCATGTATCGCTTTTGTAATCTCATAGAGGCATTGTATCTCATCCGGTTTTGGATTAACTGTTTTTTCTGACATAGATTTTGCCCATTTACCCTTTTAAATATTTACAAGAATCCAAAATTGAAATAATCAAATATACTGATTACAAAAATGTAATTAATTATGCAATTACTATTTTCCAAAATATTGATATTTTCATTTAAAAAAATGGCGGGACATGGAGCATATTCATAGTAAAGGGGCTATTTGAAGAGGCCTTCAGCATTCAGCTGTCAGATGTCAGATGTCGTCCAACTCTTTGTTGAATAAATCTTTTACTGCAAGCTGAAACCTGATTGCTGACCGCTTTTATATAAAACAAGGGTTTTTGGATGAACAATATTTAAGCAGAATAGACTAAAACCCTGTCACAGGCTGTTCTGTTCATTTGTCTTGGATGAGGCAATCAAATAGGTAATCTTAGAGATAACAAGGCCCCTGATAAGATACTCTATTGAAAAACGCTGGGAGTCAGTAAGC
Source organism: uncultured Desulfatiglans sp. (assembly GCA_964460435.1). Taxonomy (GTDB): domain Bacteria; phylum Desulfobacterota; class DSM-4660; order Desulfatiglandales; family HGW-15; genus JAAZBV01. The sequence goes on from CAYWRH010000101.1 coordinate 12,677, forward strand.
TCATCAAATTCCATAATATCTATAACATTTCTCACCATGGTCTCTATAGAAAGAAATATATTCTTCTGTTTAGGGTTTAGATCACCCTTTTTAACCCTGCCCCACACAGCCGGGACAATATAGGTTATCGGGTTTACAAGAAGATCCTTCTTGTGAATAGAAAAGATGGTGTCTGTTGTCTCATCTATTATCTGTTTTATCCGCAAGATAGCAGAACTGTCACCGCTATTTGACATGGAAAATGGAATCAACTTATGGCTCTTCAGGTCATTTTCGTTAAATTTGGCTGTTATTGTTTTATCTTTTTCTCTCATCTTTATATCAACTGGATTTACTATGTTGTTATTACAGGTTTATAACCCTGTTTACCTTTTTCTATCAATAATCATGCCAATTAATTAGTTTATAAAATTACCAGTAATAACAGGTTGATATACAGATAACCTTGCAAGAGGAGATTATACTCAAGCCAATTTGTTGCCATTAACAGGAAATTCATGCCATTAATTTGACATAACATATTGAATAATAAAATAAAAAACCAATGTATACAAAATGGCAGGAAAATGCATAAATAAACACAAATATGGGGACTATAGTGTGGTTAATATAGAAAAGGCAGGGCCTCACTTGATATTGGATACTCTATGTCTCTCTTAATGTCCGCCCCCTTCCAGCACCTCTCTTACCTTCTGAGACAATTTCTGAAGATCAAATGGCTTCTGTATAAACCCCATGCACCCTTTTTCAAGGATATTAACCGCCTGACCATTAATGCTGTATCCGCTCGAAAGGAGGACTTTTATTTCAGGGTTGATCCCTTTTAGTTTTTCAAATACATCACCGCCATTCATACCGGGCATTATCATATCAAGGATAATCATATCGATTTTATCCCTGTTCTCATGATAAACCTGGATGGCCTCCTTTCCGTTTTTGGCGGTAATAACGATGTAACCAAGCCTTTCAAGCATCCTCGTTCCTACATCAATAACCAGATCTTCATCATCTACAAGCAGTATTACACCATTGCCTTTAATGATCGATTCTTTCACAGGTGTCTCTTTTATAGCCGCCTTTTCTGAGGCCGGGAAATAGAGTTTAAAAATGGTGCCAATACCCTTTTCACTGTATACATCAACAAACCCGCCGTGGTTTTTCATAATACCATAAACAGAGGCAAGACCAAGGCCAGTGCCCCTCCCCATCTCTTTGGTGGTAAAAAATGGGTCAAATATCTTTTCCATGGTTGCCTTATCCATTCCTGTGCCATTATCTGTAATAGAGATTTTGACATATCTGCCGGGCTTGACCTTGTATGGCTTATAAAAGGACTCTTTTAGCTCCACATTTTCGCTTTCAATATACAGGTTGCCTCCTCCGGGCATAGCCTGCCATGCGTTTACAAATATATTCATCAGGACCTGATCTACCTGCCCGCGGTCAACCTCGCTAGTCCACAGGTTTTCTGCCAGGCTCTTATGTATGCTTATCTCCTTTTTCATACGGCCAAAAATATCAGCGCTTGCAGAGAGCAGTTCATTCAGGTTTAAAGGTTTTACCTCGTATTTTCCTCCCCTGGCAAAACCAAGAAGCTGCCGGGTAAGTGATGTGGCGCTTTTCACATACTCCTCGATCCCGATCAGATGCTCATATTCCTGGTCATGTTTACTTTTTTCAAGAAGCATCAGTGAGGTTCTGCCCTGTATGCCCATGAGCAGATTGTTAAAATCGTGTGCGATCCCTCCAGCTAAAGTGCCCAGGGCCTCCATCCTCTGTGCCCTTTCATACTTTATACGGAGATTCTTCTCCTCTTCCTGCGCCCTTTTTCTCTCTGTTATATCTATCCATGTACTGAGTGAATACTGAAATTCACCATTTCTAAAAATCGGGGTAGTGGAAAAAATAACGTGGAAAGTTTCACCCTTTTTATTCTTAAAGGATGCCTCATGATTTTTAACACCCTTTAAAGTTGCCTCTCTCCATGCATCAGTTGACAGCGCCTCATCTATCCAGGGGTATGGAAAGGTGGTACCAAGAAGCTCTTCTGCATCATATCCGGTAAGGGTGATAAGGGCAGGATTGACATATTCTATATTGTATTCTTTATTTATAAGCATAATTGGGCTTGGAGAGTTTTCAAGGATAGAGGAACTGAATTCCTCACTCTTTTTAAGCGCCCTCTCTGTTTCCTTGAGCCTTGTGATATCTGTAACCACATTATTGAAAAAGGTCTTGCCTTTAAAATCCATGAATTTTGTTATCACAAGTATATCTTTTATATCTCCCTTTTTTGTTTTTACCCTTGATTCATAGCTGGTTGATTTTCCGGAAATTATCGGAGGCACTTCAAGTGGCCCTCCCAGAGAGTCACTCACCACAATGTCCGGGATATTCAATTTCATGAATTCATCACGGGTATATCCAAGGCTTTCGTATGATTCCCTGTTGAATTCCTTAAATTTCAGGGTTTCAGGATCAACAAGGTTTATTGTGACCCCTGCATTATCAAAGATGGCCCTGTAAAATTCATATTTTTCTTCAAGCCTCGTCTTTTCAGCATTTAGCCTTGCGAGCTCCTCCTTCAGCCTCTTTATCTCATCTTCAGCTTCTTTACAGTCGGTTTTTTCCTGCATGTGCCTCCTCCATTAATGAGTCATAGGGACAACATAGGATAAGAGATTGTGATTTTGCATAGGAGCTTTTTACCCCCCAGACAATAGCCAGGAGGTTAAATTTATCACACCTGAAATATTACAATCGCCTATTCTTAGGCCATTTTTAGGAAAATATCAAGTATGGTGTGAATAGAAAACACGGTGATTTTGTCCTTTGGTATAAGGATAAATTTTCCAAATAGTTGTAATTAGTTCTGAACAGGGTTCTGCAAA
>CAYWRH010000102.1:0-15562 GCA_964460435.1 uncultured Desulfatiglans sp.
TATAATATTTTATCGGAAACAATATTCCTTATCATTATATGGGGTGAGTAGTTACGGATTACACATATAATACTTGATCTTTGAATAATTGACTCTCAAATATTATAAATACCAGGAGTTATTTATCCTCCCAAAAAGACCTTTTCCCACCCTCTTTCTCAGGATAAAAATTCCCCACATGTGCGCCTTTGTGAACGATCTTGCTCATCTTGCCTATGATGGTTGTCAGATCATCATGCTGAATAAGATTCGTGCCAACTGAAATCCCTGCAGCGCCTGCCATCATAGCCCCTTCAACCATCTCCAGTATCTCTTTCTCGCTATTCATTTTGGGTCCGTCGGCAATCAGCACCGGTACCTTACAGGCAGATACAACTTGCTTAAATGTTTCAGAAGAGCCGGTATAATTTACATTCACGATATCCACTCCAAGCTCATATGCCGCCTGGGCGCAAAGGGCCATATTTTCTGCATCAAAATCTTTTCCTTTTTCATTCTTTGATCCGCACAGAGAAACCATAGCCATAAGCGGCATGCCATACTCATTGGACTGATCTACTATTGCAGTAAATTCCTCCAAAACCTTTTTCACCTTCCCTTTTTCCAACTGAATCTGAATCGACACCGCATCAGCCCCTAATGATACTGCCTCCTTAACCGAGCAAACAATGGCCGTGTCGTCAGCGCTATCAGAAAACCTGGTTGAAGAGGACATATGCACGATCAAACCGACATCCTTGCCTCTCCCCCTGTGCCCGTTAGCCACCTCACCCTTATGTATAACAACTGCATTGGCCCCGCTTCGCGCGGCCTTATCGACCGCCTTACTCATGTCGATAGTCCCGCTAATTAGCCCGGCGCCAGTACTATGAATCATAGGCACAATAATAGTATTTTTGCTGATCCTGTCGAAAATTCTTTCCATCCTGATCTTTTTTCCAATACTGGTCATATTCTTTTCCCTTGTATGAGTTGTTTGTTTTTTATCAGAACCATATTTTAACACACACCGATAACCAACTGGGCGGCAGTTTACAATCCGATCTGATTTATACAGGGTTGTTCGCTAAATCCCGGACATCCGCATGCAATTTATCAGTGGATAGCGGCTGGACATTTTGCCATTCTTTTGATTCATTTTCAGCCAGCCATAGATCATAATTATTCTGCAAATTCATCCATAACCCTGGTGATGTATCTAAAGCCCTGCCCAGACGAAGAGCCATATCCGGAGTAATAGCCCCCCTCTCATTTATAATTTTTGATAATGTTTTTCTGGATACTCCAAGCGTTCCCGCCATTTCTGTTACAGTTAATGACAATGGTTTCAGGTAATCTTCCTGAATTATTTTCCCTGGATGCACTGGTTTACGTTTTATTTTATTCATGTTTGCACCTCGCTAGTGATAATCATCATAGTCAACAATATATGCGTCACCGTCTATAAACTTAAAAAATATTCTCCAGTTACCAGAGACTTTAACAGCATATTGATCTTTTTTATCACCTGTTGATTTATGTAGATTTGATCCCGGATAGTTCATATCCTTCACTTCAATAGCTGCATTCAGCCGGTCTAGAATTAACTCAAGCCTTCCAGCGTGTTCAGGTCTTATGCCCTTTTTATTTCCGGTGTAGAAAAATTCTTCAATGCCTTTATGCCTGAATGATTTTATCATAGACTGTATTGTAACCGAAGAGGTTACGCATGTCAATAATTATGAGAGATTATCGGGTCTTATTTTAAACTCTCAATCATCATGAGAAAATCTGATAACTTAATGATCTTAATATCTTCATAATGCCCGATTTTTAGCAGATGTTTGTCTCCTGTTACAATCAGCTCCGCCTTTCCTTCTGTGGCGCATTCCAGGATACGATTATCAGGCGTATCCGCTAATATATTTATACGTTGTGTAGTTTTCAACACCCTGGCGATTCTGTTGATGTGTGTAATCAACTGGGCTATTTTTTGTTTTTCCCAGTCAAATTTTACTTGCAGTTTCTTTGCCAGTTCAGCGAGGATAGCTATTGATGTGTATAGTTCAAAATCATTGTGGATAGCCCTGATCCATGCCTGCTCTGCATTGCCTTCTGGGAAAACGAATGCGGAGATATAGATATTGGTGTCAAAAACAACCTTCAAAATCAGCGGCCCTGAAAAACAAGTTTTTCAATGTCCGCCTCAGAAAATAAACCTTTTGCACGACCCAAATCTGATCCATATTTCTGAAGTTCTCGAAATTCCTTTTCCAGCGCCTGCTCCTTGTAAGCCTGAAACATTTCTCTAAAGAGCACACTCTTATTCTTTGACAACAGTCTGGCAAGATTTTCATATTCTTCTGCAATATTCTTAGGCATGGAGATTGTCATGGCTATTCGTGTTTTTTTTGTTTTCATTGAGCCACCTTTATTTGTATGACAACATCATACAAAAACCTAAGTTTTGGGTCAATGTAAATCATATATAAGGTCAAGTATTCCGTTCACTATGGCGTTTTCCGCATATCCGGGTTTGCACCTGGATGAAAGAACCTCAAAGGTCTGAAAGCCAAAGGCGGCATCATTGGGTATATATCCTGAATTTGCCATACCGTTCGTCAGGGTCACCAACATGGTTTTTGTTAATGGAGATTCCTTTTTGAGCCTTTGTGCAATCAGGTTGAAAACCTCTGCGTTTACAGTGCCAATAGCTATATCATCTATCATCAAAAGTCCCAGCCTGAGTGTAACAGGTTCGCCGTCCTTATACGTGCCTTCATATCCTGCACGACCCTTGTTTGTCTGATCACGTCCCGGAAAGCTGACCATCTTCTGCTTTCCTGCTATCTTACCCTTTTCTGACATGCGCTCCATGCCGCGCATTACATGCATGACCTCTTCACCAATAAACTGCCCCATTGAAAGGATCATCTGTTTCTGCTGGTCCATGAGTTTTTTCACAGTGGGATCCTGTTTGTTTAAACCTTCTCCTCCAGGAGGCATGGCGTTGCTGATATCGATCCCCCGCTTTGCATAATCCTTGATCCTTATTTCACGGAGATCATATGTCTGCTGAAAATAGATCGGGTTCTGGTCCCCGCATGCGCCTGTTGACCACACGGCCACTATTTTATCGTCAAATGAATCCTCAATATATTTTGATGCTGCTCCCGGTGCATCACCGCTGATTTTATCAATCTGCCCCACAGTAACAGCATGCATGGCATAGTTATAATATACAGCTATGGGCTCTCCGGTTATGGTTTCAAACCTTACCACTGCGACTGTCTTGTCAGACGGCCCGTCATAATTTGGCCCTTCCCACCATTTTCTTGTTTTTGGATCAATAATGTTGCGGTTGACATTCACATAGGAAACACCTGTGCCATACCCTATGCGGGCAGGTTGAAGCCGTTCCTTTGCCATCTTTATTGATTTGAAAATAAGGTCTTCCAGACCAGGTTGCGGCCCAAATATACTGCTGTGTGTATGGGTCGGGGTGAGCAGGATATTTTGAGCAGGTATTCCAAGTTCTTTTTCTATCTTCTGTGTCAGGCTCTTCCACAGATCTTCGAAGAGCATACCTGTATCAACAGTAACAAGGGCAGCACTTGTGACCCCGTTATCCACAACAATAGCCCTTGAGTAGACCCTGTCATGTATCCCCTCTATATTTTTCGGCAACGCCTTTTCATCAGGGGTAACATCAACCTTTGCAGCACCGGCTTTGAAAAGGAGATCAGCAGTTTGTGCTGAGGCTGAACAGGTGAACATAACAAAGATAAACGTAATTGTTATTAATATTGATATGGATTTTTTCATTTTTTACTCCAATAAAATATTTAACCATAAACTCTCAGATGCCTGGAAAATTTATTAAATATGGATTCCCCGATCAAGTCGGGGAATGACGGCACCGGTTACTGGATTCCCCGATTCGGTCGTCGCTAAAGCTCTGACCCGATAAGCAAGTCGGGTAATGACGTACATGTTGTTGTTTATATGTAGGGTCGGGATTTATTCCCGACCTTTTTAGAGTGGCATATGAAATGCCACCCTACTTTGAGTCCCATAATTGGATCAGGTGAAAATTATTCACCTTTCGTAGAGACAAGGCATGCCTTGTCTCTAAATGTTCCTCAAATAAATATAACTTATTCATTTCTACTTGATTATCTTATTTATAGCCTCTCCCACTATCTTCGTCATTATTTTATAGCCTTCAGCATTTGGATGAATGCCATCCTCTGACAAGTTTTCCTTCAGGAATCCCTTTTCATCCACCATTGCACTGAAGTAATCCACATAGGTCGCTCCAACCTTTGAGGCATATCCCTTCATCCATGCATTTAGTTTAAGTATATCCTCTGGCGGATGGGTAGCTGTTACAGGCTCCTTCACATACGATGGCAACTTGCCGCTGGCTTTGGCCTTGTAAAAGCCATAGTCACTTACTGGCAGGACAGAACATAGAATAACCTTTATATTGTTTTGATTTGCAATATCGGTCATGGCCATTATGTTACTCTCTACCATCCCGGCTGTTGAAGGCCCTGTGTTTTGTGACACATCATTGATGCCTGCGAGCACTACCATTGCTGCAGGTTTATGCTGAACCACATCAGGATACATGCGAACGAGCATCTGGGGTGTTGTCTGGCCGCTTATGCCACGGTTAATATAGGGCTTACCCGGAAAGCTCTCCGATAGTTTCCAGAAATCGGTAATTGAATCGCCCATGAATACTACCCTTTTTGGATCAAAGGGTTTCTTTTTGATAGCCTCATTATCACTCTGGTATCTGCTGAGCTGATTCCAGTCCTTAAGCTGATTCACAAGCCTTTGCGCAAACATGGGCAGGCAGCAGCTATTGTCTTCCTGATTGAATTCCTCTACAAGCTGTGCCTGGGCAGAGGTAGTAATCATTAAACCGAAAATAATAAGTGCTAATCTCCTGAATTTCATTTTTGACTCCTCCTATAGGTTGGGGCATGGTCCGCCGTCGCTAAAGCTATGGCGGGACAAGCGCACTGTGCCCATTGTTTTGTGTGTGCCAAATAACCTGCCCTGTTGCAACTTCTGCTATAAAATAAGTATTATGTTTACAGGTTATTCAACCGATAAGGGCACGCTGCGGCGTGCCCCTTCTACAATATTTGTTTTCAAGCTGAAAGCCGACCGCTGATCCGCCTTCGCAAAAGGCTATGGCGGGACAGGTAGCTGACAGCTATTCTAATATTCACTGCTATCCAGTTCCGCAAGTCTCTTTTTCGCAGGGTTATATATCCAGTTCAATAATGTGCCCACAAAAAGCAGACCTGCAAAGCCGGTCGCAAGTATAAATCCATATCTTGCATGACCAAATATATCACTTACCTTACCCATTGCCCATGGCCCTGCAGCAGCAGCCACGCATGTAAAGAAGAGAATTACTCCGGCAACAGCGCCATGCTCTCTCTTTGGAAAACAGCTTATGCCCTTTGAATTAAGCGTAGGGTATATCATGGACATAAAGAGACCTGATAATGGCAGGAGCCATATTGCAAAGGAAAGACCGCCAACCATTGACCCGATAAAGCATATGAAGATAGCCAGGCTGAAAAGCACCATAACAGATGCCCAGCTGAATCGGGCCAAAATCCATGCCCCCATGAACCTGCCTATGACACGCAGTATAAAAAATATGGATGTTGCGTATGCGACAACAAAGGTAAATGAACCTGTATATCCCTCAAAGAGCGTGGGCATCCATACATATATTGCGCATTCGGATGCCACATAAAGGAATATCCCGAGGGAAAATCCAAGCGCATAGGGATTTTTCATCATCCCGAATGTCCTTGACAGATCCATTGGTTCATCCATGGATTTAACTGTTCTTGGATATTTTACCAGCAGGGCAGTTACAATGAGTATAACGCAGATTGTTCCGGCAATAATATATATCCATTTCCATGAGAATCCGCCATTAAGGAGCCAGGTAACTATTGCAGGCCCAATGATTGCGCCTACGCCAAAGAACCCTTCAACCGTGTTCATGGTGGCAGTATGCTCTGTTGTTGAACCTGAGATATCGCCAACCAGTGCCAGTGCCCCTGTCTTGAAAATACCTATTGCCGCCCCAGATATGACAAGCAGCACAATAAAAAACATAAACCTGTTTCCAGCAGCAAAAAGGTAGGAGTTCAGTGCAAAGAGAATCAGCCCTAAAATAATGGTTTTCTTGCGGCCAATCCTGTCAGCAAGAAACCCTAAAAAAATCCCTGCGAGCGCAATAGCTATCATGTTGGCATAATGGAATGCCCCTGCGGCAGCCATGCTCAGGTTAAACTCCTTTATTACCACCGGAATGATAAGGCCTACGGAATCAGTTGTCATGGCAAACATCATGAACATCAGGAATGTCAGCCATTTGATGGCAGTTAAGTTGTATTTAGATGATTGAGAGTCCATAAAAATACCTCGAAATAAAAGGTTAAAGGCTCAAGGCACAAGGCGCAGGGAAAAACTTAAAATCCGGTTCCTTAAGGGTTTCAAAATACCATGCTACCCTTTATAGATGATTTCTTGCATGCCTGAACCAGTTATTGAAGCTGAAAGGATCAACAAATCCACATCAAGCTTTATCCAGTGACCATCTTTTTTCCAATTTATCACCAGCAGCTTCTTTTCCGGCGCTTCTACATGAAACTCCCCATTAAATGCAGGGTGACTGTTCCTGAGGCGGATCAGCTCAATAAGCTTCTTGACCATTGGCTGCCTGAGCGCCCTTTCTATTTCATCTTCTGTATAATAGTGCCGGTTGATGTCGCGACCGACCTTTGTGCGTTCAAGGAGTTCCATATCATTTTTGCCTCCAAGCAGGCCGGTATAATAGACCTGTGGAATCCCGGGTGCAAAAAACTGTATGGCCCTTGCAATCAGGTACAATGCCTCGCTGCCTCCAAGGGCATCAAGGTATGTGCAGTTCACCTGGTAAAGATCAAGGTTATTGGCGGCTGCTCCTGTAGCCCTTTTACTTTCGCCGTTACTTCGCTTATGGATTGTCTCAACAAGATTATTTATTTCATCAGGTGTGAGCAGCCCCGGTGTTTTATCAGTGTCATCAGCGCCCACATCAATAACCCCTATCCCGTCGTGTGTATCCAGAACAGTAACTGCATTCCGGGGCGACATTGAGAGCCACCTATCAAGGGGTTTTGAATCTGCGTTAAACAGTGCATGCAGCACAAGGGGAGGAAGGGCAAAATCATATACCCTGTCAACCCTGCGTGCGATCTCTATCTGTTTCAGATAATGGCTGTGGATCTCAACCAGCACCTCTATGCCTGAGTTATGCGCCTTTTTGGTAAGCTCAGCTATAAATGAAAAGGTCTCAGGGATCATGAAACAACTGGTGCCGGGTTTTTTAATTGCATAGCCTACTGCATCAAGACGTATCATCTTAATGCCGGCAGTCTGGAATTTTTCAAGAATCGAGTCAAGATAGATTAAAGCCTTTGGATGGCACACATCAATATCTATCTGTTCAGGATTAAAGGTTGTCCAGAAGAGCCTCTTTTCACCTGTTAACAGCATGATAGGAGTAAACGGCACAGTAGGGCGCGGACGATAGATGCCTAAGATATCAGACTCATTGGCGCCATTAGGGAAAACCCTGTCAAAGGTGAGAAACATGCCATCATACTGCGAAGCTGCCCCATTCTTTGAATAATCCTGAAACTGGGGTGATGATGATGATACATGATTTACTATCAGATCCGCAACAAGCTCCACAGTATTGCCAAGTTCACGTACATCATCCCATGTGCCAAGCTTTGGATCAGTCTGGGTATGATCTATTGGGTCAAAGCCTGCATCTGCACCATCAATCGGGTAGAAAAAGGGAAGAAGATGTGCGCCGCCAAAAACACCGGACAGAGGGCCCATTAAAAGGGTGTTGAGCTTCTTGAATCCTCCACCTGAAAGGCGATCAACATAGGTTATGAGCTGAACCTGGTTTTTCATTATTCTCCTCCATGTCAGGTCGCTTATTGTTTTATATACTTATTTTACAACTCCTATCAGATTGTATTTTATATTGTCAATGCAATTTCTTGCATATTTATCAATATTGTTTTTTTGCCTGATAATGACGGATTTCACAGTATCTTTAATAATTTTATTCAATATGACTGAACCTTGAATAAGGCCTTTTCAGATGATCACAGTTCATCATATTGTAATTACATTTCTGTTCTATTTGTAATATATTTTATTGACAACTAATAACCCCAAAAGTAGCATAACAGTTATTAATGAAATTAATGTACAAGAGCATCATGATAATATTTACCGGACAACAAATTAAGGGATACTAAAAGATGTTTTCAAAAATGAAATTCATAATTCTTCTTTACGCCATCCTGTCATTTCTGGCCTGTTCTCAACCGGCTATCAAACAGGAAAGAGATGAAAAATGGGTAGCCACATGGGGAACAGCACAGCAGCTTGACGATGTGGTATTTCCCAAAATGCCTCTACCCCCAAATTTTAAAATGGCTGAACCAGGGCCGCCGCCTGAACCTGGTAAACTTGGCGATAACCCATCCATATTTTATGTGCCTTCGGATCTGAAGGACCGCACAGTAAGAATGGTGGTTCACACCAGCATCGGAGGAAGCAGTATCAGGGTAAATCTTTCCAGCGCCCTGGGCCGTCCACTGGTCAAGGTTGGATCAGCCCATGTTGCTCTTTATAAATCCGATGGATCAATAGTTCCTGGAACAGACCATGAACTCACATTCGGCGGCGTCTCTTCATGCACACTTCTGCCGGGCGTGCTCCTTATAAGTGATCCTGTGAAAATGGAAATACCACCCTTTACCAACCTGGCCGTATCCCTTTACCTTCCCGAAGAGACAGGTATTCCAACTGAACACAGGCTTGGGCTTCACACAACATGGATATCCAAAGGAAATTCAGCCGGAAATGAAGTTATGCCTGAACCAGAGAAAACCTATGCCTATTTATGGCTCGCAGGGATTGATGTCCTCACAGATGCAAATGGCTTTTCGATTGTTGCCCTTGGCGATTCCATTACAGACGGATTTGCAACAACACTGGATGCAAATAAACCATGGCCAACATTGCTTGCAAAACGATTAAATGCCACACCGGGTACTGTACATATATCTGTTGTTAATCAGGGCGTCTCAGGAAACCAGGTGCTGCGCGATGGCGCAGGAGTAAGCGCCCTTGCCAGATTCGACCGTGATGTGCTGAGTATTGCGGGCGTTAAGTGGGTTATTCTGCTTGAAGGCATTAATGACATTAATTTTCGCGGGTGGAATGAAGGCCCTGACGGGCTTACAAGTGATGAACTTATTGCCGGTTATAAACAGATAATAGAACGCTCACACACTCACGGGATCAAGGTAATAGGTGCAACGCTCACCCCTGAAGAGGGTGTGCCCACCATGTCTGAACGGGGTGAAAAGATCAGGCAGACAGTCAATGAATGGATTCGTACAAGCGGGGCATTTGATGCTGTTGTTGATTTTGATGCGGTGATCAGGGACCCGTCAAGGCCGATACGCATAAGGCCTGAGTTTGACCCTGGCGACCATATTCACCCAAATGATGCAGGCAATCAGGCTATGGCGGATGCCATTGACCTGAATATTTTAATGGCCCATCCATCATCATCTAAAGATGAAGGGTTTTAATCATGATCTGCAAGCCAGGATACTGCTCTTTTCACAGGGAGGTCATGACTCAGTCCTGAGATCACCACTACCCTATTTGATTCCTAAAGGCAGGGGGAAGAGATCGGACGTAGAATTTTCCGGCATATCCTGCGCCTGCATCAATACCATAGAAGAGACAGGTTTAAAACCTGTCTCTTATGCATAATTTCCGGTCAGGTATAAAACCTGACCCTGCAAAAAACACAGCTATAACGCCTGGTCTATACCTCTGCCTTTTTAATGGGCGGAGGCTGGATATTGTCACCCTTTTTTCTTTTCCATATAACCGTTTTCTTAAGTATCCCTCCATCACTGAAGCATCCCCAAGCCCAGGGGAGCCATTTGAGTATCAGGGAGTAGGCGAGCCACAATGCCCATAAAAGCATGAGCCCTTTAAAGAAAAAGATATGAAGAGATATTACCCAGGGGTGCGGGAGTTCGGATGCAACACGATCCTGCATCCAGTTGAGCATAAAATCTGTTGACTCGTTTCCCTGTATCTGCATGTCAGGTATGCCAAGCAGCCCGCTTTGGATTGAGGTCCATATTCCTGCCATTGCCGCAATAAACCATATTGCAAGTATCACCTGTGAAATGTTGAAAACCCAATCCTTCTGATTCTGAACCGCCATCTTTCTTAAACCCATTGCAATGAACCATCCTGCCACCATTATTGCAACAGGTGCAGATACCTGGGTAAGCCCGAGACCAAGCAATATCCATGAAGCAGTTCCAAGGGGTGTAAATTTTATCCTGCCTAATAGCACGCCAGCAATAATAATAACCACCAGATAGCCCCAGAAGAGCACAGCAGGGCCTAATACAGGGCCGCCTGCAAAGAGTATCCATCTGTTCTGCGGCATCTCGAATGTGACATATGCATTTACTGCCTCGGTTGTTAGATCCACTTTTGGAGATGTTACCAGTATCCTTGAACCAGTCTCAGCCTGCCATTCCAGATTAACCTGCTGCACACCCGGATTAAGGGGGATAGTTACCTTTTTTCCCTCCTGGTTTATTGGCTGTGTTTTACCTGAAATTGTAACCTGCCTCAGTTCTGCGCCTTCAGGTATCAATATACTGTGCTGGCCACCCTGACTGCTTCTGATATTGAGGTTAAGGCTTGAGGTGCTGATGCGTTTCCCTGGTGTATGCGTGAGCCTTGCATTGTCTATGGTAACGATCTTTCCCTGAACAGCCTGCGGCCTTGTAATCTTTATCTTTATCTCTTCACCCTGCCAAGGTCTCCATTCAGGCCGCCACTGCCCTGATGCATCCTGATGGTGGATTAGCGGTATGCCGGATAGCTCGCAGTGCCAGATGGGGCTCGCATCAAGTATCCATGTCTCTGTCCATTCAATGGTATCCATTGCCTTTAATGATATCTCATCTGAAGGCGCGATTGTAGATGACCACTGTTTTTGTGTTTCATCCGGCGACATGCTCACAACGATCCTGTTGTTTTCCACCTTCACACCGCCTGAAATTACAGATTCTCCCTTAACAAGGGGGATGGAGACAACCACAGGGTCCTTTGCAGGGGTAACCCGCCTTACAACCGTATGGAGCTGCCAGTCAATGCCAAGGGAGATGATGCGTTCAATATGAAAAAAAGGAGGCAGGACAGGGCTGCTATCCATAGACCCCTTCATGCTCTTTTTTTCAAGCCTTACAAACTTGATGCTCCCCTGAACCTGGCCATCCTTGTCAACGCCATATGATGCCCAGCCGTCAACTTTAAGGGATACACTGTGCGGGATAAGTGTAAGGGGCACCTGGAATTCATTTGACTCAGGCACCTTTCCCCGCATGACAACATCATATATGCCCTTTTCTACAAGTATCCACAGGATGCCGCTATTATCCCTGTATAGATTCCGGGCAGGGGTAGCGCCTATATAAATCTCATCAGGGTTCCACATCATTGAAGAGCCGGGCAGAGGAACAGCGGTTTCTGTTGATGCATGCACCCTGAAGAGAATGCGGAGAGTATCCTTATCAGTGGTGATCTCCATCTGGGGGCTGTCTGCGCAGTATGGAAAACAATCATCCTTTTCAAGGAGACGATTCCTTAATTCATTGAGCATACCCTCTGGAGGAAAGTCACCTCTCTCCTGCGCAAGGCTCTTTTCAGACAGGGGCATGATAATGAAGATTAAAAGCATAGCTGCTGCCCCTGCCTTTAAGCCTTCTATCTTTATCTTCTTAAAATCAATTATTATAAGGGTAAGGATGACAATAAGTATAATCCTCACAAATGAGAGGACAAGATTGAAAAATGGAGATATAAGCCAGATGCTTATATTCTGTGATGAATCAACCGGCCCGTTCCATCGCAAATCATATGAATGCCACTGCCACTGCGGGAGCCCAGGCCCTGTCTGTATCAGGGCCTTTGGGTCCTGCAGCATGACATTCTGGCTCTGGCTGGAAAAGCCAACGCCCTTAAATTTTTCTTCAGATACAGTAACTTCCGAAAGGGTAAGGGCATCCTCAGCTCTCTCAGCCATCTTTGATAACATAGGTCTTCTGCTCCTCTCCGCAGGAGCCATTTCTTGTTCCATAGGCGCCTGTGATATCATCACAGGACGCGCATTTTTATACATGTACCCTGAATAATTCCTGGTATTTTCAAGCTGTGGGTATATGCCTGTGCGTGCCTGGCTGGCAATAAAAGAGACCGCCATGATAAAGAGCACAACAATTGAGGCAATTCTCCAAAGCTCTATTATCTTTCTGAACCAGCCCGCAGGTATAAAGCGTAACAGAGCTGTTGCAGCAAGAATGCTTATGAAAACTGATCTGGGGGCATCAGGTTCATGATAGATGAGCACAAGGGTTATAAGGGCAATAATGCCGTACCTGATATTATAGAGCCTGTAAATGGCGGTTGAGATCACAAGCACCAGAAAGATGTCAAGGAGGTTTCCCCAGTTCTGAAGCCATGTGCCATCTATTGAATCAACACCTCCCACATTTATAAGCCGCCATCCTGGAGGCAGATTTAGTGTGGCTGAAAGCCCCTGAACATTGTGATCCCAGCCCACTGCCGGTATAACATTTTTACCTGTCTCAACCCTTGATTCACCTTCAAGGTTTATGTGGCCTTTTCGGAGCTCCACACCCGGCTTTTTATCCTTGCCATGGCTGGTAATAAGCTGGTCAACGCCATCCAGCACAACCCTGCCAAGCTTAAGGGGCTGATTCATTGTGAGATACCACTGACTGCTCATGGTTCCGTTTATAGTATCCTTGATGGTATAACCATTACCATCAAAGTCCAGCCATATGGTTCGCATCATGGTAAGATGATCGGGCGCCGGTGACGGGTCTCCCCTTTTTGTCTGCTCCAGTACAAGGGTATCGCCTCTGTTAATAATATAGGCAGGAAATCGCCTCCACTCTTCCGGCAGATCGGTCTGGCCAGGGTCAATACCCTGAACACCCTTGATGTTTATCATCCTCAGATGATTCTGTGACTTTACAGACCAGACCTCCTGACCAAAGGGGGTGTTTATTGGCCCGATGCTGTTAACAGGGGCTTTTGATCTCTCCTTTATATAGACATCCCATTTGCCGGGTCTTGCCTGGATAATAAGATCGCCATTTTCCTGAATCATAACAGGAAGCGGGCTATTTATTTCCATGGGGATAAAATCGGCATGCAGGGTATCAGTGAGTTTTACCTCCCTGGCCTGCCCTGAAATATATAACCTCACAAGGTTTGTTATAAACAGGGGGATATCATCATCCACCATCCTGAACAGTCTTACCTCAAGCCTGTCCTCCTCGGTTCCTGATACCTTTTTATTCTGTAGCCACAGCCTGCCCTCGTTATCAAGGAGTGGTGAGTCAACAGGCTTGCTGTTTATTGATAGATCAACAAGGGCGGTCTTTTCAGGCACATTTATCATCTCAGGCATGTTTTTCCATCTGAATGAGCCCTGAATAGTGTGCCCTCCCTTTTTCAGGAAGAGAGAAGGGCGCCCTTTTCTGTTTACAACAGGCGCCGGGCTTCCGTCTACCATAAGGTCATATGGCCATGCATTGTTATTGCCGGGAAGTGTGATCCAATCCTCTGCATAGACAATAAATTCCTGGGAAAAGGCACCGCCGGTATCATCAAGCTTCAACTCAAGCCTTGACGGCCACTGGCACAAATATTCATTCCCGTTATTAAAGGGGCTGGGGCAGAAGTTAGTTTCAGCCCCCTTAAGCACCCATGCCTTCCAGGTTTTAAGCTGGGGAGGTATCTCTGTTTCATCAATAGTCTTTGCTGAAACAGAGAAGGTGATAAGGAGAAAAATCAGGTAAAGATAAATAGGTGATTTCGAATTCATATTTCCTCCAAATAATTATACCTAAAAAGCCTGTTGTTTAATTTTGATCAAATATGATATGTAGAACAAGACAAAAGGATTATAGATGAATCCTGTATATAAAATCAATTATCCATATCACAGGGCAAAAAGACAGAAAAAAATGTCATTTATTTTATGCACAAGAAAAAAATCAATGCCCAAGGTAAGCATAGCAATATGTAAAAAATGCCCAAGGTTCAAAAAATGCCCGGACTACCGCCTGTTTGAACAGCCCGTGCTCTTTCCTGATATGAAGAAGGGGATTCAGAGTAAAAAGACAAAAAGGGCACAAATAAAGGCTAAGACCAGTAAAACCCCTTCGACTGAAATACAATTACCTATAAATTTTCTGAAAGGTAAATAAAATATCCCATAGAAGGGGCAGGATTTATTCCTGACCTTTTTTCGGTGGGGTATAAAACGATACAATTATGACTCAAAGTCAGATAAAAATCAGGCAACTAAATCATTGATTGGAAAAACCCTCGATACCATCTCCTCAACCCTTTTTAGCCATTTCTTGCGCATATCCTCTGTGCTGGTAATGATTACCCTGAACATCTCCCTGTGGAAATCATGCACACCGCACAGGTCAAAGATACAGTTTTTCCATATGAGCTGAAGGGGATCACCAAATACCTCATGCTCCCTCTGTTCAGGCGTATTTGCTGTATTGAATACAATTACTGATTTTGCCTTTAGTAGACCAATGGGCACCCCTTCACCATTATCACCTTCAAGAAATTTATATGCCACACCAGCTCTTATAACCCGGTCAATCCATCCCTTTAATATGGCCGGTGGCTCTCCCCACCAGTTTGGATGAACAATAATAATCCCATCAGCCCTTTTCAGATCATTGCAGTGAGTCTTAATCTCATCAGGGAGCGATGCATCTGACGCTATTTCAGGGCCAGGCAAGATCGGATCAAATCCTTCCGCATAGAGGTCATGTAATGTAGCCCTGTGGCCATTCTTTCTAATCTGTAAAACAGCAGTCTCGGTTATTGCATGGCAGAAACTCTTTTTATCAGGGTGTGCATGAATAACAAGTATCTCAAGCGGTTCGGATTTTATATCGTTCTTCTTAAATGACACATGAACTCCATACGTTAACAGGTGCGTAATTATAACAGACTTTGGCCATTGAACATTTAGCCTTGAACCTTCAGCTATCTATAACTGATCTTTTAAAATGACAAAAGCCATTTTTGATGGTTTCGTAAAAAAGCTGGATCTTACACAAAGACACAAAGGTAAATACTTTAACTAAAACTGTTTTTCCTGGTGCTCTTTTCGGCTTTGCATGATAACTTGCCTTATTAAAGTGTTGTCATTTTTAACTATTTCCTCACGAATAACGGGACTGGCGGATGGAAATATGATTATAAATATAGCTAATATAGCTGAAATATTAATATTTTTATTGCATTTTAATTATTCATTTATTATATCTTTAAATATGTTTTTCATATATTGTTGTTCTTTATA
>CAYWRH010000103.1:0-15148 GCA_964460435.1 uncultured Desulfatiglans sp.
GTAAGATCATCATCTTGGATAGACGTCCTTAAAACAAGTTTATTTTATAAGTATGAAGTTGACAGAAAATATAAATTTGTGATGCAAGTTAAAAATAATGAAAAACCTGTTCGGGAATTTGAGGTTATCGACCTAAATACAATTTTAACCATTGAAGATGGGTATTTTTTTATTTTAAAAAAGAAAAAGCCATAGGCATGTCAACGGTCGTTAAAAAGTGAGCCATTTTCGGTCGTGAAAACTGTGACAACGATGGGGACGTATATGCTTTTATGCTTTACAATAGAAAATCATGGGAAAGGTCGTCGGTGAGCCGTAACGGGGAAAACTCCACTTACTGTTCCACGGGGACAATGGAAGGTTGGTTATGATACGCCTGAAATTGACAAAATCTTTAAGTCCCTCCGATAAAGTTGGAGTCTAGCTTTAAAGATAAATATTTTCTAAAGAGATTTTCACAGATCCAGCAGCTTTGCGGGATTCCATTTGTTCATCATCTCCACCTCTTTCTGTGTGATACCGTGGTGGAGCAGGGTTGCTATAAATAGTCTCATGCCTTCAACAGGCAGAGGGTTCTGGGGCTGTCCAAGGTCAGTGCTGATAATACAGTGTTCAGGCCCGATTGTCTTTATGGTCTTAGCTATCTGCGCAGGGTCATGGCAGAATTCATTGGGTAATATCCCGATAAGGGTAAACTCAATAAAGGCACCCATTGTAGAAAGCTTTAGTAGATCATCAATTGTAAACGGATTCTCCCCGAACTCTTTATCAGTTGGGTGAGTTATTACAATTTTGTTTATGCCTCTCTTTTTGGCCTCTTTTACAAGGGCAAAGGTCTCCTGTGGGGAGATGTGGCCTGTAGCAAGCACCATGTTGTTATTCTTAATAATCGGGAGTATCCGATCCATTTCAGGTACCAGCTTTCCGGCATTATCCAATAGTGAGATGCCATCACCCTCCAGGGGTAAACCAAGCGCCCTGAATTTATTGATGGAGTTGGCCGCCGAAAAGGTGGGCATCCATACCACTTTTGCACCAAGGCCTGCCGCATTCTGGACAGCGTGATAGTTGAGCCCCCCTACCTCGTAATTAAGGCAGATACTGCCAATGACATTGATCCCCTGTACAAGCTGACTGACAATAGAAGCAACTGCCGCAGTATATGCGTGGCTCTTGAGCACTATGGCCTTCATCCCCGCATTTTTAGCCATCTGTGCCGCCTCTATGGCATCAAAGCGGCATGGACCGGGAGAAGGTCCCGGATGCATGTGCATATCTATAGAATCCTTTATCAGGTGATCAAGATTGATAAATTCCATATTAAACCCTCTTGAAAAAATTTGAAGTCCTTATGATATTCAGAATGATAGACCTTTTTAAAACAATACAAAAATTGTCGAATCGGCATTCCCACACAAGGGGTGACTCAATAATTTCAACAAGCTACTGGATTCCGCGGTCGAGCCGCGGAATGAAAATAAGTGTTATGCAAAGGCCTCAATAAATAAATCAATATTTACCGTACTCTCTGACCGATTTCAACATTGCCTGTATATCTTCAAGCTTCGCATTATTGGGTATAAGCACAGCCAGGATAAGCCCGCCATTTTTACCGCATTTATCAATAGCATCCTTTAAGAAGGATTCAAGTTTACTTACAGACCATACCCTTGCGGAATTGGGGCAACGCACCAGAAGGCTTGTATGGCCGCCTAATATCTCCTTAGCGATTACAATGTCATCAGCGTCTACTGAGGCCAGTATCTTCCCCTTTGGCAGCTCCAGCATGCATTCAAGCCTTTTGCCAAATTTTGATTCAAAGAATGGCACCGGCACATAACCCAGCTCCACGTGGGTCTGTAGGGATTTTTTTAACCCGGGCCAGTAAAATTTCTTAAACTGTGCCTCTGACATAAAATTGGGGTCTCCCCTCCAGAGAGGCATGGCGATCTTCTGGGGAAAATCACGATGGGTGGCATCAGCAGGGATTGCCTTTGCAATACGTCTTTCAAGAATAACCTCACAGGCCCTTATAAGTTTATCCGGCTGGCGGTACATATCCAGCATGGAACCTTTCATGCCCCTTAAGAAACTGGTAATTGTATCAAATGGAGCGCCTCCAACTCCGCCGGGGGCAAAGCTGGCAAAGGGTGGAAACCCAAGCTGGGCAAATTCTCCCTGTGCATCTCCGACAATGCTATAAAATTCCTGCACCGCTCTTCCTGCATCGGCTAGACGTTTAGCCATCTCTAAAAATTCAGGGCTGGCAAATAAGGGGGTCATCGCCTCGAACCCCATTAACAGGTTGTCCAGAGGAGGTAGTTTTGATAAAGGCATCAGCGCCCCGTACACACGGGGGAGATAGCATCTGATCATGAAACCTGAAGGATCATTCAGGAACATATCATATTCATCCGCCTTCATATACTCACCTTCAATAAACTGGTATTCGTAACTGTCAGGCACAGGCCCGCCAGGCCATACGCAGTTTTTCACATCCAGCAAGGTCATTGCAGCGCCGCATGATGGAAACCCTGCCTCGCTAATATCAGGCTCAAGATCTATAGTCACCTTTCTCATGGTTCTTTTAAGGGATAGGGGGTCATAATAGGAGGCGGAATTGGGCAGTCCATAATGGTGCTGTGTATCAATGAGGGCCAAAAACGGCACCCTGTCAGGTTCTCTCAACTCAATAACATCCCTGACCCTTTTTGCCCTTTCAGCGTATAGCTGCTCCACTGTTTTTCCGGACTGTTTTTCAATCTGCGCCTTTAAAAGTAGATTTTCTTCCTGATATTTTTTGATCTCATCCTGGGATATCATTTTATGCTCTCCTCCTCATATAACGAATTATTGACTGACCACCATCTCCGGCATTCAGATTATTTATAATGGTTTTGTTGGATGCCTGTTAAGCTATGGGTATAAAAGAGACCTTTTGTAAAATTCTCCTCATTTATTTTTTGTGTTTACAACCTTTGTATACTTATATACTATTCCATGAAATTTCAATCAGTTTATCAATCAAAATTGGGGAAAAATCTGGGTGATAGTTTTATAGACTAATGGGATAATTAATACCTGTCAAAAAGCAGCCTGTCTCTTACACTATGCCCGATGCGTTTTTACTCCGACTATCATGGGGATGATATGTCTAAAAAGGATATAAAGCTGAAGGTTTATAACCCGAGGGGCAGGATTGAAAGGGCTCCCAGGTTTCCAGCCTCTCCAAGGTTAAAGAGTATAAACAACAAAAAAATCGGGGTCTTAAAATTCGGGGTCTGGGGTATAACTGAAAAACTCTGGCCCCGCCTTGAAGATGCCCTTAAAAAGAAGACAGAAAAGGTTCAGTTCCGCGAATGGTCATTTATGGGCCCGCCTTCAAGGGAACAAAGGCTCAGGGAAATTGCAGAATATTCTGACGGTGTAATCGTCATGCTTGGGCTCACCGGCACCAGCTCGGCAAGGGTGGCCCTTGATGCAGTAGAACTGGAAAGACTCGGAAAGCCAGTAGCTTTTGCCATCACCAGGCCATTTGAAGAGAATGCCAGGTTTGTCGCAGGCCGTGAAGGGCTCCCTGATATATCTATTGTAGTTGTCCCCCTGGAGGCACTGCCCCACCCATCTGAAATTGAGGCATTGGATTTTGCAGGATTTGCTGATGATGTCATCCATGCCCTCACAGAAACACCTGTGATCAATGCAGAAGAACCTGTTAAAGATGAGCTGATCTTCAGCGGTACAACATATGCCAGGGCAACAGGCAGCATGGAGAAATATTTTCTTAACCATGGATGGGGAGATGGCTTACCCATTATTCCTCCCACAAGAGAAGCGGTTGATGAAATGCTTGAAGGAACTGATCTGAGCCCTGATCATTCAATAGGCCAGGTAGAGCCCGGAGGCGGAGATGCCACAATAGAAAAAATCGCCATTAATGCAGTTATGGCCGGTTGTTTGCCACAGCATCTTCCGGTTGTGATTGCTGCTGTTGAGGCGATTATTGACCCGGCATTTGATCTCCGTGAGGTACAGTGCACCTCATGCAACATGGCTCCCCTTCTTATTGTAAGCGGGCAAAACCTTATCGATGACCTCAACATCAACAACAGCTTCAGCACCCTTGGCCCAGGTTTTAGAGCCAATTCAACCATAGGCAGGGCAGTAAGGCTCATAATGATCAACCTCGGCCATACATGGCCAGGGATCAATGATATGAAGAGCCTTGGAAGCCCCTTTAAATTTATACCCCTTATGGCAGAAAATGAGTCTGCATACAAAGGAGCATGGGCGCCCCTGCGTGTGGCAGAGGGGTATTCAAAGGATCAGCCCACTGTCAGTGTTATGCCTGCAATGTCATGGCAGCCGGACATAGTGCAACCGGAGCCTCCGACAGTAAAAAGGATTATTGAGTATATAAGCAAACAGGCCGTGGTAAAACATGACAGGCTGCTGGGAAACTGGGGGATGGACAACCTTGTCATCTTGTGTGCATCCACATTCGGCTGTATAAGGAGGGAAGGTTATTCAAGAAGAGCATTCCAGCAGGCCCTTGTTGATGCAATCAAAATACCCGCCTCAGAATTCCTTAACGGTATGGATATAAATCAGATAACATTCTTTGGCCGACTGACAGAGGAGCTGATAAATAAATGCAGGTCAGCCCCTGATACGCTCATACCATTACTTGCCGGCCCTGATAATATAAAGATCTGTGTATCAGGCGGCGCGGGCCCATTTGGGATCACCTATACGAGTACATTCGGTTACGGGGCAGCCCATTTTGTCACCAAACCGGTCAGGCTGTCTGCAAACTGGAATGAGATACTTGAAAAAAACAGCGGGTGGGAAAGCCCGCTGGTTAAATAATGTAACCGATTATGATTATCAGGGGAATCCAACTTCAGGAGTGAACAATTGATTAAGGCTGAAGATATTTTTAAAACAGATGAAATGGCTGTGGCTGAAGAGAGTATGCAAAGGCATAATGTAAAATTCACGGTCAATGGTAAGACATACAGTGTACAGGTCGGGTCAAACTTGCCCCTGCGCGATGTTTTGCGAAAAAAACTCGGCCTCACATCCATAAAGGATATGTGCGGCGGACAGGGGGCCTGCGGGTCATGCACTGTAATAATGAATGGAAGGCCTGTCCTGTCCTGCTCCACACTGGCAGCGGACTGCAATGGCGCTGTTATAGAGACTGCCGAGGGGCTTGCTGACCATAACCATCCTCTGATCGACTCCTATGTCATGAACTGGACAGCCCAGTGCGGATACTGCACCCCCGGATTTATCCTGACAGCAAAGGCGCTGCTTGACCATAATCCTGACCCCACAGTAGATGAGATAAAGGAGGCCCTTGGTGGCAATATATGCCGCTGCGGCAACTATCATGTGCACATCAGGGCAATCCTTGATGCAGCCAAAAAGCTCAGGGAGAGGAGATAATATGGCAGAGCATGCAGAGAACAAACCCTGGCTGTGGCGTCCGCCAAAGGATGGTTACATCGGTAAGCGTGGCCTGCGCCCCAAAGAGGCACTTGACAAGGTGACAGGCAAGGCGGTCTATACCAGCGATGTATATCTTCCGGGCATGCTTTACGCAAAGGTTTACCGTTCACCTCACGCCCATGCAAGGATCATCAGCATGGACAGCAGCAAGGCAGAAAAACTGCCAGGTGTCCGGGCAATCATAAGATATGATGCGCCTGATCTCGACCTTCATGACTATTTCCCAAGAGAGATAGGCTGGTACTGGTGGAGGGATTCCATTCTCCCGGATACCGCTGATTTTTTCGGAGTAAGGGTGGGAGCTGTTGTGGTTGCGGATAGCGAAGAGACCTGCGATCTCGCCTTGAAGCTTATAGGTGAAGGGATTGTCTGGGAGCAGCTTCCCATAATACTTAACCCTGAAGAACCGACCAGACCTGATGCTCCAATACTCCACCCGGAACGTAATTCCAAAAGCAATATATGGAAGGATGCGGTTGTCCTTAACCAGGGCGACATAGAAAAGGGCTTTGACGAGGCGGATGAGGTCATCGAATTTTACCAGAAGAAGGCGGATGATGATGTATGGGCTACCCCTGAGCCAGGGTGCATTGTAGCACACTATAAAGGGGATGAACTTGAGCTCTGGTATCATGGCGCCTCAATCGGCAGGGATATAAAATTCGGGATGATGCCGGAATTCAGGGATAAGGCAGTAAAACTGAAGATTCACACTCCCCATAATGGCGCCATGTTCGGCGGCAATCAGATGGGCTATGTTTCCCAGCTTTGCAGATACACTGTTATAGCGAGTAAGATGACCGGAAGGCCTGTCAAGTTTGTTGATGATTATGGCCTTGCCTGGGAAGGGACCAGTTATGAAACCGGTGCAGCCCGTTACAGGGTGGGTTTTAAGAAGGATGGAACCATAACCGCCATAAAGATCGTTTCATATCAGCATGAAGGGCACCCCCTGTTCAAGATGCTGGTAAACTCCCTTAAGACACCCAATATATATCTGCACCAGATACAGTCATACTGGAGCAAGGCCCACGAGTCATGCTGGAAGGACGGGGCCATGGACTGTGTGCTTGTAAATATGATTATCAATAAAGTGGCTGCCCACTTGAATATGAGCCCCATAGATGTGCAGATTATTAATGACGGGGTTAAAGGTCATGACATGGCCTGGCTTGATGAAAATGTAAAAAAGAGATACGGCATGCCTTTAAGGGACAGCCTTAAGGAGGTTATAGAGGTTGGCAAGAGGGCATTTGACTGGGATAATAAATGGCATCCTCCGGGGGAAAGAAGACTTCCAAACGGAAGGATGCACGGTGTCGGGTTTTATGCCTGCGCAAGCTGGGCAACAGGCGTTCGCGGCGCCAATAATCCCCATCCCGGTATATCAGTGGCCCAGGACGGCACAGCAACCATCTTCTTCAGGCGCTGTGACTGCGGCCAGTCAGCGCCCACCACCTATTGTCAGATCGTGGCCGATGAAACAGGGCTGCGCTATGAAGATGTAAAGATTGAGTTCAAGGAATATTTCTCATTTGATGCATTTTACCCGGCAGGCTCCATGGGAACAATGATCAACTCCTATGGCATTATCTGGAACGCAAGGGCATTGAAAAGGCTGCTTCTTGAATATGCACTCAAGCCCATGCCTGTTGCGACAAACTATCCGGGCTTTGAGCCACCGCCAACCCCATCTCCCTTTAAAGGAAAAACTATTGAGGATCTGGATATAAGGGAGAGCATAATTTTTGAAAAGGCAAACCCGGAAAACAGGCTCCCAATAAAGACCCTTGCCTCCGCACATAAGTATAGCTGGCTTGAGGGCGGCCCCTTTTTTGTGGCTATAACACCGCCTGAACCATATAAGGTGGAAGAGATGTATGATATGGCAAGGCAGGCATGCTTTGTTGAGGTGGAGGTTGATACAATGACAGGCCATGTCGAGGTAACAAAGCTGGTCCATTCCTATGACCTGGGCCAGTCAATCAATCCTGATGTGAATGATCAGCAGCTCTATGGCGGAGCCTATCAGGGCATAAGTGTTTCCGCTACCGAGGGGATATTCTATGATCCAATAACAGGGGTAAAGCTCAATGATAATTTTCTCGGTTACCCAATTCTCACCATTGGGGATGTAGGTGAGATCAAATGCCCGACCATAGAAACACATACAGGGTTCAGCGCCTACGGGCTCTACGGGTGCAGCGAGGCTGGTAAGGCTGCCACTGCTGCGGCCCTGCTGGTTCCAGCAGTATATAATGCCATAGGCAAATGGGTGGACGGCACGCCTGTTACCCCTGATCTGGTGCTTAAGGCCCTGGGAAAGGTCAGGGGATAAAGATGAAGAGTTTAATGAAATTCAATTTTATTAATGTTTCATCTGTGGGAGAGGCGGTTTCAATCCTTAAAAACAGTAAAGAGAGGATGAGCCTGCTGGCCGGGGGCACAGACCTTATAGGAACCATGAGGTTTGAGATACTACCCCATTACCCTGAAACAGTGATCAATCTCAAGACCATACCTGGGCTTGATTACATAAGGGAAGAAGAGGGCATGATCAGGATAGGCGCCCTGACCAGGCTTCAGGATATTGCTGATAACCCTCTCCTGAAGGCACGTTACACTGCATTGGCAGAGGCAGCACGAAGGGCAGCATCACCCCATGTGAGGGAGATGGGCACCATTGCAGGAAATATCTGCCAGCTTAACAGGTGCTGGTATTTCAGGAAAGAGGATAACAGGTTTGACTGCATGAAAAAGGGGGGCAAAACCTGCTATGCCATAATCGGTGAAAACAGGTACCACTCCATATTCGGGGGCACAAAGGTAACCGCATCTCCATGCACCTCAGAATGCCCCGGTAATGTAGATATCCCTGCATATCTGGAGAGATTCAGGGATAATGACCTGTCAGGGGCTGCAAGGATTCTGCTTAAAAATAATCCTATCCCAGCAATTACAGGAAGGGTCTGCCCCCATACATGTGAGAATGGATGCAACAGAAAGGAATTTGATGAATCGGTTTCAGTAAGATCAATCGAGCGGTTTATGGGCGACTATATCCTTGAGAATCAGTCAGAAATATATGAGCCGCCCAAAACCGGTACAGGAAAAAAGGTAGGCATCATCGGGTCAGGTCCGGCAGGGCTCTCTGCTGCATATTATCTGAGAATCGCCGGTCATCAGGTGACACTATTTGAAAAGCTTAAAACACCCGGGGGCATGCTTTATCATGGCATCCCGCCCTACAGGCTCCCAGATAAGATTATTAGCGAACAGCTCAAGGCATTTGAAAACCTGGGGATAGAATTTAAAACCGGGGTTGATGTGGGTAAGGATCTATCTATCAGGGAGCTTAAGGATAATTTTGACTGCCTCTTTATTGCATGCGGGGTTCAGAAACAGGCACCTCTTAAGATAGAAAAGGCGGAGTTACTCCTGTCCGGCCTTGATTTTTTAAGCATGGCCCGCCTCGGAACAGCAGAAGTCTCAAAGAGGGTGCTTGTGATAGGCGGGGGCAATGTGGCAATTGATGTGGCTACTGTTGCCTCACGTCTTGGTGCGAGTGAAGTATATGTTGCCTCCCTTGAAGGCCGTGATGAGATGCCGGCATTTAAGGCTGAAATTGATGCAGCAGTGGCTTGCGGTATAAAGCTGCTGCCCTCTCTTGGGCCGCACCGGATAGTGGAATCAAAAGGCAAGATTATTGGCATGGAACTGGTCAGATGCACTTCTGTATATAATGATGAATGTCTCTTTTCTCCCTCCTTTGACACTAATGATATTAAGATGGTGGAGGTTGACCAGGTAATTCTTGCGATAGGGCAGAAACCGGATATCTCTTTTATCAGCACGGAATTACCGCTTAATAATGAAAGGGGCCTCATTACTGTTGATCCTGTAACCCATGCAACCAGTATACCCGGCGTGTTTGCCGGAGGGGATATAACTACCGGCTCCGCCTCTGTTATAGGCGCCATAGCCGCTGGACGAAAGGCAGCGGATTCCATTAATGAGTATCTTAAGGTTGCAAAGGTAAACAATAAAGAACATGACATTAAAGATAATGATACTGCCCTGAAATTTGATCCTTCCTGCCTCAGGAAAAGCAGCAGGGTAAAGGAGCCTGAAGCCCCGGTATTTGAAAGGGTAAAAAATATAGATGTTGAGGATACTGGGAGCCTTGGCCTTAGCCTTGCTCTGACTGAGGCAAAGAGGTGCTTTAACTGCGGGTGTTATGCGGTAAATCCATCAGACCTGGCCCCGGCCCTGGTGGTACTGGATGCGAGGATCATAACATCAAAGAGGGTTATTAATGCAGAGGATTTCTGGGCAGCAAACAGGTGTGTCCAGTCTACTGTGCTTGATAATGATGAAATAGTAACCGAGATACAACTGCCAGAATTGGCATCAGGAGTTAAAACTGCTTTTTCAAAATTTGCCCTGAGAAAATCCATTGATTTTCCCATTGTCAACTGTGCCGCTGCAATCGGCAATGGTATGGCAAAGATATGCCTTAATGGGGTTTTTAATAAACCGTACAGGGTAATTAAAGCTGAAGATGCCATTACAGGCAAGGTTATAGATGAGGTTAATGCTGAAGCTGCCGGTGAGGCAGCAGTATCCGATGCCAAAGGATTATATTACAATGGTTATAAAATACAGATCGCAAAGGCGATGGTGATAAGAACAATACTTGCGTGTAAATAGATGTCTACTCTACCCAAATTGAAGATAAAATTCCCTCAAGGTAACCCGGATGAATATATCTATGATCTGGAAGAGGCAAGGGATGTGTTAAATTTCAGCGAAGGTGTTTTCATAGTCGATGGACAATGGATACACTCATTTAATGAAATTGTTAGCCTGGCCAGACAGGAGCGTTACAAAGAGAGGGAATTTATTGAGGTGGAGTGGCTGCATGTTATGGGGGGCGGATAGCTTAATTAATATAAGTAGTATAAACCAACTTTTTAATATTTCTTGAAGGAGGCAACATGGCCGTTGAATTCACAAAAAAAGAGGCTAAAGAGTGGGCAAAAAAACACATGAAGGGGCTTGAGACCGTTATCTTCCCATCATTCACCCCGGATCTGGAGGCCCTTGATGAAGAGGGCATAAGGTATGACGTCAACCATATTTTAGCCAATGGCTTTACTTCAATAATGGTTTCACCTGAATCCTGCGGCATGACATTCGAGGAGAGAAAAAAGCTGGTTGAAATAGTATGTGATGAGGCCAAAGGCAGGGTGCATATCTCTGTCGCGGTAATGCAGGATACGGTTGAGCAGGATATTGAAATGCTCAGACATATTGAAAAGGTGGGCGGAACATATGCAACACTCGGGCACCCCATACAATACTATCCCCGTTCCAAAGAGGATATCTATAAGATGTACAAATATATGTGCGATTCGACCAACCTCGGGATTGTGCTCTATACGGGCAGGCTTCATACAAGAAAGTATCATCCCAGTTACTTCCCCCCTGAGCTTTTGCCCCGAATTGCTGAGATACCAAATGTGGTTGCAATGAAGCTGGGCGGGGGTGGCAGCATGGCTATCACAGTCATGACCTTCAGGTTGATCGGTGATATGGTGCTTGTGAATGACCCGATGCCTGACAGGTGGTTTATTACAATCCCCGAATATGGTCAGCAGTGGTCAGGGGCAGGCCCCTTTTACTGCATGCAGACCCCGGAAAACCCCCGCATGGTCAATATTTTTAATCTCCTCACAAAGGGCGAAATAGACAAGGCAATGGAGATCTACTGGGAACTTGCGCCATTAACAGAAGGAGGGCCAGGGCTTGAGGCCTCATATTTTCACTCAGGGATTGTAATGGCCCATACAGATAAATACGCCCACTGGTGCAATGGTGGTAACGGCGGAAGCATAAGGCAGCCCACAAGCAGGCTCTATGATTACCAGAAGGAAAGGATCAGGGCCGGTTTAAGGGCAATAGGGCTGACACCAAGGGAGCCTGAGGAGGAGTTCTATGTGGGAAGGGTAAATTATGCAAAAGGCATCAGGCTCAAGGCGTATGCATAATAAACCTTCATATTCCATATTTATCATATAAAGGAGAGCAAAATGGAATTTACAAAATCCGAGGCCAAACAGTGGGCAAAAAAACATTATCACGGTTTGTGCGGCACCCTGAGCCCTTCATTCACACCTGACCTCACCAACCTGGATGAGGAGGGGATACGCCATGATGTAAGAAATAATATTGAAAAGGGGGTCTTCAGTGTTTTTCTCCAGATAGAGATCTGCACCCTCACCATTGAAGAACGACATCAGTTTATTGACATAGTATGCGATGAGGCAAAGGGTAAATGCCTTGTATCCATGTTTTCAGGCATAGACACCATTGAGCAAGATATAGATTTGCTCAGGTATTTTGAAAAGAGAGGCGGTTCCCATGTACTTCTTGGATGGCCAGGTATGTTCTATGCGAGGAATGAGGAGGACATCTTTAACGCCACAAAAAGGTTGTGTGATTCGACCAATCTTGCAATCGATCTCTGGCCAAAACCATTCTTTGACTTCGGCAGGTTTCACCCGAGTAAATTCAATCCGGCCCTTATAGAAAGAATCACTGATATCCCAAATGTAGTTGCAATAAAATCATATCTGGAGGATGGTGTAGGTAAATGGGCCGAGGTGTATAACAGGGTAGGAGACAAGATACTGTTCCAATCCGCAGAGCCTTCGGAGTGGCCGATCACTGTAGCACAATATAAACAGCAGTATGCAGGGCCGGCTGACTATATTATATTTGACAGGGCAGGTGACGGAAACAGGCGCGCCCTCAATATGTTTAACGAATTCCTTAAAGGGGACTTTCTTAAGGCCATGGATATCTACTGGGAACTTTCGCCGATTACACTAAACGCAAGGGGTGTTGCCTTTCAGTCAGGTATGCTTGGCATGAAATACCTGCAATGGCTGACAGGCGGTAATGGCGGGATGTTTAGGAAGCCAACCGCCCTAATTTTTCAGCACCAGAAGGATGCCATGAGGGCAGGTGTAATGGCCGCAGGCATTACACCGCCTGAAAATGAGGAAGAGTTCTATGTTGGTCGCCTTAACTATGCAAAGGGTATGAGACTCAAATATTGAGATAATATTTTTAACATTGTTATTATGCAGAAGCTTAGTGCTGGATAAATAACAGGAAATTTCATTTATTAAAAGGAAGAGAGGAGACACTATGCGACGATTAAATTACTTACTTGCTGTAACTGTGATGCTTAGCTTAAACCTGTCAAATATTACTGCTGCTGAATGTGACCGTGATTGTCTGATAAGGAGGGCTGACGACTATATCTCGGCAATGGTAGCCCATACCCCTCAAAAGGTACGGTTCGCTGATGATGTCAGAATTGTTGAAAACGCCAAACAGATAAAGCCCGGAGAGGGTCTCTGGAAAACAGCCACTTCCGGCCCTACAGAATTCAAAATTATCGTACCCGATACCTTTTCACAGCAGGTAGGCGGCATGGTCATCATGCAGTCCGAAGGAAAACCTGCGCAGGTCGGATTCCGGTTAAAATATTTAAATGATAAAATTGTAGAGGCAGAACACCTTGTCTCGTTACTGCGTGGCACAGAGATACCTGATACCCTTAAGAAGGTGAGGCCGGCCATTCCTATGGAGATACCATATGAATATGCAGATTCCCGCGGCAGGATTATCCATATTGCAAAATCATATTACGATGCTGTTGACCTGAACAATGGTAATCTGGCGCCCTTTGCTGATGACTGCGAGCGTATAGAAAACGGATATCGAACCGCACCATCCGGCGGGCCAATGGGAGGGGTCGGTATCCCGGGCGCTGCGCCGCGTCCGGTCGGGCTTCTGGGCATGGTCACATGCAGGAGCCAGATCAATATGCAGAATTTTGAATATATAAGCGAGATTGTTGATAGAAGGGTTGAAATAGCAGATACAAAGACAGGGCTTGCGATAGGCTTTTCAAATTTTCGTCACAAGATGGATAAAAAGGAACACAGACTTCTTAATGATCCGGACAGGGATAAGGTGGAAAGAAAATATGATCCCTTTGATATGATGGCAATGCATATATATAAAATCTGGGGAGGAGAAATACACCAGATTGATACTGTAGGGGTTATGGCCCCATTCAATACACCAGGCGGCTGGTAATAGCAGAACTGAATTTTTTTAACAGAAATTTCATCAGATCATCCGGTTCTTTATTGTCGGGATAAACATGGTCACAGAACCATATCCTGCTGGGGGGCATCTTCAGTAAGCCGGGGGTCAAAAAAGAACTGGGAGCTGCCTTTGACTCTTGCTCGTTGAGCTATCCAATCCTTAAGAGTCATCGGCAGATCTGCCCCCTTTTTCAGGATGAATCGGGCGCTTCTGACAGAATCAGATTAACATGAAAAACGGAAAGAGGTGTATATATGCGACGGTTTGCTTTTTTGTTATTTGTACTTATTGTTCTTTCAGTTGTATCTGCCAATAATCTGAGGGCCGAAGAAGACAATCCTGAAATATTGCCGGCCGCCTTTTCAGGGCTCAGGTGTTTTGACACCCCTTTCGCGCGAGTCTACAGCAAAAATGAGAAGGAATGTAATTATGCCGTGGAACTGGTCACTGAGGTGGCGGAAGGTTTTGAAAGAATAACAAAACTGAAACCCCAAAAGGGGATTATTATTGTCGTGGAATCACCGTCTGAACATCCTGTTCCCATGTTTTTAGAAATATGTAAAAAAGCAGGTGTTGAATATCCACTGGGGAATGAATCCGAATTAAAAAAGAAAGGTCTGACAGAGAAAGATATATTTTATGTGTTTTCCATGATGCCCACAGCCCTGCCATATGTCTGGTTTCAGGCAATTGCTGGTTCCGGGCAAAAGGCCATGTCTGTATCGGAGCTGAAGAATTTGATGAGTAAGAATGTTGAAGAGGCCGGCGACAGGCTTCATCCCTGGATTCTGTGCCTGCCCACAGAGAAATGTATGAAACAAAGCACAAATAAAATATTTTCAAAGGCCATGCGGGCAGAGATGGGTCTGGCTAAATATATGCTGCTCAAACCTTTAAAGTCTATAATACTGGCCATTTTTTCGGATATCATGCTGGATGGGGCAAAAGGAGCGGTGTTTGAAACATGGCTCAAAAGGGTTGACATTACAGAGGAGGAGAAAAAAAGCATGAAAGAGGAATATACTAAGCAGACCGGTCTGGATGTCAAAGGAATAGATAAAAAGATGCAAAATCGATTCAGGGATTTTAAGGGCTTGGAAGGTCAGGATAAGATTGATGGCAATGAAGACGGCATAGATTAGGTGTGTAGAGTGGAGCAATCCTATAATCTCCTGTCAAGGCAAAAAAATAAAACAAGTGAATCCAGTTAGTTGGAGGGGTGGTATTTTCCGGATATACTTACCCTCCAGCCATAAAGGACAAAAAAAATCGGCGAGTCTCTCGCTGCTTCACACTCCTTACCTGATCGTTACAAATACGGTGTATTGCACACAGGCAACCAC
This sequence comes from uncultured Desulfatiglans sp., assembly GCA_964460435.1. Classification (GTDB taxonomy): domain Bacteria; phylum Desulfobacterota; class DSM-4660; order Desulfatiglandales; family HGW-15; genus JAAZBV01. Next base: position 15,045 of record CAYWRH010000103.1, read on the forward strand.
CAATAATCCCTTATCTATGATTTATAGGGCGTAGGTAAAAATGATTTATGGAACATCCTATAATCCTTCTGTCAAGATAATAAATAATCTTTTTAAAAACAATG
>CAYWRH010000104.1:0-14995 GCA_964460435.1 uncultured Desulfatiglans sp.
GTGTTACCGGAATAGTCGACTTTTCAAAATACCTATATAAAGGTGGTGTATTTGCAAAATTTAAAGATATTGAATTTTTCATGAATTTCAGGATAAATGAGGAGCTGGGTGTCCTTACATGGGGAGATGAGGTTGATATTGCCCCTGAGACACTCTATGCTGAGGCAACAAATTCTCCTTTACCTGATTGGGTAGATTCAGATCAAAAATCTTTAATCAACCACAAACAGCATTTAACCGCATGAACAAATTATGGCTCTGAGTTGTAGGTATAGTGGTCATTCTTTGAAATATGAATAGTATCTGATCATACAAGAGGTCTAAATAACAGACTGATTCGAGGAGAATAGGTCGTAATGCAGAATGCGATTGTGGGATATTTCGATGAGAGATGCAGCCTGAAGATACGAGAAATATGGAAAGGCTTTGCAGAGAATAATATTGATGATTACATGCATAAGTCGGTAAATGATCCTCATTGTAAATTGGCAATATACACCGACCTTAATATGAAATCCGCTTCTGACATATTAAAGGAGGTATGCTCGGAAAATTGTTCCATTAGTATAGTCATAAAAAACTATTCTCTTTATATTTCAAATAGCCATTATGTCTTTTCATTTAACATGGCATCATCGGTTGAGTTACTGGAGTTTCAGCAAAAGGTTAAATTAAAATTCGACACGATCGATAAACCGCTTACGGTTGATTACTTCGATAGAGGTAAATGGCAGCCGGACTGTCCTTTAACCACTTCTTCATATCCCATGAAAAAGGCTAATCTGTCAAAAGCTGTTGAATATTTATCTTCAGTAGAATTGCCAATCAACGGATACCTTGATAAGATCGGGATCATTGAGTTTCATCCTGCAAAGAAAATAATTACCGTACCTTTAAGGAGTATTTGATAAATGTTCATATTAAAGGATTGTATTGGCAACAGGATACAGAGCGTAAATGTAGACGTTCCCACGGGGACAATGGGAACGAGGGAGATTTCAAAGGAGGATTTATGAATAAAGCTATTGTTAGTATCATCATGATTCTGTTTTGTACTGCCTCATTTGATCAGGCAGTTGATGCTGCTGCACGTAAAGTATCTGCATGCACCCGTGAAACCCTTCAGGCGGCAGTTGACAGCTATATTGCCGCCCAGAAGGCAGGGGATATCACAAAGGCGCTGCTTACTGATAAGGTGACATATATTGAAAACATGTCTGAGATCAAACAGGATCAAAGTCTTTTGAATAATCCATTAGAAATAGATTTTAACCGCAGTTTTCTTGATGTGGATTCATGCCGGACATTTACTGAGGTGATTGTTGCTAAAGGAGATAACCCCTATGTTATTGGCACACGCCTCAGGGTTGAGGGTGGCAGGATTTCGGAGTTCGACAGCATGGTTACAAAAAGGTCTGACTGGTTATTTAATGCTGCTGATTACCTGAAGTACTCAACCATGGAAGACTGGAGGATGTTAAATCCGGATGAACGCGTAGACCGTGAGACACTGATCAGGGCCGGTAATGCCTACTTTGATGCCTTTTCAGACAGGGCTGTGAAGGTACCATTCAACAAACCATGCGCACGCCTTGAAGGGGGTATGTATACCACAAAGGATTTTGATGATCCCGATGCCTCCTGTTCTGTGGGCTTTCCTGAAGGAGATGATAAGCTCCCAATTCTCAAGAGGGATTACATTGTGGATGTTGATATGGGTGTGGTAAATATCTTCTGTCGCTTTGGAAGGCCACCGGGAATGCCTGATTCACACACATTCAGGGTGGTTAATGGAAAGATCAGGTATGTTCATACCCTGACACCAAGTGTTCCAGGTCTGGACTTCAACGCCATAATGGGGCCGCCAGATAAGGCAAAAGCAAAAACACCGGCACCGGTTCAATAATAGATGATGCACCTTTTATAAATGGAGGAATATAAATGAAGACAGCTATACTTACTATTCTTTTTGTCGTATCCTCAGGGATTGCCTGGGCTCAAACCTCAATAGATGCATTTGGTAATAAAATTATTTATACAAAACCGGATGAGAAGGTCTGGACACTTGTCAAGGAGACTGATCCTGGTGAGGGCAAAAAAGGTATCAGGGTTTTCAAACATGAAAAGATCATGGGAAAAAAGGGCGTGCCATCAGAGCCTGTTATATCTCTTGTCTTTGAAGAGGTACCAAAATCGATGAATGCCGCTGCATATGCTTTGAAAGGTTTAGAGGATATAGAAAGGTCTTTAAAAATAACCTGGGAACTCCTTGGCGGATATCCTGATTATTCATCTGACCAGCATTCTCTTGTATATAAGGCAAAGTACTCAAAATCAGGTACCCCTCACAGGGTTTATCTCTGTTATATCCTTTATAATAATACAGGTCTTGTTATTATTGCTGATTCTGCTGAGGATGTTTTCAAGCAGGTGGATGCGGATCTGCTTGCCTTTATTAAGTCTGTGGTGATTCAGTAATAAAAATTTATTGCAGGGCTTTTTGTTTTGGTATTTTATATTGGCAGCTATCGTTTGTGCCCTTGTCTCATTAGGGCACCTTATTAATCAACAATATCAAAGGAGGTAAGTATGAAGAGGTATAGCGCTGAGTTCTTTGGTACATTCTGGCTTGTCCTTGGCGGGTGCGGCAGTGCTGTTCTGGCTGCTGCCTTTCCTGATGTCGGCATCGGTCTTCTTGGTGTCTCTCTTGCCTTTGGCCTGACCGTGCTTACAATGGCCTTTGCCATAGGGCACATATCAGGTTGCCACCTTAATCCGGCAGTATCTATTGGCCTGTGGGCTGGCGGCAGATTTCCTGCCAAGGATCTAGTACCTTACATTATTACCCAGGTTTTAGGTGGTATTGCTGCCGGCGGTATTTTATATCTTATTGCAAGCGGCAAGGCAGGCTTTGATGTATCAGCCGGTTTTGCATCAAACGGATACGGAGAACATTCTCCGGGCGGATATAATATGCTTGCTGCAATTATCTGTGAAGTGGTCATGACCATGATGTTTCTTATCGTTATCCTTGGAGCTACAGACAGCAGGGCGCCACAGGGTTTTGCTCCGATCGCAATCGGGTTGTGCCTCACTCTCATACACCTGATAAGTATTCCTGTTACCAATACATCGGTGAATCCTGCAAGAAGTACAGGGGTGGCAGTGTTTGCGGGCGGATGGGCTCTTGCGCAGCTCTGGCTTTTCTGGGTGGCGCCTATTGTTGGAGGTGTGATTGGGGCAGCGATATACCGCTTTATTGGCTGTAAAGAAAAATAGTATCATGATACTCGGCGATGTGCCCTTCTATATAACAAGGGCACATCATATTAAAGGCGAAGTATGAACGCTGTGCCATAAAGCAGAGATATCTATGGTGTTTGTTGAAAAGATATAACTATTAAATACCTGTCATCAAATCTACTAAAAGGAAAAGTTATCATGTTAGCAAATCTTGGATCTTTTTTTGCCGATAAATTCAGAAAGATAATCCCTGATTCCTTTATATTTGCATTGATTTTGACCTTTATTGCCGGAATCATCGGTATCTTTATAGTAGGTGATATCACTCTATTGGATATAATAAAGGCATGGTACAAGGGCTTCTGGGACCTTTTACAGTTTTCAATGCAGATGGTACTGATCCTTGTTACCGGATACGCCATAGCCATATCCGGCCCGGCAGTTAAGGTAATCGATATACTGGCATCAAAAATAAAAAAGCCGGTAATGGTCTATATAATAGTTGTATTTATGGGCGGGATTTTCGTCCTGATAAGCTGGGGCTTTATTGTGCTTACAGCAGTTCTGGCAAGGGAGCTTGCTGCAAGAGTAAAAAAGGTGGATTACCGCCTGCTTACCGCCTGTGTTTATGTATCCTTTTTGCCGTGGCACGGAGGTCTTTCCGGTTCTATACCTCTTACAATGAATACGCCCAATAATTTTCTGATTGAAAGCGGTATTGTCTCATCTACAATACCTACATCACTGACCCTTGTAAGCAATATGAATATCTTCTGTGGAGCGGCCCTTCTTTTTACCCTCCCTGTTCTTATGATCCTGCTTATCCCGGGGGATGACAAGATTTTGACCTTTGATGATCTCAGGGAAGGGGATTTGCAGGAAAAGGAGATGAATATAGCTGAAGAGGCTGAGGCCTTGAGGCTTCCGGGGAAGAATCTCTCTGATATCCTGAATAACAGTTTTATAATACAGTTTTTAATATCCCTGGCCGGTTTATGGTACATTTTCTGGCACTTTTCTGAGCGGGGTTTTGACCTGAATCTAAATATAATGAATTTTATTTTTATCATCATCGGCCTTTTATGCCATAAAACACCTGCAAGGTACGCTGTTGCCATGAAGAGATCATGCAGCAATGTCTCTGGCATTATTTTGCAGTTCCCTTTTTACGCTGGGATTATGGGGATTATGATCTATACAGGATTGGGAAAGGTGATCTCCGGCTGGATAGTGGGGTTTGCAACTGTTTCAACCTTTCCGTTCATGTCTCTTATGATGAGCGGTATTATGAATATCTTTATCCCCTCAGGCGGCGGTGAATGGGCAGTTATCGGGCCAACTGTTATGGAGTCTGCTAAGACCCTGGGGGCCAGTCTGCCGCCTGATCAACTGGCGAGATTTCTTGCAAGGTCTTCCATGGCTGCGGCCTATGGAGATGCCTGGACCAACATGATTCAGCCATTCTGGACGCTTACGTTTCTCCCGGTAGTGGCAAAGGGGATAAGGATGCAGGCAAGGGATATAATGGGTTATACCTTTATCGCACTGATATGGTCAGGGATAATATTTTCAGTCAGTGTGATTTTTCTGCCTGTTTAAGGTTTCTATGTCGCATCAATGCTGTCAAGATATAGGGTATCAGGGCACAAATCCTGCCCATTCTTCCAGGCGATTGTACCCAATGTTGGTTTGACTGTATAAAAAATATTTATGTCTTTAAGCTCTTTGAATACCCCTTTATCCAGATATGGTTTCATTTTAAAAAAATAATAAAAAAAATGTGCTTTCTATCAATAGGAATGATTAAAAGTTAAGAAATAGCAATGGATGTATTATTGAATATCAATTATAGCAGGTTCTGCTAATATGCTTACTCGACTCTCAATCATTTTCCAGGAGATAATCAGCAATAATATTCTTGTACCGAAAATTCTATCTTAAATGAGAGTGCGAGTGTGATAGTGCAAGAGAAAAAGGTTACTGATTTTACTTCAAAAAATTAAACCGCCAAGACGCAAAGGGCGCTAAGAAGAACAAAAAATATTATTGATAAAATAATAAAAAGCCTTTCCCCGTGCTCTCCTTGCGCCCTGAGCCTTACACCCTGCCCCTCCTTATTATTTCCCTTTACATGATCTGAAAAACTGCTATTTATATCCAAGATGATTTTGCATAAAACGAGGTGTTTTTTTTCATGAATATTGAAGGTGATCTTGTACTTATTTACTTCAAGGATGAGCCAGGGGTATACGCAAGGATAGAGCGAATAGAGCCTGATATCAAAAAGGAGTGGTATCAGGTGACACTGCTCCTTTTGACCATCCCCCACCAGGTTATCACATGGATACTTCGCAAGGAGTACATAAACGGCGAAACCTTTACCATGGGCGGCAACAGCATGCGCCTTGAGAAGATAGAACGACTCCCGCCACAGGAAAAGGATAAGGGGGGCAGTGATTCAGAAAACAGCAAAACCGAAAAAAGGCCCGGAAAGATCATCACCTTTAAGAAGAAAGAGTAAAGAACCAAGCCATAATGGCCTACCCGCTTATCTTGCTGAAAGAATGGAGCTTTTTGATAAACCCTGAAAGGGTATTGTCCTCTGTGGTAATGATTTCTGTTTTAGTTCTTTCAGAATGCAGTATGTTCTTATTAATATAGGCGATGGCGTTCTGAAAATTGACACGGGATACTGAACCTATATGGTCTATTACCCCGGAATTATAATATTTTTTTCCTGTGGATATGATCTCCTTAAGGAGGTTATCACCTGATATCTTTGCATCCTTCTCCTTCATGATAACATTTGCGGCTATCCAGTATGACTCAATAAAGGTTTTTGCAAGGGCAGCAATAGATGGCAGCCTGTCAAACCCTGCCCTGGTTACCCTGAATCTACATGTTTCCCTGATATCTGTAATAAACCCCTTTTCAATATAGGAGGCTGTTACCGAGTTAAACCTCTCTGCCGGTTTCAGGGCAGAATCAAAAAGAAACTCATTAGAAAAGGTATTTGACAAAAAGTTGAATACAGAGAGGGCGACGCCAGGGTTTGTATCCTCATCTGACTGGCTCAAGAGGGATATTGCCGCAAAGGAATAATCAATAAAAAAATGTATAATGGTATTTTTATAATATTCCAGTTCAAGTTTTTTATCATCCTGTATAAAGTAAAATGGGTTTTCACCCCCCTGCGGGTCATTTACCTGTTCAATAACCTCCCACTCTGTTAACAGGGCAATCGCCTCATTTATAGAATTGTCAATATCAGCGAGCCCCTCATACAGCGGGGCATTTACCCTTTTGGCAAGATAAATGAAAAGCTCAATTGTTTTCCTGAGTTCCGGTATGTAAAAGCCTTTTCTGTGTGATGTCAGGATTGCAGTGCTTACAATGGCAAGCGGGGTAATTAGTGTGATATTGTTAATGGAATGGGCTATTCCGGCAGCAAGCATGTCTCTGTATGAATTCCCTGATGGTTGCCGTTGCATCCATTCCTTAATGGAAAAGGGTTTATCAAAGCGGATATATATCCTGCCGTAGCTGCTCTTAAGAAACCGCCGCGCCTTTATCACCTGCCTGAAATTCTCGCTCTCCTTCTGCGCCCCGGATAGCTCTTTAAGGTATGATCCCTCCTCAACCACCCTGTCATAAAGCACCGATGTGGGGACAAATATGAGGTCATTGCAGTAACCCTGTTCATATGCATCCATGAGAATAGATAAAAAGCCTGTCTTTGGCTGAACCAGTTTTCCGTTTCTGCTTCTTCCACCCTCAATATAAAACTGGATAGGGTGACCATCCTGAAGCAGGGCCTTAACATAGCGTGAAAAGACCTCAGAATAGAGTTTTGCCCCCTGAAACGAGCGTCTGATAAAGAATGCGCCGCACTTTCTGAATATGTGGCCCATTGGCCAGAATGAGAGGTTCTGGCCCGCTGCGATCCTCGGGATATGCATGTTGAAATCATAGAGAACATCATTCAGCACCAGGTAATCAACATGGCTTTTATGTGACGGCACATATATCAGCGGCCCCTTTCTTGCCCATTCCCTTATGACTGCCAGCTCAGACGGCACAGTGTCAATGCCGGTAAATATCTTTTTCCAGAGCCACTTCAAGAGGATACGCAAAAGGCTCACATATGAGCTGTTGTAGTCAGCAGCTATCTCATCAAAGTACTTGCCTGCCATTTTTCTTTTTGCCCTAATCTTTTTCCTGTCATTGCCGGAGATCTTGTCTATCAGGGTGGTTATATCCTTGTCTTTAAGGACTATCTCCTTGAGCTGCTGGCGCGATTTCATAATAGGGCCAAGGATTATCCTCTTCTGGCTGTCTATCCTCCTTATCAGATCATCCTTGAGTTCCTGCGCTATCTGGTCGGTTGATATCCCTTCAGGCTGATTTTCCAAATAAATCTTGAGGTTAACCGGTTCTGCAAAATCTATAAAGGTTGAGCCAGGATGTCTGAAAAAGAGGATAATCTTTCTGATAATCCCCGGGTTATCCTTGTAGCCGAAAAATATGTCCCTGAGCCTGAAACCCTCTTTTTCAGGGGAGCGTTTGAACAGGATCAACTCCGGGACAATAAATATAGGGGTAGCTGTTTTTTTCTGCTGTTCAATCAGAAAATGCAGGTTATCGGTCTCTGAATAGATAAATGATTTTAGAAAACCCTCCGGGTCAAGGAGCGAAACAAGCGAAGGGGTCTTTCTCCTTAGGGCATTATCATAAAAGTGAGAATCAAACGGGTTTTGATCCCTTCCTGTGCGGAGAAATGCAGAGATGCGTGACAGGGTGACCTTTATCAGTATCAATGCTGGAAGTATCAGTGACAGATCCATACCAAAGGCTATCCTCGGGTATGGCAGGCTCCTCATTTTAAGTGTGAAGTGGTACAGCAGGAAGTCAAGGAGCCCTTTATGTTTGATTGCATAAACAATAGTCCCCTCCTTCTGCATCAATCTTAAGGAATCCCTGAAGTTTTCATCCAGCTTGACCCTTCTCACAAGACGATAGAAGAACCACCATAGAAAAAGACCAGGTTTATAATCAAAAAAATAGGGAAAATTATCATTATTGACTAATTTATTCATGGCCCGGTGTTGTTTCTCCTTTAAACATGTTTATCATACTTGCTGCAAAATAAAGTTATATTGACAAACATATGACTATGTACAAGAATATGAGTAACCTGAAAACAAAATAATTTCAAGGGAGATAAGAATGTTTAAACCAATGACCATATCCAAGCTGACAATGGACCCGATAACGAACAGTCCGATTGTTATTCTGAAAGAGGTCGATGGTGAAAAGACACTGCCAATCTGGATCGGTCTTATGGAGGCAACTGCCATAGCCAGCAAGATGGAAAAGATAGATTTTGACAGACCCATGACCCATGACCTTTTAAAGAATATTCTTGATATTATTGGTGTAAAGGTTGAAAAGATTGAGATATGTGATCTGAAAAACAATGTCTACTATGCCCTTATTCACCTTGCTCATAATGGAGGTCTGATGCAGGTGGATGCTAGGCCGAGTGACGCACTGGCCCTTTCACTCAGGGTAAATGCACCGATTTTTGTATCCGAAGAGGTTATTGACAAGTCAAGGAATATTGATCTTATGAGAGCTGAACCGGAAATAAAGACAGAAGAGGGCAAGAAGTGGCAGGAGATACTTGAAAACCTCAATCCCGAAGACTTCGGCAAATACAAGATGTAAAAGATGATGATAGATCTACATTCACATTCCATATTCAGTGATGGGGCGCTGATACCGGCGGAGCTCACAAGAAGATATGAGTCAGCAGGCTACAGGGCGATTGCTATAACTGACCATGCAGACCAGTCAAATGTGGATTTTATTATCCCGAGGATAATAAGGGTTGCTGATGAGCTGAACAGGGCACAGTCTGTTACTGTTATACCGGGTATTGAGATTACACACGTTCCGCCGCAGCAGATTGCAGGCCTGGTAAAAGAGGCAAGGGGACTGGGTGCAAGGATAATAGTCCTGCACGGTGAAACAATAGCAGAACCTGTTGCGCCTGGCACAAACCGGGCAGGGATAGAGGCAGGCATTGATATACTTGCCCATCCAGGTTTAATAACTGCTGAAGAGGTCAGGCTTGCTAAAGAAAGGGGCGTTTTTCTTGAGATAACATCAAGGTCAGGCCACAGCCTTACCAACGGTCATGTTGCAAGACTTGCACTGGACAAAGGCGCCAGAATGGTCCTTGATTCAGACTGCCATGAACCTCAGAATATTATAACAGAGCTCTTTGCAGAAAAGGTTGTGTCTGGCGCAGGGCTGCCTGATGGATTTTTATCTGAACTTCTTTCAAATTCACGCAGTCTGGTTGAAAAAGCCGGGTATGTCATATAGCCTTTTGCCCAAAGGGCGCCAAAAAATAAATTATCAATAAAATAAAATGCTGTTCTCTGTGCTCTCCGTGGTTAACTGTAACGATTTATTTCATATGTTACTGAATTTATGAAATAGAGAACTAAAATGAATACCAAAAGAACCCTTTTCAATTTAACAGGCATACTGATTGTGCTTTTCTGGGTAGTGATGCTCGCCATCCTCTTCAAGAAAAGCTACCTTGACAATGATCATGTTCAGCCTGCTGCCATCAAGGCTCAGGCTTTCGAGGCAAGACAGGACTGGAAGGAGATATTCCTTAATGATAAAAAGGTAGGGTATGCGGTAACTGCCATTAGGCCATTTGAGGGGGGATACTACATACAGGATGAGCTGTTCCTTAAACTGAACCTCATGGGCTTTGAAAAGGGGCTCTACACCATTACGCAGTCCAGTGTGGATGAAGCTTTCCGCCTGAAAAATTTCTTTTTCAAGATGAACTCCGGTGTTGTAAATTACAGGATCACCGGAAAGGTGGAGGGGAACCTGCTTAAAATCACTACAGGAACAGGCCGAAGGGGAAAGATAATAGAGATTAGAGTGGATGATGCCCCTGTTATTAGCAGCGGTATTGATCATATGTTTAGAAATATCAAACCTGTTCCAGGTGAAAGTTTCAACTGGACATTCTTTGATCCCGCAACAATGACTCATAGGCAGGCTGTCTTCAGGGTCATTTCCAGGGAAAAGATCAGGATAAACAATATTGAGTATGATACATTCAGGCTGGAAGGGGATGTCATGGGCGCGAGGCTCAATTTCTGGGTTGACATGAATGGCGATATCCTGAAAGAGCAGAGCATCATGGGATTAACAATGGTGAAGTCCAGCCCTGCCAATGCGCCGCTTAATATTGAAGATGGCACAGAGGACTTCTATGAGGTTACTGCTGTGCGAACAGATAAAAAACTTCCTGACACGACAAGGCTAAAAGGGCTTAAGATCAGACTCAGGGGGATTGAAGAGACGGGATTTGACCTTGCAGCCATTTCAAATGGAAGACAGAAATACATTAATGGCATATTAACTGTTACACTGGAACAGTGGCCTTTCAGGGCAGGCTACAGGATACCCTATGATGGCGGAGAGCCTGAGATAAAAAGATATCTTGTCCCTGAACACAATATAGAAAGCGATGAGGATGTAATTAAAAGTAAGGCACAGAAGATAGCAGGCAATTTAAAAGACCCTGTTGCCATCTCAAAAAGAATGATGGAATGGGTATATGCCAGCATTGAAAAGCGGCCTGTAATGAGCATCCCAAGTGCGGCAGAGGTGCTTGAAACAATGACAGGCGACTGCAATGAACATGCAACCCTTTTAACCGCCCTGTTAAGGGCGGCTGGTATTCCTGCAAGGATATCAACGGGTCTTGTCTATACAAGGGAAAATTTTTACTACCATGCATGGGTGGAGGCATATACAGGCGAATGGATTACTCTTGACCCCACAATGAACCAGTTGCCGGCTGATGTATCTCATATAACCCTTTTAAGGGGGAATATAGATAAACAGGTGGAAATCATGGCTGTAATCGGAAAACTTTTTATTGAGGTAATAGACTTTGAATATAATTGAACTGATCAACCTTACAAAAAGATATAAGGGATTAAGGGCAGTTGACAATATCAGCCTGAAGGTGAAGGAGGGTATTGTATTTGGTTTTCTGGGGCCAAACGGGGCAGGAAAGACAACAACCCTGAGGATGATGGCAGGTATCCTTCAGCCTTCTGAAGGGCGGATCATCATCAATAATATGGATATATCGGAATTTCCGGAAGAGGTAAAAAGGATAACAGGGTTTATACCTGACAGGCCCTTCATATATGAAAAGCTGACAGGTATTGAGTTTCTTCGTTTCATAGGGGGGCTTTATGGCCTGAAAAGGGTTATGGATCTTGAAAAGAGGATTACGGGACTCCTTGAGACCTTTGAGCTCGGCCACTGGTGTGATGAGCTGGTTGAGAGCTATTCGCATGGCATGAAACAGAGGCTTGTTATGTGTTCGGCCTTGCTGCATGACCCAAAGGTATTGATTGTTGATGAACCCATGGTTGGCCTTGACCCAAGGGGCGCTAGGCTTGTCAAGGATATATTTAAAAATGAGGCTATTAAAGGCAAGACGATTTTTGTCTCAACCCATTCACTTGATATAGCACAGGAGATATGTGATGAGGTGGCCATCATACAGACAGGAAGGATAACAGCTATGGGAAGCCCGGATGAGCTTAAAAGAAAGGCCGGTGTGGATGGCAACCTTGAGAATGTATTTTTAAAACTTACAGAAGGGTCAATGGTCGCGCATGAAAAATCTCTTTCTGCTTCTTAGCGTAAGAATACTGGCTTTAAAAAACAGCATCTCCTCAGCGGATCGTGGGGCCAGGAAAAAGGCTGCTCTCATGATTGCAGTGGGGCTTATATTCTGGACCATCATGTTTGTGCTGTCATCACGGGTGCTATCCTATTTCAGATCAACAGAGATTATTGGTGATATACTGGCAAAGTATCTCCTCTCAATGCTGCTAATTACCTTCTTCAGTCTGCTTGTGTTCAGCAACATCATTACCTCCCTTTCAAACCTCTATCTTTCAGCAGACCTTGAGTTGTGCCACTCATCGCCTGCCAGTCTTGAAGAGCTCTTTATCAGCAGGGTTATCTTTACCCTGTTTGACAGTTCTTGGATGGTGATCATATTCGGGCTTCCTGTAATGATGGCCTATGGATGGGTATATAGGCCCTGGTTTTTATTCTATTTTGACCTTTTTCATCTGGGGCTCGCCCTCTCTATCATTGCCTCGGCAGCAGGCATATTTATTACCGTAATCATGGTAAGCATATTCCCGGCCCAGAAGACAAGGGATATTATCATGATATTCATGGTCTTTGCTGTAATAGCCCTTTATTTGATGTTCAGGATGATAAGGCCTGAGAGGCTGGTTGACCCTGATGCCTTTTTCAGCATAATGCAGTATGTGAGTGTGCTTGAGGCGCCTGACCACCCTTTTCTGCCAACAAACTGGATCACCGATGTGCTCTGGAGCCATATAAGCCGCAGGGCAGGAGCAAGCAACATTTTTAATATCATGCTTTTATGGTCAACAGCACTTGCGCTTATGGTAATCAATACCTGGGTGGCGAGGGCGGTCTATTTTGGCGGTTTCTCAAAATCACAGGAGGCAAAGAGGAGAAGGGCAGGGAAGGGGTTCCTTGATATGGCTGTAAGGCTGATGAAAAAGCCAATGGGTGATGATACCGGGGTGATACTTGAAAAGGATGTGCGGATATTTTTCAGGGACAATACCCAGTGGTCGCAGCTTTTACTCCTTGGTGCCCTTGTTGCGGTATATCTTTACAATTTCAGTGTCCTCCCCCTTGAAAGAAGCGCTATCAGGCTCGACTTTCTGCAGAACACAGTGGCCTTTTTAAACCTGGGGCTTGCCAGTTTTGTGCTTGCATCCATATCAGTAAGGTTTGTCTTCCCGGCTGTTAGCGCAGAGGGGAGCTCTTTCTGGATCATACGAAAGTCACCCCTCTCCTTAAAAAGATTTCTTGTGGGAAAATACCTTATCTATATCTTCCCTATGCTTGTGCTGGGTGAGATACTAATAATAGCAACCAACCGTCTTCTTGATGTATCACTATTCATGATGATCCTCTCCACTGTCACCATGTTTCTAAGCGTGTTTGCCATTGTATCTCTTGGCATAGGCCTGGGCGCCCTCTATCCAAGGTTTAAATATGAGAATATCACACAGGTCTCAACAGGTTTCGGAGGGCTTGTATACATGATTTTAAGCGCCCTTTATATGGCGCTTATTATCATGCTTGAGGCAGGGCCGGTATATATATTTTTCAGCGCAGACCTCTATAACAGGGCAATAACATCCGGGGAATGGGTAATGATTTCAGGCTCATTTATTCTTGTGATTGCAATAACTCTATTTACAATATATAAACCTATGAAAATGGGAATAGAAGCGCTCAGTAAATTTGAATAGGGTCCGGGGATTTTACATATGTTTATTCATGAGTATGTTGGAAATATACATGTTCACTCCAGCCATTCTGACGGCAGGGGCAGTTACACGGAGATAGCTGAAAAGGCATCCAGAAACGGGATTGATTTTATCTGTTTTAATGATCACGGCCATATGAATAAAAAATTCAGTCTTGATGATGAGGGGCTCTATGGCACCGGGCCCTTTGCGCTTCTGATTGGCGCCGAGATAGGCCGGGATAGCCACCATTACCTTACATATGACATAAAGTCCATCCCTGACTCTTTAGTAGATGCATCACCCCAGGAGGTGATAGACAGGGTCAATGAACAGGGAGGTTTTGGTTTTATGGCACATCCCTTTGAAAAGGGTATGCCATTTATGGAGAAGTCCATTGCCTACAGGTGGCATGACCTTTCAGTGACAGGCTTTACAGGAATATGTATCTGGAATTTTTCATCAAGATGGAAGGAGCAGGTAAAATCTATATTTCATGGCCTGTTTCATCTCTGTTTCAAGGTGCAGGCCCTTAAAGGGCCAAGCCGTGAGACCCTCAGCTACTGGGATGAACTGTGTCAGAAGAGAAAGGTGGTTGCAGTCGGGGGCTCTGATGCACATGGGACCGTTTATAAACTGTGGTTTATAAGGGCAACATTTTTGTCATATGGCTTTCTGCTTAATTCCATTAATATCCATATATTTCTTAAAAAACGTTTTTACAAGGATTTTAACGTTGCAAAGGCAGATATTTATGAGGCCATGAAGGCAGGGCGGCTTTTTATTGCGAATGACAGGCTGGCCCCTGCAAGGGGTTTTAAGTTCACCCTCATCTCTGATGATGGCTCTGATCTGCTGATGGGTGAGGAGGATACATTCAGGAGCAAGGGAAACCTTGTTATTGAACTCCCGTCAAAGGGTGAGATAAGGGTTATCAGGAATGGCGTAATGGTTTATAAACACAGGGGCATGGAGGCAATATACCGCGTAAAGGAAAAGGGAGTATACAGGGTGGAGGTTTATAAATATGTGTCGGTGTTTGGCTGGAGGCCATGGATATTTACCAACCCGGTCTATTTAAGATAGTTTTAAGGATCAGGCAACTCCTTGTTTTATATGCCTTTTGCTGAAAGCTGAACGCTGATGGCTGACCGCTTGCATAAAAAAAAACAATTTTTGAATGCACACTAAATAATATAGCTTGACATAAACCCGTCATATTATTAAAAAAGCCCTTTATAATTGCCTGGGTGGCGGAATTGGTAGACGCAAGGGACTTAAAATCCCTCGGGACCTAGTCCCGTACGAGTTCAAGTCTCGTCCTAGGC
>CAYWRH010000105.1:0-14944 GCA_964460435.1 uncultured Desulfatiglans sp.
AACCCCGGTGTATTTCACGTCACCGTCCTGGCAGCAAAATTCTCTTGCATATGAATAATCTTTGTTTAATGTTATGTTCTTCATCTATACCCATAAAAACTCCTTTTCCTTTTATTTTTACCTGAAATAAGGTTGCTCATACTTCAGGTAGAATAAAACAAGGTATTTCAAATAAACCAAACTGATTGAAAAATCAATAAAAAAAATATGATTTACATCTACTGGAACATATTTTTCATAAAGAGCTATTGAATAAAAATAGTATTAATAATATAGTTTGGGCGTATATCATTAAAATTGCAAAATTAAGTTATTTTACGGTATATTCACTTAATATTCTATCTACTCACCAATTATGGAGGGATAAAAAATGGGGAAAAAACTGCTGATAATCGGCGGTGTGGCAGGGGGCGCAACAGCGGCAGCCAGGGCAAGAAGAATTGATGAAACAGCAGAGATAATTCTTTTTGAGAGAGGTGAATATATCTCATTTGCCAACTGTGGTCTGCCCTATTATATCGGCAACATAATAAAACAGAGGGAAAGCCTGCTTGTAACAACCGCGGCTGCATTCAAGGCAAGATATAATATTGATATCAGAACCTTCTCCGAGGTTACTGAAATAGACAGGAACAATAAGGAAGTACTGGTAAGGGAAATAAAAACCGGAAAGCAATATAAAGAGCGCTATGACAAGATCATACTCTCACCAGGGGCTGAACCTGTCAGGCCGCCACTTGAAGGGATAAACCTGAAAAACATCTACAGTTTAAGAAGCATACCTGACTCTGACCTCATTAAAGCCCATGTGGATGAAAAAAATCCTGAGTCAGCAGCAATAATAGGAGGTGGTTTTATAGGCCTTGAAATGGCTGAAAATCTTTCACGCCGCGGGATAAAGGTAACCATTATTGAGTTGCTTGATCAGGTAATGGCCCCTCTTGACTATGAGATGGCCTCCATAGTGCATGCCCATTTAAAAGAAAAGGGGGTCGGGCTTATACTGGGTGACGGGGTAAAATCCTTTTCCATGTCAGGAAACCAGGTCAGGGTGACAACAGAAAAAGGGGCAGAGGTCAGATGCGATATGGTTATACTTTCCATAGGTATTAGGCCGGAAAGCATCCTTGCCAGAAACGCTGGTCTTAACACAGGAAAACGCGGGGGTATAATTGTTGATTCAGGCATGAGGACATCAGACCCTGACATATATGCGGTTGGTGATGCGGCAGAGATCAGGGATTATGTAACAGGCCTTCCTGTCATGACAGCCCTTGCAGGCCCTGCAAACAAGCAGGCCAGGATAGCGGCTGACAATGCAATGGGAAGGAATTCAATATTCAGGGGAACCATTGGCACGGCTGTGGCAAAGGTTTTTGATCTGGTTATAGCATCTACAGGTAATAATGAAAAGAGCCTTAAACAGAATAATACGCCCTGTCTGGCAAGCTATACGCACTCAGGGTCACACGCAGGTTATTACCCTGGTGCGGAGATGATGTCAATCAAGCTCATATTTTCACCCGGAAGCGGAAAAATCCTGGGTGCGCAGATAATAGGAGGTGAAGGGGTAGATAAAAGGATTGATGTGATTGCAACGGCCATACATGGCTCCATGACAGTGTATGACCTTGAGGAACTTGAGCTTTCATATGCGCCCCCCTATTCTTCTGCAAAGGATCCAATAAATATCGCCGGATTTGTCGCTGCAAATATTCTTAAAGGCGATGTTAACACTATCAAATGGGATGAATTAAAAGATATTAAATCTGAGGATGAGATACTTATAGACCTTAGGGATAAAAATGAGCTTAATGAATCCGGATTCATTAAAGGCGCTTTGAATATACCTCTTAATGAACTCAGGGGCAGACTCAATGAGCTGGACAGGTCAAAAAGATATATCCCCTATTGCGCAATAGGGCTTAGGGGATATCTGGGGCACAGGATACTTGTCCAGAACGGATTCAGATCAAGGAACCTGAGCGGAGGGTATAAAACCTGGAAATCAGCAGGAATAAAATATAGTATTTAGTTAATTTAGTGAGATAAAAATTACAACGTTATAATTAACCACGGAGAGCACAGAGAACACGGAATAAGATTTTTTAAAAAAAACTCTCCGTGCCCTCCGTGTCCTCCATGGTAAAAATTGATGTTGCCCTATTTAAAGCTTTATTTTTTTCTGGAGACATTTTAATGGCATCTGAAATTCATGAGCTTGCAGGAAAACCAGCGCCTGAATACCTGCTTATTGACCCCGATAAACTGATTTCTGCCTATTATAATAATGATATCAATGGCCCTGTTTCATTCGGCACATCAGGGCACAGGGGCTCATCCCTGAAGGGCACCTTCAATGATATACATATTGCTGCCACATCACAGGCCATATGTGAATACCGAATCTCACAAGGCATTGACGGCCCCCTTTTCATGGGGCTTGATACACATGCCCTTTCAGCCCCAGCCTTCAGGACAGCGCTGGAGGTATTTGCTGCAAATGGTGTGGAGACCATCATTCATAAGGATGATCAGTTCACACCAACCCCTGTAATCTCATTCCTTATACTTGAACATAATAAAAAAGATAGGAATCATAAGGCAGACGGTGTTGTTGTTACACCATCACACAATCCTCCCCGTGATGGAGGTTTCAAGTACAATCCGCCAAATGGCGGCCCGGCTGATGTGGAAGCAACAGACTGGATAGAGGCAAGGGCTAATGAACTGATAAAAAACAGGGGAAGGTGTATAAAAAGGCTTCCGTATGAAAATGTTCGCCAAAAAGGGAATGTGCATGAACAAGATTTCATGATGCAATTCATCAGGTCATTGTCCAGTGTGGTTGATATGAAACTGATAAGGGATGCAGGTATCAGGATCGGCGCTGACCCGATGGGGGGCGCTGGCACAGGTTACTGGGCTCCATTGGCTGAGCTCTACGGCCTTGATATAGATGTGGTAAATAAAAAGACAGACCCGACATTCAGCTTCATGACCCTTGATTCTGATGGCGAGATCAGGATGGACTGCTCCTCACCCTATGCAATGGCAGGCCTTATTGCCATGGCAGACAAATATGATGTCGCATGGGGTAATGACCCGGATTTTGACAGGCACGGCATTGTCTGCCCTGATGGCCTCATGAACCCTAATTACTATCTTTCTGCTGCTATCTGGTACCTCCTTAAGAACAGGGCAGGCTGGAACAGGGATATCTCCATAGGCAAAACCCTTGTGAGCAGCAGCATGATTGACAAGGTTGTTAAGGCCTCGGGCAAAAGTCTATATGAAGTGCCTGTGGGCTTTAAATGGTTTGTTCAGGGGCTCTCTGATGGTAAAATTGCATTTGGAGGTGAAGAGAGCGCCGGCGCAACCTTTTTAAGGATGGATGGCTCAACATGGACAACAGATAAGGATGGCTTCTGCATGACCCTTCTGGCAGCGGAGATACTCGCAAAAACAGGAAAATGCCCCTCTGATATTTATAAAAACATCCTTGTTCCCGTACACGGCGAACCCTTCTATAAGAGGGAAGACGGTGCCATAAGTGATGATCAGAAAAGGATTTTAAAGGGGCTCAAGGCTGAAGATATCAAAGCAGATAGAGTCGCAGGCAAAAAGATCATTGAGGTTTTAACCAGGGCGCCAGGTAACAATGCCTTAATAGGCGGGGTCAAGGTAACACTTGAAGGCGGCTCATGGTTTGCCATAAGGCCATCAGGCACAGAGCCCAGGATGAAGATATACATAGAAAGTTTTGAGGGTAAAGCGCTCTGGCAGAGGATTTATGAGGATGCCCTGCCTGTTATATTCGGCAATAATGGCTGATATCAAATAATTTTCAAATTACCCAGTTAAATGTTGGGGATTGGCAGATATGATAAGACACTTGAATAAAACAACAACTGAAGCATTGATTTTATGCCTTACGCTGATATTATCCCTCACCTGTTTCGCCCGTTCTATAAAAACCTCCCTTGATAAAAATATGGAGACCCGGATTCATAAAGTCAGCTCTTCAGGAGAAGAAAACCTTCATCAAAAAATCAGGAGTGAATATATAAAACTGGTGAAAGAGCTGAAAAGGCTCAATACATTATCAAATGAGCTTGAGTCTTTGAAGTCTGAGATACAGGAAATAAGGGAAAATTCAAAGATGTGGTCAATCGATTATTTCCCGCCTGAAGAGCATGACAGGATAGGCAATCTCTATAAAGAGCATTAAAGTGGATCAGGGGTTGAGTCAACTTAAGGGTCTAATGAATCTACAGTAAATCACTTTTTATTGGCCTATTAAAAAGATTTGGGCTAATTATGGCCCTGTAACCTTTTAATGACAAGGAGGATAAAATGGCAAATATCGATTATGAAAAGTTAATAGCCCGTTTCCCGGATGGAGAGGTAATCCCCGCTATCATGAACAGGCAGATACCGAGTATGACAATGATTAGTGACAATCTCATACCTGGGTCTAATAATTACATGGAAGGCGGATGGATTTATGATATGCCGGAACCAAATCCCGGGGTATTTGAGATGAACCACCGTAAATATGATGAACTTGTAATGCTGATTGGCAGTGACCCTGATAACCCGGAATACCTCGGAGCTGAGATTGACTTCTATGTTGCAGGCCAGCCAGTAACAATCAACAGGACAGCCGCAATGTTTATTCCAAAAGGAATACCTCATGGTCCGCTGCATTATAAAAGGGTATATGGCAAAAGGCCCAACATCAAACCTCATTTTATGACCGGTATCATGATAGGAGTGGGAAATCTTATGGAGGCCTGGGGAGACAGCGGGGTTGCCGAGGCAAAGAAGGAGTTCCCTTTAAAGGCCGATAATGACAAGAGGGATTATTCACTGTTAGGAACAAAGAACTATCTTTATGAGGTAGGGCAGGGCCTTAAAAACCGCAAAAGCTTGACGCTCATGAGCAGCGCCATTGTACCAGAGGCATATTCGTACATAAATCTAAGCTGGATAACAGGCATACCTGAAACAGACCCCAGAGAACACGCCCATGACTATGATGAACTCCTTGTCCATCTTGGAGGTAACCCTTTTCGACCCAATGACCTTGGCGCAGAGATAGAATTTGAACTAGGCGGCAAACAGTATACAGTTAACTCCACCTCTTCAGTATGGCTGCCAAAGGGTGTAAAGATGGGGCCAATGAAATGGAAAAATTTCAGGCACCCCCACATTGAACTATCCATTATCTTTAATTGCGGTGACAAGAAAAAGATATATGGTGATATGAAATAACAAAATCGCTTAAGTTAACTGCATTGGGCTTAATCCCGGCCTGGCAGAGACAGGAGACATCTTGTCTCTGCCATAAAAATTCAGGTCAAAAATACTTTCAGGCTTAATTAAAACAATAAAATTTTCTTGACTTACTCCTCATAATACATAGAGTGCAGATGCTTTTTTACCAGGCTGATGCATCCTGTTAAAAAAATATTGCACAAAATATATATACCCGGAGAATAATGATGTTTTATTTTTTGTATTCCATGAAAAGAGTCAAACAGTTACTTTTATTAACCATATTTACCACAATGATATTTCCGCTTTCAAAGCAGGTAATGGCAGGATCAGATGATGATGCTCTCAAGCAGCGTATAGAGATGCTTGAAAAGGAACTGGGTGCGCTGAAAGCCATTCTTACTGAAAAGGGCGTTACACCTGAAAAACCTGCTGAACCTGCACAGAAGACACAAAAAGCCTCTGATGGTTTCAGTATAAAAAGTTATGGCTATGTCAAGCTTGATGCCTCATATAATGACAGCAGGACTGTAAATGGCAACTATGTCATCTATGTACCGAGTGAAGGCATGGTAAAGAATGATAACACCTTTAACATAACAGCAAGGCAGAGCCGGCTTGGGCTTGATATTACTGCACCGCAATATGATGGCTGGATCACAAAAGCCAGGATTGAGGCAGACTTTTATGGCGATGGCACTATCGCACATGAAAACAAGGCCGAACTCATGCTCAGGCATGCATTCCTTGAGACAACCAGGGGCAGGCTCAGTTTTCTTGCAGGCCAGACATGGGATGTAATCTCTCCACTTAATCCAAACTCTTTAAGCTATGTGCCGGGGTTTACATCAGGAAACACCGGTTACAGAAGGCCGCAAATAAGGGTAAGCTATAATAATGCCATTGATGATGTTACAGACATCCTGACACAGTTTGCCCTTTCAAGGACAACAGGCACTGCCAATGAAGACCTCTACCTCGATGATCAGTATGATACTGGAAAAGGCTTTAATGATGGTGATGATTCAGGTTTCCCGACTGTTCAGGCAAGGCTCGCCCTTACAACAAAGGGGCTGGCAGGGAAGAAGAATGTCATAGGCGTATCAGGCCATTATGGACAGGAAGAGGTGGAATGGATTTCAGGTGATAAAACCGATTATGCTTCATGGTCAGGTAACATTGACTTTGTTATCCCCCTTTCAGAACGGTTTACCCTGAGCGGAGAGGCATTTACCGGTGAAAATCTGGATGACTATTTTGGCGGCGTGCTTCAGGGTATAAATACTTTAAGCCGGAATGAGATATCAACCACAGGCATGTGGTCACAAGTTACTTTTGCCTTTAACAGTAAGTGGCAATATACCGCCGGGTTCTGTTTTGATAACCCTGATACTGATGATCTTGTTATAGGCAGCAGGGATAAAAACAGCTTTTATTATGTGAATGCCATGTTCAAGGTGCTCCCCATGCTCACTATAGGCGTTGAGTATAATTACTATAAAACAGAGTATAAAGGCATGGCAGATGGCACTGTAAACAGGTTACAGACATCTGCAATATTCACATGGTAATTTTTACCAGGCATTCAGCTGCAAGCCAAGTCTTTGTTTGATATGACTCATGCTGAAAGCTGAATGCTGATAGATCTGTACAAAGGAATTCAAGCACTGCCCTGACCTTTCTTCCCTTGGTGATAAAGATCGGCTCCTTTGTATCATGTAAGCGTTCAAGAATCTCACCCAGGTTATTCCTTACTTTTAAGGCGTTTATATGTTCCATAATTTATCCTGTTATAAAATTAACACGAGAGCATATACCCGCCATCAATAACCATTACAGCGCCTGTTACCTGAGCCGATGCCGGTGAAGCAAGGTATACGGCCATTGCCCCCACCTCTATCGGTTCACCGAAACGGGCGGCAGGCATCTGGTTGATGATATAGGTAAACTGCTCTTTGGGTATAAACTTGGAAAGCTTTGAATTGGTAAACCCTGGGGCTATGGCATTCACACGTATATTATATTTGCCCATCTCAACAGCCATGCAGCGTGTAAAATGATTTGCAGCTGCCTTGGCAGAACTGTATGGGCTCATGGGCTGTGTCTTGTTTACAATAAAGGCAGCATTGGATGTGATATTAATGATAGAGCCGCCCTTGCCTGCATCCCTCATCCGTTTTCCTACCTCATAGGTCATGTGGACAGTGCCGTTAAGGTCTGTATTAAGCACATTGTACCAGTCAGTAAGCTCCTCATCCATATTAAGAAGCTCATTAAAGCATGATATGCCGGCATTGTTTACCAGGATATCAAAATTCTTATAGGCATCGTATGCTTCTTTAACAGCTTTTCGTACACTCTTTATATCTGTAATATCACATGAAAACACCTCATGCCTGCCGCCAATAGCATTAAGCCCGGCCAGGGCCTCCTTTGCTTTTTTTGTATCACGGCAGAAAATGGCTATATTGGCACCGCTCTGCGCCATTGCCGTGGCTATCCCAAGACCAAGCCCCCTGTTACCCCCGGTTATAAGGGCATTCTTTCCGGTAAGATCAAAGGCGTTTTTCATACTGGTAATTGACTGGATCATTTTTCTCTCCTTTTAAACTTATAATTTTAAATGGTACGACATTCTTAGGGAATCGGAAAATACAAAAATACTATTTAACACGGAGTGCTCTGGGAAGTCTTTTTTTGAAACCTCTGTGCTCTCCGTGTACTCAGTGGTGAAAAATCTTCATTTCAAACGGTATATCGTAAATTGCTAAGCCCCTAATTGCTTCTATTCATATTAACCCCTGGCAAGCGCAGCCTTGACCCTTTCCGGTGTCATGGGCATTTCAAACAGCCTTGCGCCTGTTGCATCAAAGAGACCAGTTGCAATAACAGCGCCCATGCCTATAACAGCAGGCTCTCCGGCTCCATGCGGCGGATCATTATCCTTTTTCAGTATCATTGTTTCTATCTTTGGCATCCATGAAAACCTGGGTATCCTGTAGGTATCATAATTTTTATCAAGTATAGCGCCATCACTGAATCTTATGCCTTCTGTAAGGGCGTAACCCATGCTCATAAGGCATGAACCTTCCATCTGTATCTTTGTGCCCTGCGGGTTTACACACAGGCCCATGTCATAAACGCATACTACCCGATTAACCCTGATTTCACCGCTCTTTTTGTCTACCTCTATCTCACCGATGTGTGCGACATAGGTTTCAGCATCAATGCCGCATGAAATCCCGAATCCCCTGCCGCTTACAGGCCTGGATGGTTTATAGCCAAATTTCTTGGCAGCTGCCTTTAATACACCGATCATCTTTTCGTCCTTAAGGTTCTTCAACCTGAATTCAAGGGGGTCAATGCCCGCCTTTGCAGCCATAAGGGTTATCTGCATCTCCTTTGCATGAATGTTGTTTGGACCTCCGGGTGCACGCCAGGGGCCAACCCTGAAGGGGTGGGAGCCGGGAGGAGGCATCATCCAGCTTCCATATACATTAACAGCGCTATGGGGGATATCGTATATCACTTCAGCGCACCTCTCTCCGGCCATATATACATTATAGTCCCATAATACAATCCTGCCTGAACCATCAATCCCTGATTTTATCTTAACAATCGCAGCAGGCCTGAAGGTGTCATAAAAAAATTCCTCTGCCCTAGAAAATGAGACCTGAACCGGCCTGCCGGTGAGCTGGGCAAGCCTTGCTGCCTCAATCGCCTCAAGGTTACTCTCTGTAACCATTGTGAGCTTTCCTCCAAATGCCCCTCCCACAAAGGGTGTGATAACCCTTACCTTATCAACAGGGAGCTTCATACCCTCTGCAACACTCCTCTGGACTGCAAATGGAGACTGGGTTGATGCCCAGATGGTAACCTTGCCGTTTTCTATAGTTGCGAGGCTCGTATGAGTTTCCATGGGCGCATGGGCGACATAGGCGCTGGTATAGGTCTCTTCAAACATATCCTTTGCCAGTTTTGCCCCTTCATCAATATCACCCTTTTTCTCCTTAATCTGCGGCTGAACAGGGTTCTTAAGAAGGTGCTCAAAAATATTTTTATCATTGAGAGATAGGCTTGGGAGATCATATTCAGCCTTTACCATGCTCAGGGCCATTCTGGCAATATCAGGTGCCTCATGCAGGAGAGCAATAAAATTATCATCTTCAATAATCTGTACCCCTTCTATCTTTTTTGCATCATCAAGATTAAGGCTTTTCAGTAATGCGCCATGCACAGGGGGCCTGAGAACGGCGGCATACAGCATGTCAGGCAGGCGTATGTCACCTGCGTATTGTGCCATGCCGGTAACCTTTTTGTATGCGTCCTGATGAAGATATGGTTTACCGATAAATTCAAAAGCATCCGGAGATGTAACAGATGGCTTTGTTTGCAAATGTTTCTCTATTATATTTCCCTTTGCAATGGCGCCGTAGGTGACCTTTGCATCAGCCCTTTTTGTGTCAAAGACAATGCCGTTTTTAGTTGACAGTCTATCAACCGGGCATTTCAGATACTCTGATGCGAGCAGTTTTAACACCTCCTTTGCCTCGGCAGCAGCACTTCTAACCTGCACACCTACAATACGTATGGCCATTGATCCGCCTGTACCGACATCCCATGGGCACACATCTGTATCACCCATGATCATATCTACCCTGTCATAGGCTACATCAAGCTCCTCTGCCACTAACTGTGGAAAGGATGTAATGGTGCCCTGCCCCATGTCTACCTTTCCGATAAAGCATGTAACACGTTCATCAGTGCCTATCCTTACAAATGCATTAAAATCAGGGATGGAGCCAAACCCGGGCTGTGCTATCGACCTGCCTGAGATGCCTGTGGTGAAGTAGATAATGATGCCGCCGCCGAGTAACCCCATCTTCTTGAGAAAATTGCGTCTCTCATAATCTATATCTTTACCCGAATCTTTTCCCGAATTGCCATTCATGAAATCGCCTTTATCTTCCTGTTTCATGTTCATTACCCCTTTTTAATATTTTGGCAGCATCGACTATGGCATCTATTATCCTTGGATGTGCGCCGCAGCGGCAAAGGTTTCCATCCATTGCATTTACTATCTCTTCTTTTTTGGCATTTGGATTTTCTGTGAGAATACTGTGTGCCTTCATGATCATGCCCGGAGTGCAGAATCCGCACTGTAGCGCATCATGATCAACAAATGCCTTTTGGATGGGATGGAGCTTGCCATTTTTTTCAAGACCTTCAATTGTGGTTACCCTTGACCCTGCTACATCCCTTATACGCACCTGACATGACTGTATTGCCTCATTATCCACAAACACAGTGCAGGCACCGCATACACCTTCACCGCAGCCATATTTTGTTCCGGTAAGTCCAAGCTCTGTTCTAAGAATCCATAGAAGTTTCCTGTCACCTTCAACTTCAAGCGTAACCGGTTTGTCATTAATAGTGAAGCTGATCTTTTCTTTCATTTTGTGACTCCCTCCTGTGGTTTGGCTGGATATTAATTAGAATGGATTGTAAAGGATTTCCCTGATTTTGAAAAGAAGTAAAAATAAAGGCCGGGTATATGCAATAACCGGCCTTAAAAATAAACTAATTATTGTTTTGCTCCTGCCCTTTTCAGATTATTTGATTCCATTATCTTGACAAGATTCTTGTCGTTCAATTTGTAAAAGAACATCAGCGCCATTGCTATGATACCGCAACCTGCAGGTATATAACAGATTATATCCATGAGATTATCTGCTACTGCTTCCGTTACCACCGTTCCTGCCGTATAGCCGATAAGGGAAAGCCCAAAACCGATTATTGCGCCGGAAAGGGTTATCCCTATTTTAATGGGCAAAGTAAACATGGACATAGTAAATGCGCTGGCATCTTTTCCGGTCTTATAAAATCCATATTCTGCTGCATCCATATACATTGCCTGCCTCATAGGCCCGGCTGTTCCAAATATCATGTTTCCAAGGCAGATAATAACCGTAAAATGGATCACGCTTAATTCTCCGAATAACCGAAGTACAAAATAAAAGGCAGAGCCCCAGGCCATTGCAATAATGTATGTATTTTTCTTTCCAAATAATCTTATTACATAAGGCGCATACACTGCCGTTATAAAGCTTAGAATGCTTGTGACAAGCGTATGAGTAGACATCCATGCAGCATTTCCTGCTATGTTGTCCAGAAAATAGATTGCAAGACCCATAATGCTGAAAAGCATTGTCTGGTTCATTACATCTGAGGCCATAAGAAGCAGGAGCTGGCTGTTGCTCATGATCTGTTTTATTATTTCAAGTAAAGTCATCTTGCTTGATGGAGCAGTATTCAGGTTAGGGTCAAATTTTTCATAGCCTTTTGTCTGATAAAAAAGGTTCCAGTAACCAATGATCTGTATGATCGAAAGTATTACAACAACATAAATAAATGCCAATGTAGGATTCAGTTTTACCTTCAGGTATTCAAGCAGATTTATAATTCCCAGGCTGAAAAAAATCTGGCTTGCCATTCCAAACTGGATATTTCTGACAGAAAGACGCAGTCTTTCACCTGCATCTTTTGTTAATACGGAGATAAAACCGATATGGGCATTGAAGGCAAAATTAAGGCTCACATGGCCTATAATATAGGCAACGGTTAAATAGATTACTTTAAGGGTATTGCTCAGGGGAAGATTGGTGAATGAAAGGGTGAAAAAAAGAGAGGTTGTTATTGGTATAAAAAGGAACCATGATCTGAAACGGCCCCAGCGCATCTGGGTTTTTTGTATTATGCTGCCCGAGATAAATATAGAAGCAGTGTCCAGCCCCCCTCCAATAAGCATAATGCCTCCCGCAAGGGCAGCTGAAATCATAGCCGTGTCCGTCAGGAACTTCATATAGTACATCGTTCCAAGACTCAACATTATTGATAGAGAAAAATTAGCATAACCGTAACTGTTTACAACAATACCAGGAAGTCTCTTTTCCACTTTCAAATTCTCCTTTTAGATAATTAGTTTTGTATATTCCTTAAGCTCCGCATGATTTCCGCACAACAAGGGTTGGTTTGACTAAGATATCACGTGGTGGCAATTCTTGATTTTCAATACGTTCAAGCATCACCTGCATGGCAATGGTTCCTAAATCAATGCATGGCTGGTGAATTGTTGTAAGGGCGGGTCGCAACAGCCCCGCATACCTCACATCATCAAACCCTGCCACACGTATTTTTTGCGGCACATGATAATAAAGCGCATCAAGTGTTTTCATAAGGTTGGCAGCAGTAAGGTCATTTGCACACACAATCGCAGTTGCTCCATCCTTGATAACACCCTTAATAAATTTCTGATCTGCGGGATCACCGGTATGAATCCATTCGCTGGCAGGTACTATCCCGCTGTTTAATAGCGCCTCACGATAGCCCGATATACGCAGGCTTACTGTCGGCGCAGAGCCTGGTCTTGCTAGAAAGTCGATCCTTTTGCATCCCAGACTGATAAGGTGGTTTGTAATAAGAAACCCTGCAAGCCGATTATCAATACCAACCAGATCAAGGCCGCTACGCTGCGGAAAGGCAACTATATCACGATCAAGCAGAACAATGGGTATCCCTGCCGATTTCATAGAGGCTATGACAGACCTGTTGACCCTGTCCTTGTCTTCGGTCAACTCCAGGGGGGCAAAAAATACACCCGCAACCGACTGTCTGATATAGCTTTCACATACCTGTTCGATCAATACTGGATCAGGGCTTTCCTGTTTCTCGCCAAAATCACCCCAGAGAAGTGTATGATGGTTTTTCTGTGCCAGGCGTGCCAGTTGCCCGCATATAGGTTCAAATATCTCTGTGCTGCCAAGCCCGGGTATTAAAAGACCGAACCTCCATGATTTAACCTGCTTTTGTGTCTTGTGCACATATGTGCCTGACCCCACCTTCCGCTCAACAAGCCCCATATTCTGTAAATCATGCAACGCGCGGGCAACTGTAGGTCGTGAAGCATTGAACTGTATCACGAGTTCCGCCTCTGATGGCAGGCGGTCACCTTGTTTTAGCCTTCCTGACTCAATATCAGCCAGCACATATTCGAAAATCAAACGATGCTTTGTTTTGCGTGATTCTGTATCCACATCTTTTACAGATTGTTTATTATGATTTTCAGTCATTTTATCTCCTTGAGGGTGGTTGATACTACATATTCAACTGAGAAATTGTCAATACAACTTTTCGATTTTGGGACAGGAGGTGCGAAAATAAAACCTTGCGGTCTGCTAAAATTTTTATCTGTATGATTTCAGTACATAATCAGCTAAAATGTATGGCCATATCATACAGGCAAATCTTTGATTATATAGAATTGTATAGTACTTTTTATTGACAATATGCTGTCATTTATAGCAAATATGACTTTACATTATTTAAGGTAAATCTGAAAAATCAATAAGAAGGTTGGATATAAAATCCAACCCTACGTTTTTCGAGACTTTCGTAGGGTCGGGATTTATTCCCGACCGTTAATAGATCACATGAAAGTTAGAACAGATTGTCTTTTCTTTGCCTTTTATTTTTGGTTGTATGTTGAAATTTGGATGTTCGATGTTGGACGTTCATATTTTGGGAAGTAAATTAAAAAAGAGCACTAAAAATTTAAATGATTAAAACATCAATGCCAGAAACAAATCATTTCACCTTTATCGGGATCGGCGAAGTCCTCTTTGATCTGTTTGAGGATGGAACAGCAACCCTGGGCGGTGCCCCTTTCAATTTTTCCTTTCATGCGCATCAGCTTGCTGCTAAACTGGGAATTGGTGAGGGGATTATTATAAGCTCTGTAGGTAACGATATAAGGGGTGATCAAATCATTGCATCCATAAAACAAAAGAAGATGCAGACCAGTTTTATACAGCGAGACAATAATCACCCGACTGGCCTTGTATCGGTCTTTATGCAAAATGGGGAACCCGGTTACCAGATAGAGGCTGATAGAGCATGGGATTACATTTCGGAGGAACCTGGGTTAAAAAATTTAGCAGGCCGTTGTTCTGCTGTATGTTTTGGCAGTCTGGCACAGAGAAAGGAGACATCCCGCAATGCCATCAGAAATTTCCTTTCTGTTGTCCCGCAACAGGCAATCCGCCTGTATGATGTAAACCTCAGACAGAATACATTAACTGGAGAAAAAGGATATTCACCGGATATTATTGAGTATAGCTGCCACGCTGCAACAATCATAAAGGCAAACAGGTCAGAACTGAATACAATAATAGATATGCTGGGGTTAACCATAAGTGCTGACAATACCCTTGAAGGCATAAAACGAAGAATGGAAATGATAATTGAGAGATTTCCTGCACAGGCGATTGTTATCACACGGGGAGACCAGGGAACCCTTGTTTTAAAACGGGATGGAGAATTTATAATGACCCAGCCAGAAAGAATAGAAGGAAAAGTCCATCCGGTAGGCGCCGGGGATGCCTGCTCTGCCGGGATTGTATTTGGATTCGCCCTTGGCTGGGATATTAAAGCAACCATGGAGCTTGCAAACCGCATGGGCGCTGATGTTGCATCCCATCCCTCTGCCACCCCTCCGCTTTCTCAGGAAACAGTTGATTTTGCAAGAAGTCAGCTACTTAATAAGCTGTAGGGGTAACTACTCACCCCATATAATGATAAGGAATATTGATTCCGATAAAATATTATA
>CAYWRH010000106.1:0-14938 GCA_964460435.1 uncultured Desulfatiglans sp.
ATAGTCAGCTATCTGTGTCAATATATTAATAGGCTATATATCGTTGTAGGGTTATTTGCATGGAGATTACCTTTTTTGAAACGCAGTAGCAGCAGGGTCAGAAAAATCCCCTGAGCTGAACCCAGCAGCAATAAAACAGAGAGGAGACTTATGGCAGTTTCTTTCATGGGATCCATTTATCAGCGTTGTATATGCAACATGCGTTATAATTATCAGATTAATTTATTACATTGCTTCAGCCAAATAAATCTACTCATATACGGCCCTAATTGTCCAGCAATAACATGATTACAGGTGTTATATCATGCCTGTCTCCAGGCTGAGTCTGATTATCCCTGTTTTCAAATGCGCCTATATCAGGGGCTCTCCCTGCGTAATCATCATTTATACCAGGGATTATAAGCCCCCTGTCAATAAGAGGGCTTCCTGAAGAGAGTGTATAATCGCCTGATGCAGGATTCGAAAATCCCGGAGCAGACGATAATCCATGAAGCTCCTGTCCGGTGAGATTTATAAATGTTGCGAGATCACGCATATGCCTGTCAGGGCCATCTCCCCAGTATACCAGTTCATTTGCCATGGTCGTATAAAGGAGATCATAGTCAAAATCAAGAGGTTCTCCTGTATTGTTATTATTGATCGCATAATCGGTGCCTGACCATATGTTGTTGCGTGCAAAGATATTTTTCCAGCTTCCGGGTGACTTTATATGTATACCGCTGTTTTCAGGATAATATGCATCAGAGGTGTTATGAAACAGATAAATAGGGCCTGACTCGGAATAGCCGCTGTTGAATTTAAATGAACTGCCAGGGTAATCATTATTACCTGCACCTGTGCGGTAAATGGTATTCCTTATTGCATATACAGGGCCGTCATATACAGGGGCCATTGAAATGCCTATGAGTACATTGTAAAACCTGTTGTCCCACAGCCTTAGATTGCTGCATCTTCCATCAGTAGAGACACCGTCATCCCCCATGTTATAGACCACATTTTCATAGACATCTGTCTCATTGGTAGGCTCTGCTGCGGTCTCTTCAGGGCATGTGCCGAAACCGTCAAAATCATCGTGGAACAGGTTTCGCCTGATGATGTTGCCGCGTCCTGTGGCTGGGTCATAAAAGGCAACCCCTCCATCCTCAAGGCCGCCGGAAGACTTGATTTCATCCCATGGCCAGTCAAATATGGTGTCCTTAAATTCATTATCCTGGATCACATTCCTGTGGGATTCACGTTTAATGCCGATACCTAGGTCATTAGAAGAAAAGAGGCACTTCTCCACAAAAATATCGCTTGATGTATCTATATATATTGCCTTGGCATAGGAGCCCTGTCCATAATACCTGAATGTGATGTCTGAGATACGGATATGGGCACGCCCGGACAGATAAAGAGCATTGTTAAACCGTGAGATGTTCATTGTCGCTTCATTCGGGTTACCATTGTTTTCAAGTTTCACATAAAGTGAATTCCCCGATGTATAAAAACCCGGAACACCAATGGTAAGCCCGCTCAGCTCTGTGAGGCCGGGATATGGAAAGAGTCTTTTTCCGTTGGCCATAACCACATGGGGCCTTTCCACATTCAAGGTTGTCCTGTAAACACCCCCGCCCTGGTGTGTCCATGTAAAACTGGAGGGGTCAGAGCCGTCAAGTATAGCGGTTTCACCCTGCTTGCCCCTTATTACTATTGGGGCATCTTCTGTTCCTGACCTTGAAATGGAAATTCCTCCAGTATAATATACCCCGCCAGAAAGCACCACCTCCTCGCCCTGCTGTACCCGCTGAATAGCCTGGGAAAGAGAGCAGGGGGTTGCCACAGTGCATGCTGATCCGGTTCCATTCGGTGATGCATAGTATGAAGCAGAAGGGGTTGGATATGATATTTCAGGCCGGGTTGAGTGTGATGCCTCCTTTATAACCCCGTGAATTACCCCTTTATCAGAGTCTGTTATGGTCACACGCAAATTATAGGTAACGCCTGGTTCAAGACTGAAAAGGCTCCCTACAAACCGGTCAGCAGAAACCCTTGAGAGTGGAAACCCTCTTTGATAGGACGACCCTGAAGCTGTTTTGTATTGGACATCCACTGTTGCATCCTGATCCGGGTCATCTGATGAATTAATATTCACGATCACACCCATTGAGTTGAAGGTGCCATAAAGCGACAGTGTGGCATCTCCAAGAGATTGCCGTGGTAAAAGCAGTATTAATGCAACAGGTAAATAAAACCTGTAAAGGCGGGTTTTCATATTGCACCCCTTTCTTACCATTCAAAAAGGTTTGATTGTGTCAGTTTTTTTACTTTTATTATTTTAAGGAGTATGATTCCTCATAAGAGATTTCAATATCCTTTTAATGATTTGTCAATATATTAAGGGGTGTTTATCCGGAATTTGCCACTTTCCGGGTGGACACTAAGGAGAAATGGTCATCTTTGAAAAAGCCTCCTTGACAAAAAAAACATATGGGCATAAAAGCTCTTCTTTTGTCCAATATTGACAATCAGGGTTCAAAAAGAAGAATGATTGGGGCATAATGTAATGCCTCTCCCTTGATGGGAGAGGTTAGGTGAGGGTGAAAATCAGGGGCAGTAACATTATCTTTTTATTTAACCTGGTTTCCTTCTCCCCCAGCCCTTCCCACAAAGTGGAGGGGAGGTTTAGGAATTTCATTGTATTATGATTGCTAAAACCCTTTTTTGGGGAAAAGAATAACAAGAGACAGATAAATGAAACTCAGGGTAAAAGACGCAGCAGAGTTGCTTCAGGTCTCGGAAAAGACCATATACAGGTGGATAGCACAGGAAAAGCTGCCCATGCACCAGGTAAACGGGCAGTACAGGTTTAACCGTGCAGAACTCCTTGAATGGGCCACATCAAACCGTGTGCCGATTTCACCAAGGATGATGGAAGAACCGGAAGATGCCTTTATACCTTCCCTTGAAGAGGCATTACGGTCGGGCGGTGTCCATTACAGGGTGGAGGGAAAAGACAAGGTATCTGTGCTGAGGAGCGTAGTAAACATCCTTTCATTACCTGACGGCGTTGACAGGGAGTTTCTGTTTCAGGTGCTCCTCGCAAGGGAATCATTGGGATCAACCGCTGTAGGCGACGGGATAGCAATCCCGCATGTGCGTAACCCCATTACCCTTCATGTGACAAAACCACTTATGGCGCTCTGTTTTCTTGAGACTCCCATAGATTTCCAGGCAATGGATGGCAAGCCGGTCCATACACTCTTTACCATTGTAAGCCCTACTATAAAGGCACATCTTAACCTGCTGTCAAAACTTTCAATGGGGCTTCGTTCACCGGCATTTGCCAGTGTAATAGCAAATACAGGCTCAAGGGAGGATATCTTCCAGGAGGCAGGCAGGCTTGATGCAACACTAGGGGTAGCTCATTCAAAGGAAAAGAATCAGGTGAAATGACTATATATTTGATATTACTAGCTCTTTTAATTATCTGTTCAGGGGGTATAATCGCCCTCTTTACCGGCGCCTCATATAAAGGCGCAACCTGGACTGGTGTTCTATCATCCATTCTGGGGGCAGCCTGCGCTATTTATGCAGCCTGTTCTGCCCTGTTTTGCGAATATCATACATCTCTGCACATGGCCTGGCAGATCCCCTTCGGCTCATTCTATATTGGCCTTGACCCCCTGTCCGCCTTTTTTATTATTACCATATCCATCATATGCGCAATCGCGGCCATATATGGTGCGGGTTATCTCAAGAGCTACAGCGGCAAAAAACAGATAGGCGCTGCCTGGTGTTTTTATAACCTCCTGTTTGCATCAATGCTGCTCGTTGTTTTAGCAAGAAACGGCATCCTGTTCCTGATCGCCTGGGAGATTATGTCCATAGCCTCATTCTTTCTTGTAGTGTTTGAACATGAAAAGAAAGAGGTGCGTGATGCAGGGTGGGTATACATGGTTGCGGCTCATATTGGACAGGCATGTCTTATGTTCCTGTTTATAATGCTTGCGCAGGGAAGCTCTAGTCTTGATTTTGATACATTTTCTGTATCGGCTCATAAAGGACTCCTCTTTGTTCTTGCGCTTATCGGGTTTGGTGCAAAGGCAGGATTTATGCCCCTTCATGTTTGGTTGCCTGAGGCGCACCCTGCTGCCCCCTCAAATGTCTCTGCTGTCATGAGCGGTGTAATGATCAAGACAGGTATATATGGCATCATACGCACAATATATATCCTGGGCATTCCCGCACAGTGGTGGGCCTATACACTTATCTTGATTGGGGCAGTATCCGCTGTTACAGGGATACTTTTTTCAATGTCACAGCGTGACATTAAAAGGCTGCTTGCATATTCAAGTGTCGAAAACATCGGGATTATCATCTCAGGTCTGGGGTTGTGGCTTCTGGGCATCTCAATGAACAATATGGTTATTGCGGGTTTCGCCCTGGTTGGAGCGTTTCTGCATCTTGTCAACCATGCCTTTTTCAAGACCCTTTTATTTTTTGGTTCAGGCGCAGTGGCACATTCAACAGGGACTAGAAATATTGATCTTATGGGAGGGCTTTTAAGACGCATGCCTCATACTGCTCTTCTCTTCGGGATTGGGGCCGCTGCCATATGCGGATTTCCTCCACTGAATGGTTTTATAAGTGAATTTTTCATTTATTTAAGCGCCTTTAATCTACTAACATGTAAAGTTAAGGGAGGGCCTGTCGAAGGCGGGCTTATAGCGATAATTTCGTTGTGTATCACCGGGGGGCTTGCTGCCGCCTGTTTCACCAAACTCTTCGGAATAATATTTTTAGGTGAACCGAGAAGCGCACATGCAGAGGCTGCGCATGAGGCGCATGGCCCAATGCTCATACCCATGATCATAGTTGCCTTTCTATGTGTTTTTATCGGGATTTTTAGCCCCATCGCAATCAGATTCATAACCCCTGTAGTGGAACAGCTAGCTGGTTCGGGAAATATTACAGACGCATTAAGTATTGCAAGTGGCCTGCTAAATAAGATCAGCCTTGCATTCCTGTCGCTGATTCTACTTGTATCTCTTTTATGGTGGTTGCGTCATCTGCTTCTGAAAGGACGTGTTAATACAAAGGGGCCAACATGGGACTGCGGTTATCTGTTTCCAACAGGCCGGATGCAATATACAGCATCATCCTTTGCCTGGCCTGTTATAAACATGTTCAGATGGATAATAAGGCCATCCCTGAGTGTGGAGATAGTGAAGGGATATTTTCCGGCCAGAGGAAAGATATCTACTCATACGGATGATATATTCCGTAAAAGATTCTTTAATGTCATATTCAGATTTGCAGAAGTAGTTGCCCATAAGGTCCATAAGCTTCAGGAGGGGCGCAACCAGCTCTATGTGCTCTATATTGCCATTACACTTTTGCTACTGTTACTCATTAAATTGAGGTAGATGATGAAAATGAGACTCTTTATACCTCTTATACATATACTGCTTGCCCTTGTCATATCGCCTCTTCTTATGGGCATAATTAACCGAACAAAGGCAAAATTTGCAGGTAGAAAGGGGCAGCCCCTTTTACAACCATATTATGACATCATAAAACTTTTAAGAAAAGGCTCGGTCTACAGCACTACATCTACATGGGTATTCAGACTTGGACCTGTAGCGGGTTTGTCTTCTGTGATTATTGCCATCCTTATTATCCCTTCCGGCGGGATAAATGGTTTGCTCTCATTTCCATGCGATTTTTTACTTATGGCATACGTGCTCGGTGTTGCAAGGTTTCTTACAGTAACAGCCGCCCTTGATACAGGTTCTGCCTTTGAAGGAATGGGGGCAAGCCGTGAGATGCAGTTTGCCATCCTTGCCGAGGTGGTGCTCTTTATGGGGATTGCTGTTCTGGCTGTCGGCACCGGCAAGATAAGCCTTTCATCCATCTATTACACGCTGTGGGACAGCCATTTTACCCATATTGCACCGGCTGTATTTCTTGTGGCTTTGTCATTCCTGATAGTGCTTCTGACTGAAAATGCAAGGATACCTGTTGATGACCCGAATACACATCTTGAGCTCACCATGATACACGAGGTAATGGTGCTTGATCATGGCGGGGTTGATCTGGCCCTTATACAATACGGGTCATGTCTCAAACTATGGCTCTTTTCATCACTTCTTGCCGGTATCGCAATCCCGTTAAGGACAGGTTCCATGATAGTTGATATGGGGTTAAATAGTGTCGGCATTATGGTGATATCTGTGTTTGTCGGGATTATTGAGTCAGGTATGGCGAGGCTTAAACTTCTTCATATCCCCCAGATGCTTCTGGCTGCCTTTTCTGTTACAGCAGCCGCATTTTTATGGGTCTTGAGGTGATTTATGACAACTTGGATTGATATATTTCTGTTGTTCCTTGTGCTTACTGATTTCAGGCTCCTTGCATCAAGCCGTCTGGGCGCAATTATACAGACTACGGTATTCCAGGCGGTTTCATTGAGCGCATGCATGCTTTTAATGGCAGTAAGGCCTGTCTCTATCTATATTATAGTGCTTGCTATTGTCACCTTTACTGTAAAGGGGATTATACTGCCCTGGCTTTTAAGAAGGGCAATGAGAGAGGCTGATGTCCAGCGGGAAGTAAGCCCGATGATTGGGTACAGCGCCTCTGTGCTTATTGGGGTTATACTGCTGGGGTTAAGTTTTATTATATTTATGCCAATGAAAGCGGCTGTATCTGGCTCTGCCTTTCTCATGCCAGGGGCGCTTTTTACCACCCTGACCGGCCTTATGATGATAGTCTCAAGAAAAAACGCCCTTACACAGGTGGCAGGATATCTTGTGATGGAAAACGGGATTTATGCCTTTGGTATAATACTCGCTGTAGAGGAGCCGCTGCTCGTGGAGATGGGTGTGCTGCTGGATGTATTTGTGGCTGTTTTTGTCATGGGTATTACCGCGTACCAGATATCAAGGGAGTTTGACCATATTGACACTGACAGACTCTCAGAACTCAAGGATTGATATTATGCTCATTACCATTGTCCTTATGCCTGTTTTGCTTGGAACACTCTCCTTTATACTGCCGCACAAAAAAATAAGGAGAGGAATCCTTGTTGCAGGTTCAATATTTCATCTCGCACTGACTGTTATCCTGGGTTTTTTCCGGAATAAGGCCTATAACACAGGTGACTGGATCGGGCTTGATAATCAGGGTCTGTTGTTTCTCTTTATTACCAGCATACTGTTTTTAATGGTCTCAATATATACGGCAGGCTATTTGTGGAGAGAGTCTGACCGCAATGTTGAAGACTCGGTTGAAGGGTTTTATTTCAGGAACGAACCTGAGGCAACCTTTATTGCCTGCCTTCTGTTTTTTCTGGCGACCATGAGCATGGTCTGCATAAGCAGGCATATGGGGCTTTTGTGGGTTGCCATAGAGGCTACAACCCTGGTAAGCGCGCCGCTTATTAGTTTTCATAAACATCACAGGAGCCTTGAGGCCACATGGAAGTATCTGCTCATATGTTCGGTAGGCATAGCTGTAGCGCTTCTTGGCAACTATTTTATGGCCTTTGCAGCACACCAGGAGGTATCCCTGAACCTGGATAAACTCATCGGCAATGCCTTGTTTCTGGATCAGAAATGGCTTAAGGCATCATTCCTCATGCTGCTTGTCGGTTATGGCACAAAGGCCGGTATTGCCCCCATGCATACATGGTTGCCTGATGCCCATAGCGAGGCGCCTTCAATGGTCTCTGCATTGCTTTCAGGCGCACTGCTCAACTGCGCATTCCTGGGGATCATGAGATCGCACGTAATACTTTCCGCCTCCGGTCTTGGAGATTTCAGCGGGGGGCTGATGGTATTCTTCGGGATGTTCTCAATTGCCCTTGCGGCTGCATTTATGATTCGCCAGACCGATTATAAACGCATGCTTGCATATTCAAGCATAGAACATATCGGGATACTCACGCTTGGCGCAGGCATCGGGGGCATTGCAGGGACGGGCGCAATGCTCCATGCTGTCAACCACTCCCTTGCCAAGGGCATGCTGTTTATTATTTCAGGGCAGATCCTCTATCTGTACGGGAGCAAAAAGACCTCGGATGTGCACAATATAGCAAAAACGACACCTTTCACCGGGATATTCTGGATGATCGGCTTTCTGGCCATTACAGGCGCTCCCCCTTTTGGCACCTTTATAAGTGAGATAACCATATTAAGTGGCATAATTAGTGCGGGCAGATGGGGGATAGCGGCAGGGTATCTTCTTGGGCTTGGCGTCATTTTTATTGCAATGGCAAGGATTATGATCAATATGTCCTTTGGAGGGAATTTGAACAGCCTCATTATTGAAAAACTGAAAGGGCTTAAGGGCGTGCCCGTATGGTATACTGCCCCTGTTATTATCATGGCCTCAATAATTTTATCTCTTGGAATCTATGTCCCTGATGCCTTCTTTCATTTTCTTTCGGATGCAGCAGGGTTGACTGGAGGATTATAGGATGCAGGGTTCCAGTTTTTACAGGACAGCAAACTCTGAAGCGGTTGATTTCAGGGATATCCCTGTTATGGATTTTGAGGATTTCAGGGAACAAATACTTGAAGAGATAAGGGCAGGGGCCCGTATTTCAGCGATGCCGGCATGTCCGGCTGATGGTGGCCTTACAAGGTTAATCGCTGTGCTGTCACGACCGCTGTTAGGTGAAATACTCATAGGGTCAGCCTGCATAAATGGGTCATGGCCATCTATGACACCCGCATGCCCTGCTTTACACTGGTTTGAAAGGGAGATTGCCGAGATACATAATGTCACACCAAACGGGCACCCCTGGTTGAAACCGATACGTTTCCAGCCGCCGCATGATATCTCTATGAATGAGTATTCTGTGCATGGCGGCACTTTAAAATTCTTCCATCTTGACGGTGAAGAGTCACATGAGGTGGCGGTAGGGCCTGTTCATGCAGGCATTATTGAACCCGGCCATTTCAGATTTTTATGCCACGGTGAGACTGTGTACCACCTTGAGATATCTTTAGGCTACCAGCACAGGGGCATTGAACGGGCCATGAAAGGGGGCCCATACCTGAGGAGCATCCACCATATGGAGACCCTTGCAGGTGATACAACCATTGGTCATGCTACAGCATACTGCATGGCCATTGAGGCATTGTCAGCAATATCTGTGCCTCCCCGCTCACTCGCCATAAGGGCTATAGCAGCGGAGCTTGAACGGATAGCAAACCATATCGGAGACCTGGGCGCCCTTGCCGGCGATGTGGGTTTCCTGCCAACCATGAGTTACTGCGGCAGGATCAGGGGAGATGTGTTGAACATGACCGCCCTTTTATGCGGGAACCGTTTTGGGAGGGGGCTTGTCCGCCCATCAGGCACGGCCTTTGATATTGATAAAAAGATGATCGACGAACTCATGTTGCGGCTTAACACAATGGAAAAGGATATTATCTCTGCTGTTGAACTGATGTTTGACACCCCTTCAGTGCTTTCAAGGTTTGAGGGCACAGGCGCATTATCAGCGGAAACAGCGAGAGATGCAGGGCTTGTAGGTGTGGCTGCAAGGGCAACAGGCTTAAACTGTGATGTCAGGAATGAATTCCCCTACGGCATGTACTGTTTTTCACAGCTCCATGCATGCACATGGAACACGGGCGACTGTTTTGCCCGCGCATATGTGAGATGGCTTGAGGTAAGAAGCTCCATCGAATTTATAAGGACACAGCTCCTTAACATACCTGATGGGCCTGTATCATGCAAAATTGCACCCATCGGAAAGGAAAAGATTACTGTCAGCCTTGTCGAGGGGTGGCGCGGGGAGATATGCCATGTGGCTCTTACAGACAAGGAGGGGCGATTCGCATTTTACAAGGTGGTTGATCCCTCTTTCCATAACTGGTTCGGTCTTGCCCTGGCCTTGAGAAATCAGCAGATATCTGATTTCCCCTTGTGTAACAAGAGTTTTAATCTGTCCTATTGCGGGCATGATTTATAGATTTATAGGCTTTCAGCATTCAGCTTTCAGCTGTCAGCCAAATCTTCAATTTATAGAGTTTTTGCTGAAAGCTGAGCACTGAAAGCTGACCGCTTTCATACAAAAAACAGTCTTTGATTGAATGCAAGATAGGGTTTATAGAGAAAAATATGTTTAATATAATCAAAACACGCATACAGCAGAAGTACAGAACATTTGTTTATCCTGATGGCCCTCCTCCTGAGCTGCCGCCAAGGTTTGTAGGGCGCCCTGTTGTGAATTTAGCCCCGTGTTCAGGGGAAGAGTGCGGGAAGTGTGTATCCATATGTCCTGTCCAGGCTATTAATCTGTCTAATGAAACAAAAGGGCCTGTTATTGATACTGGTAAATGCATATTCTGCAGCCAGTGCGAGGGCGCATGTGTTAAAGGTGTTATACAATTTGGCAGAAATTATCAGCTTGCTGCATCTGAACGCAAAGATCTTTTTGTCAAGACCGGAGCCCCTGATCATTGTGATGTAAGGAATAAGGTTGCCGAGAAATTATTTAAAAGATCCCTGAAATTAAGAGAGGTATCTGCCGGCGGGTGCAATGCATGCGAGGCAGACACAAATGTTCTGGGCACACTTGCATGGGATTTAGGACGTTTTGGCATACAGTTTGTGGCAAGCCCAAGACATGCTGACGGGATCCTTATTACAGGGCCTGTTACCCAGAACATGCGTGAGGCGCTTCTAAAAAGCTACAGGGCTGTCCCTGACCCAAAGGTGGTTATAGCAGTGGGCGCATGCGCCATATCAGGCGGCCTCTATTCGGACCACCCTGAGCAGAATAACGGGGCAGGGGGTATTGTACCGGTTGATCTATTTATACCAGGCTGCCCACCCCATCCTCTTACGATTCTTGATGGGCTTTTAAGGTTTATTGGCAGGATAGAATAATCCTATAGATATAGATATTGCTTGATAGTTTTAATTGAATTATCAGTATGTTAGCAGGCAATTAAATCAGAGGGCGGGGTTTAATAAAATATTTTACCTTATACTTTTATTTATATTGCCATGCCTTTTCTTTTTTCGTATAAAACCGCATCATTTTTTTCAGGAGTTGCCATATGATCGGAGGTACTGTCAAGGTACATAATGTCAGCAAGAATTTTGGTACCACTCAGGTCTTAAAAGATATAAAACTGGAAATCAATTCAGGCGAATTTTTTTCGCTTTTGGGGCCATCCGGATGCGGCAAAACCACCCTCTTAAGGATCATTGCAGGGTTTGAGATGCCCACATCAGGAGATATAATTCTTGATAATGAGAGCGTGATCAACAAGGCGCCTAATGAGCGTCATGTAAACACGATATTCCAGAATTATGCCCTGTTCCCCCATCTGACGGTATTTGAGAATGTAGCCTTTTCCCTGAGACTTAAAAAGATAGATAAAAATATTATTAAGAGCCGTGTTGCAGAGTATGTTAATCTTGTCAGGCTTCAGGAGCATATAGACAAATATCCTGCACAGCTTTCAGGCGGACAGAGACAGCGTGTATCAATCGCAAGGGCTCTTATAAACGAGCCAAGGGTTCTGCTTCTGGATGAACCCTTAAGCGCCCTTGATGCAAAACTGCGGCAGGATCTTTTAATGGAGCTTGACCGCATACATGATATTATAGGCATTACCTTTATATATGTGACCCATGACCAGGAAGAGGCCATGAGTGTATCAGACAGGATAGCAGTAATGCAGGAGGGCAATCTGCTTCAGGTAGGGACACCCTTTGAGATATATGAAAGTCCGGCAGATATGTTTGTCGCAGATTTTATCGGGGCCTCCAACAACATTGAAGGCAGGGTTATAGAGGTGAGAGAAAACATGGCCTATATCGAGACCCCTGACATAGGGCGAATAACCGTTGATCTGGATAAAAAACTTGAAATTGGTGACCTAATAAAGGTTACTCTCAGGCCTGAAAAGATACACATATCCAAAAAGGCGCCATCACTTGATTCCCCTAAATGGAACTGCATATCCGGCAATGTTGATCAGATGGTCTATACGGGCTCTCACACCAGGTTTATCATAAAAACCGATCACGGGCGTGTATTCAAGACATTCAAGCAGCATTCCCAGTATTTTACCGATGAAGAGCCCATACAGT
The DNA here is from genome assembly GCA_964460435.1 of uncultured Desulfatiglans sp. Lineage (GTDB taxonomy): Bacteria > Desulfobacterota > DSM-4660 > Desulfatiglandales > HGW-15 > JAAZBV01. The sequence continues at coordinate 12,103 of CAYWRH010000106.1, forward strand.
GGGAAGACAATGTTTATTTGTGGTGGCATGCGGATGACAGCTTTATTGTTGAGGTGAATGGCGCTAAATGATCAAAAATTACGGACAGCGGTATACATTTCCTATTATGGTGTGGCTGACGGTATTTTTTGTAATACCATTTTCCATCATCCTTGTGGGGAGTTTTCTTGGCAAAGGGTTGTACGGCGGGTTTGAGCTGACATTCTCTCTTGAGGCTTACAGGGCTCTTTTATCTGACACCATGCGCAAGGTTACGCTGAATACGATATTTATAAGTGTTACTACTACTATCATCACAGTCCTGATTGCATTGCCGACTGCCTATCATATAGCAAGGTCGCCATATAAGGAAAAGCTGCTCTTTCTGGTTATAATCCCTTTCTGGACCAATTTTCTGATACGCATATTTGCCTGGATCGCTGTGCTAGGCAACAATGGCCTTGTTAATAACTTTTTTATAAGTATCGGCATTTTCAATTCACCCTCCCAGCTATTGTACAACAGGTGGGCTATCATTCTTATCATGATATATACCTCCTTGCCATTTGCCATACTTCCTCTTTATGCGGTAATAGAGAAGTTTGATTTTTCCCTTCTGGAGGCGGCAAGGGACCTGGGCGCAACAAAATCCCAGTCCATGTTTAAAATACTTATTCCTCTTATCCTTCCAGGGATATCCACTGCTGTTCTGTTTACCTTTATCCCCGCATTCGGTAATTTTGCCATCCCTGACATTGTAGGAGGCACAGATGTAAGGATGCTGGGGAATATTATTAATGAAAAGCTTAAAACAGCCCGCAACTGGCCTTCAGCAGCAGCCATATCCATGATCCTCACGACAATCTCTGTTGTTATGGTGCTGTTATTTAACCGCCTAACCTCATCCAAAGAGAGAAAGATCGGGGGAAATGTCTGATATGAAGGATGTATTGGTTAAATCACATATAAAACACAGGATATCCGGGAGTTTTTTCTGGTTTACCATGTTCTTCTTTTATGCGCCTCTTCTTGTGCTTATCGTCTTTTCGTTCAATGAAGGGCGTTCAATGAATTTTACAGGGTTTTCATTCAAATGGTACAAGGTTCTGTTTTTTGACTCTGCAAAGCTGTGGGGCTCTTTTTACAACACCATACTGATAGCGGTTACTTCGGCGCTGGTATCAACCATGATAGGCACTCTGGGGGCAATAGGCATATACTGGTATAATTTTAAAATGAAAAGATACCTTGAGGTGGTTTCATACCTGCCCATTATCCTGCCGGAGATAATCATCGGCGTATCAATGCTTATGTTTTTTGCAGGCATGAATATACCTCTAGGGCTTTCGACCATCATTATTGCCCATATAACCTTTAATATTCCGTATGTGCTGCTCATTGTTGTTGCGCGGCTTTCGGAATTTGATTATTCCATAATAGAGGCCGCCCATGACCTGGGTGCAACAGAGATGGATACCCTCCTGAAGGTAATTATACCCATGTGTATGCCAGGCATTATTTCAGGCTTTCTCATGGCAATTACCCTTTCTGTTGATGATTTTGTAATAACCTTTTTTGTAACAGGTCCGGGCGCATCAACCCTGCCGCTGCATATCTATTCCATGCTGCGTTTCGGGTTATCGCCGGCGATCAATGCGCTTTCGGTTGTTCTGATCGTTGGCAGCCTGGCCATGGCTTTTATGTCCAAGAGACTTTTCAGACATATGTTCAACTAATTAAAGGAGAATAATGCTATGAAAAAATTATTTTTTGTTCTGATTTGTTTGATGGCCGTTTTAAATATTTTCAGTTGCAGCCGCAACAGGGAAAAGCTCTATATCTACAACTGGACCTATTATACTCCTGATGAGGTGATCAAGGGTTTTGAAGAAAAATATGATGTTAAGGTGGTTTATGATGAGTTTGCATCAAATGAAGAGATGTTTGCAAAGCTGAAGGCAGGCGGTTCAGGATATGATATCACATTCCCTTCAGCCGATTATGTCTCTATCATGATTAAGGAAGGGATGATTGACAAGATAGATAAATCAAAGGTTCCCAACTTTAAAAATATAGACCCCGAGTTTTTGGCCACTATCCAATATGACAAGGATTGCGAATATTCAGTGCCCTATTACAAGGGCGCCTCAGGCATAGCGGTAAACAAGAGGTTTGTTAAGGATTACAATAGAGATACGACAATATTTCTCAAACCTGAACTTAAGGGTAGAATTACGCTGCTCGATGACATGCGCGAGGTTATGGGGTTTGCACTCAAGGCAAATGGCTATTCTGTGAACTCAATCAATCCTGATGAGCTGGAGGCAGCCAAAAATCTCATTCTCAAGTGGCGTGAAAACATACTCAAGTTTGATGCAGAGTCATTCGGCAAGGGGTTTGCAGCAGGGGAGTTCTGGGTGGTACAGGGGTATCAGGAAAATATTTTGACCGAGATGGAAGAGAGCGCAAAGGCTGATGTTGACTTTTTTATCCCTGAGACAGGCGGTCCATATTACATAGATGCGATGGTCATCCTGAAGGATTCAAAGAACAAGGATCTGGCCTATAAATTTATCAACTATATTCATGAGCCTGAAGCATACGCCAAGTTTGTTGATCACTTCAAGTTTCCCTCAATCAATGTGCCGGCAAGAAGCATCAGGAAAGAAAAACCTGTTTATACCGAAGAGGACATGAAGAATTGTGAACTCAAGATGGACCTTGGTGAAAATCTTGAGCTGTACAACAAGATCTGGGAAGAGGTAAAGGTGCAATATGATCATACAGAAATTATTCTGCAGGGGCACGCTGCAGTGTGCCCGAATAATATGGCCAGGATTAATAATATTTTAAAGGG
>CAYWRH010000107.1:0-14909 GCA_964460435.1 uncultured Desulfatiglans sp.
CTGTGTGTAACCACCCTTTTTAATTATAGTTAATTCAATATATTAATGTATGATGCACTTTTTAATAAAAAAAGGGTGGTTACACACAGACCGAAAAAATCAGCGAATCGGAGGGGGGGAGGTTACCAATTCATTGATTAAAACATTGATTTACGGTCTGTGTGCAATGCAAAAAATGCTGCATTTTACCCTGGAAAGCATAAATACGAAATGTTCAATAGCGCAAAACCGTAAGCAATCTAACATTTTGTATTGCCCTATTAATATTTTTTTATTGGAAAATTGTAAACGTCAAAAAAGTATCAATAAAATTACAATATAAAATTGTACCTTAAGATGTTTAGGGTCTTTATTGAAGGGAGAGAAGGTATGTCCTGAGGTTTGAATTCTTGCCCAGTCCCAGTTTTTTCCTCAGGTTTGCCCGGTGAGCAACCACTGTCCTCTCGGTAGTATGAAGTGTATCAGCTATCTCCTTTGAGGTCTTACCCTGCTTTACAAGGTTGCCCACCTGAAGCTCCCTGGGGGTAACATGCATATACCTTGAGGTAAGCCTCTGGGCAAAGGCAGATGTTATCTCATGAAGCCCGGATTCAAGCACCTCAATGTAGTTTTTCTGATTTTCATTCAGGGGGCCCGCCTTCAACCGCTTAATATAGGGAAGAACCAACTCCTTAACATTAAGGAGTATCTTTTCGCTAGTCTCCTCCTTGTCCTTTTCTCTTCTGTCCAAAAGGATCTTGAGAGCAGTATTAAGCTCTTCAAGGTTTTTTGTTTTTACCCGCAGATCTTCATTGGCCTTTGCTATCTCATGGGTGCGTTCAATAACACGCTGTTCAAGTTCATCATGGGCCTTTTTCAGCGCCTCTTCCATTTTCCGCCTCTGGGTGATATCACGGGCAATACTTGTAACCTCAAAAAGATTTCCGTTTTCATCATAATGAAAATTGCTTGTCCAGAGTAGATGTCGAATCTCCCCTGCCTGGCTTATCTGCCTGTTTTCAAAGGTTGCGCTTGTACCCTTTACTTTAACTGTTTCATCAATAATGGTTCTGGTGTGCAGCTTGTCATCAGGATGGATACATTTGGAAATATGCATGCCTATTATATCACTGTGAGGCAGCCCGAAAATCTTGTTTGCCATATGGTTTGCAAAAGTGATATTCCCGGCATTATTCACCTTTATTATCAGGTCATCAGTCTCTTCTACAATCTCCTTGTAGCGCTCCTCGCTCTTCCTGAGCTCCTCCTCCGCCTGTTTTGACTTTGATATATTCTGACAAATAATTGCAAACTGTCCCTGCTCAGGCTGGTAGGCCGTTATAATAAAGTATCGCCCGGTTTTTTGATTAAAAAAATCAAACGAGACAGGCTCCCCTGTAAGCGCCACCCTGCCATAGGTCTCTATAAGAAAAGGATCAATATCAGGGGCAACTTCAAGGGCGGTTTTCCCAAGCAGATCCTTTGCCCTGAACCCTGTCATCTCTTCAAATGCTGGGTTTACATCAAGGTAGCGGTAATCAAAAGGTTTACCCCGCTCATCGCATATAACCTCATGTAGGGCGCAGCCGTTCAGCATCTTGCTGAATAGCGCACGATACCTGTTTTCACTATCAACAAGTGCCTTTTCAGTCTGCATGCTTTGGGTGATATTTCTGAAGAAAAGCACTGAACCTGCATAGTTATCATTATTGTTAAAAATAGGGTCTGATATGGCCTGGAGCCACTCCTCTCCACGCCTGAATTCATATTTTTCACGGGCACGACTGATCTTTGACCGGACACACGGGCATTCGGGGCTGCTATTTTCCTTGCACCCTGTGACCTCCCAGCAATATTTACCGGTCATCTCCTCTTTTGATCTCTTGAACAGCGCCTCTGCCGCCCTGTTTGTACGGAGTATACGTCGTTCACTGTTCAGGATCCATATGGCATCATTAACTGCATCAAAGGGGATATTCCAGTCCTTTGCAGTAAAAAAAGGGGATTCATCTATAATGGTGTTATCGGTGCCAAGCTTGTCCTGCTCCATAGTATCACCCGAAGTACATTCTTTAAATCAGTGCCAATAATACCAATCCGTATCACAAATGTATTCCCTTTATGCAATACTTTTATTCAGTGCGTCAACATATACATAACTTCCAGTGCCCTAATCAAGTGTATTATCCTGAAGAATTTTTGGAACTTTTTCACCTTTAGGGAGTCATAATTAGTATCCATCTAAAAACGACAGTTTTTGGATGGATACCAGTTGATTAATGAAACATTACATGGTACTTAAGTCTAGCTTCATGAGAACTAATAATCTCTCAACATAATTTTAAAGCAGCACCCATTCAGGTTTAATAACCGCCATCAGATTTTCTTGATTTACAGTCTTTTGTAGAAGTTTGCTTGTTAAGATTTTTTATTTATTCGGAGTAAAGAATGACTTATTCACAGGTAACGATCAACAGCATTATCCAGACATGCCTTTATAGAATCAGATCAGGAGGAGAGAACCTTCCGTTTCAAAAGGTGTTATTTATCTTAATATTCTCATTCTGTTTTTCCTTTTTGATAACTGAACAGGCATGCGCCCAGATGGGCACATCAGGTTATTATAACCCAAGAGATGACAACTTTAAATTGCTGGGGTTAAAAAGGGCAAAGGAGAGTTACGAACTTGCAAAAGATGAACTGGGGCGTAAAAAGATATTGTTTGAAGAAGGCCAGATATCCCAGTCACAGTATGATGAGGTCAGAAAAAATTATAGCATTGCAGAGGTAGATTATCAGCAGCAACTTCTGTCGATCCTTTTTGGTAGCCAATATGTAACAATAACCAATGCAGTAAAACACAGCAGTGAAAAAGGCGAAAAGATTGTACGAATTAAACTTAATAATACCTCAAGCGGAAGCGCTGAGTTAAGCAAGCTTATTAATATTGATGATAAAATATTCAAGGCCCTTGAACCGGATATTATCAATAATATCTATGTTTCCATAAAGAATGATGAAGGGGCAATAATCGGTCAGCCTTATGAACAAAAGATAGAAAGATTGCTTCCCGGACAGCCAAAGGAACTGGACTTTGTGTTATTAAAGGATCTGGATGTTATCACTGTCAATCTTAAATATGGGAATAATGTTACAGATGAAAAGAAGATATATCTCCAGAAAGATGCCACTATAAACAAGGTGGATATAAAATCAGATCAGTTTTCCCAGGAGGTGGAGCTGGGGAAATCCTCCTCATATGATCTCAGTCTTGAACTCTTTAGCGGCACTAATGATACATTCAAGCTTGAGGTAATAAATCTTCCGGGTCAGATCAACAGGTATTTCGTAAACACAGGCTCAGATACCCGTCTGAATTATTTTAAGTTTACAGAAAGCGCCAGCACCCAGAAGGTATCCTTAAAGGTATTCCTGCCTGACCGCGCCAGTGACTCCATTGTTATTGGTCAATCCATCAAATTCTATGTGCTGGCTATTCCCCAGAACCGGGTAGATGAGATAAAGCTGGATTTCTCAAAACATTACAGCGATGAAGAGCTGATTAACATGAATATCGGTTTCATAAAGCTTGACCTTGTACCCAGGGGCACAGGGGAGCTGCTGGTAAAGGCGCAGCAGCTCTTCTTTTCCATAAACCCTGGTGATGCTGTGCAGGTGCCGGTTGACCTTGTTAACAAGGGGACAAGGGGGCTTGATAATGTGCAGATAGATGTGGATCTGCCCCTCAACTGGACCCATTCCATTGAACCAAAGACTATTGATCACCTTAAGGTGTCTGAAGAAAAGAGGGCCATAATCACCATTACCCCTGGTGATGATGTAGCTGCCGGGCGTTATGAGATAAGGGTGACCACAAAGTCATTATCCGATGAGCAGCCCATAACAGGAGAGGATAAGACCATTAATGTTGAGATTAAACCGGAGACCAACCTGTGGGGCATATCAATAATAATATTGCTTATCCTGGGGTTGGTAGGCGGGATGGTTGTATTCGGGATAAAACTTTCAAGGAGATAAACACAAATGACAGAATCAAATAATTCCTTAACAGAAAATCAGGTAGTTCTTGAGGCAGATAAACTTACCAAGCGTTATGAGGATGGGGTGCTTGCCCTTGATGCGCTCTCATTTACCATTAAAAGCTCGGAGATATATGCCATGCTTGGGGCAAATGGCGCAGGAAAGACCACCACTATAAACCTCTTCCTGAATTTTATAGAACCGACAAGCGGTGAGGCAAGGGTCATGGGGATAGTAACCCATAAGGAGCCTCTGCTGGCAAAGGAAAAGCTTGCCTTTGTATCTGAAAATGTCATGCTCTATCAAAATTTTACAGCCGTACAAAACCTTGACTACTTTGCAAAACTTGGTGGAAAGAAAAATTACACAAGAGATGACTACCGTGATGTGCTCTTAAGGGTAGGGCTACAGGAAGAGGCACATAATAAACGCCTTAAAGGTTTTTCAAAGGGCATGAGGCAGAAATGCGGGATAGCAATAGCCATTCTAAAGGACGCACCGGCCATACTTCTTGATGAACCTACATCAGGCCTTGATCCAAAGGCAGGTTATGAATTTATACAACTGCTGGATAACCTGCGGAGCGAAGGTAAATCCATATTAATGTCCACCCATGACATATTCCGTGCACGTGAAATTGCGGATACAGTTGGAATCATGAATGAAGGCAGACTGGTTATGCAGGCAGGCAGGGATGAACTGACTGACAAAGATCTTGAGCAGCTCTACATGAAATATATGGCAGGGCATATGGAGGCAGCAGCTTAGGCTATGTTAAAGCTCATCATATTCAAGGAATTGCGTGAGATCATCGGCTCTGCTAAATTTGCTGCGACCTTTGGAGTGTGCTCCATTCTTATTATCATGGCCTTTTACACAGGCATAAAAAATTACCACACCGGAATACAGGAATATAATGACTCCAAGGCAGCACAACTTCAGCAATTCGCTACCGTTACAGACTGGGGTTATGTGACCAGTAACAAGGTTTTTCTTCCGCCGGAACCCCTTGCATGCCTTGTTATGGGAGTATCCAACGATATAGGCAGAACCGCAACTGTTGATGGCGGTTCCCTTCCTTTTATTGATGAAAGCACATACGGCGAGCAGTCGGTTTTTGCGGTGTTTCGCTTTCTGGATCTCGAGTTTGTGTTTCAGATAATATTTTCCTTGTTTGCTATACTTTTTGCCTTTGATGCTGTTAATGGCGAAAAGGAGAGGGGCACGTTAAGACTTTCCTTTGCAAACTCAGTTCCAAGGGCTAATTACATTCTTGGAAAACTCACCGGTTCTTTTCTGGCTCTGGTTGTTCCTTTGCTTATACCGGTTCTTATTGGTATGGCAATGCTACCCCTAATGGGAGTATCAATGACTAATAGCGAATGGGCCAGGCTGGTTATATTTATTGTGAGCAGTTTTCTTTACCTGGGCGTGTTCCTTACCCTGTCTGTATTCATGTCATGCCTTACAAAACGTTCATCCAGTTCATTCCTTTTTCTCCTGGTAATATGGGTCTTTTCCGTGCTTATTATACCCAGGGCCTCTGTGTTAATTGCCGGAAATTCAGTTGAAGTACCGTCGCTTAACAGTATTTTATTTCAGCAGAACCAGATGGAAGAAAAAAACTCATTAGAATATTCAAGACGATTTAATGAATTTAGCCGGAACCTGAGCATGGAAAGGTTTAAAAATGGTGATAACAGCCAGGAGGCGCAGGATCGTTATATGAATGAAATGCGTGAATTTTCTGAAAAGTTGAGTGTCGAATATAATCAAAAAGTCGAAGCCTTTGTTGGTCGTTTATATGAAGAAAGACGCAATAAGCAGATAGAGCAGCAGAGGCTTGCCTTTAATATATCGTGGTTATCACCTGCTTCATTATTTACACTGGTTTCTTCAACACTATGCGGCACATCAATAGATTTGAAAAATCAGTTCTATGAAAATGCCGCATCCTACTCAAAATCACTCGCGGAATTTATAAAAAGTAAAACCAGCCATACCATAGGAACTCCGCCCATGAGCCTGTATAATCAGAACGGTCAGGTTCCGAAGAAACCCCCTGAACCTATAGATACCGGAGAAATTCCCGAGTTTATGTATCAGTCTCCTGAATTATCAACGGTTTTAAATGACGCCCTGCCTGATATCGCCATACTGCTTTTATTTAACCTGATATTCTTTTGCGGCGCATTTCTGGCGTTTCTGCGCTATGATCTGCGCTGATTGGGAGTTGAGTATGCTCGGAACATTAATAGAAAAAGAGTTAAAGAGTATTCTGCTGAGCCCCAAATTTGTTGCTGTATTTTCTGTCTGCTCTATTCTCATTATTCTCAGCTTCTTCCTGGGAATCGAAGATTATAAAGCGGCCATGTCCCAGTATGAGTCGGTTGTATCAAACAATACCCAGCAACTGAAGTCGACCACTTCATGGGGAGACCTGAGCGCTACAGTTGGACGACGTCCTGATCCCATGCAGATTTTTGTAACCGGAATAACCCATGATGTTGGAAGACAGGCGCCCATATCAAGGGTAATAAAATTATATAACAGCCATTATTCTGAAAATACAATCTTTGCAGTATTCAGATCAATGGATCTTATGTTTATTGTGCAGATTGTGCTTTCTCTTTTTGCAATACTTTTTACATATGATTCTATATGCGGAGAAAAGGAAAGCGGTACATTAAAACTGAGTTTTGCAAACCAGGTGCCCAGGGCAAAATATATTACAGCAAAAATTCTGGGTTCCTGGATCGGTCTTGTTATTCCACTACTTATACCTGTTTTACTCGGTGTGTTACTGGTTATAATCTACGATATCCCAATGACAAAGTCGCACTGGATCAGGTTTTCTGTTTTGATTGGTTTGTCATTCCTGTACTTCAGCTTTTTTCTCTGTCTGGGTATTCTTATATCCTCACTTACCAGAATGGCCTCTACATCATTTCTTTGCTTGCTTGTTATATGGGTATGCTGCGTTTTGATCATTCCCCGGGCAGGAGTTATGGTTGCAGGACAATTTGTCAAGGTTCCCACAGCAACTGAAATAGCTTCTCAATTTGCACAAAAAAGCAGAGCACTTTATGAAGAGTACAGGAAGGAATCAGATGAAATTATAGATAAAGAGAGGGCAGAACAAAACGCTCTGTATTCTTCAACCTCTTTAAGTAAAGAAGAAATAGAAAAAAAAGTTAAAGAGCTCAGCGATAAGACGCTCGTAGGGATAAAAACAAGAGTGGCAAAGCTTTCCGAAGACAGGGCTGCGTATGATGCACTTTTAAAGGAGGACTGGAGAAACAGAAAGGCCGTTAGGGAAAAACTTGGATTTTCATTGTCAAGGTTTTCACCTGCAGCAGCTTTTCAACTGGCCGCCGATAACCTGGCGGAAACAGGTATTGATCTGAAGAATAAATATGAAGATCAGATTCGTAATTATAGAGATATTTTTAGTAAGTTTCGCGATAAAAAAGACCTGGAGGAAAAAAACGATTATGAGACCTATCAGGCAAGGCTAGAAGGAAAAGCCAAACCCATTGATGTGAGTGAAGTTCCTCAGTTTGAGTTTTCAGGTTCTGATATCGATCAACTACTGCAGAAAACTATAATCGATATAGGAATACTCTCTTTGTATATCCTGCTCGCAGTTGCCGGATCATTTATCGCTTTCATTCGGTATGACGTGAGGTAGCGTTAATTATTATAGGAAGCAGGTTAAGCTATGATAAAACTCATAATATTCAAGGAATTACGCGAGATTATCCTCTCCACAAAATTCGCAGCCACATTCGGAGTATGTTCCATTCTTATCATTCTTGCATTTTTTACAGGTATAAAGAACTACCAGGCCGGTGTGCAGGAATATAATGCATCCAGGGCAGCCCTGTTTAGTCAGTTTGAAACAGCAAAAAACTGGAGAGAGGTGCCGAGGCTTACAGTATTTCTTCCTCCTAATCCTCTTGCCTCGCTGGTAATGGGGATATCCAATGATATCGGAAGATCAGCAGTGATCTTTGACAGCGGTTATCAGGCCTTTCGTGACAGCGTCTACAGTGTGAATCCGGTCTTTGCGGTATTTCGTTTTCTGGATCTGGAGTTTATCTTCCTGACTGTACTCTCTCTTTTTGCAATCCTGTTTGCCTTTGATGCTGTAAATGGTGAAAAAGAAAGAGGCACATTAAGGCTCTCATTCGCCAATTCCATGCCCCGCGCCACCTATATATTTGGAAAGATCACAGGCTCATTCCTGGCCCTGGCCCTGCCCCTGCTTATCCCTGTGATGATAGGCCTGTTGCTTTTGCCATTGATGGAAGTTCCATTATCGGTTACCGAATGGGTACGCCTGTTCCTTTTTATAGTATGTGGTCTTCTATACCTTGGGGTGTTTTTAACACTATCTGTTTTTATTTCATCTGTTACAAAACGTTCATCAAGCTCCTTTCTTTTTCTGCTGATAATTTGGGTATGCTCGGTATTGATAATCCCCAGGGCGGCAGTATTGCTCTCAGGGAACCTGGTTACAGTCCCTTCAACATCCAAAATATATTATCAGAGGGTCCAGATGCAGATGAATAATATCCGGGAACGATCAAAGCGTGCTAATGAACAAATTGATAAAATAGCGCAGGAAATGGCGGCAAGCGGGGATACCAGCTCCGAGGCACAGCAAAAGTTTAGTGTTAAAATATCTGAAGTATATAAAAAGCTCCAGGAAGAGGATGATAAAAAGATCAACGCATATGTAAGCCGCCTTAATGAAGAACGTAATAGTAAACAGATACAGCAGGAAAGGCTGGCCCTTGGTATATCACGGATATCGCCTGCCACTGTATTCACACTGGCCGCAACAGGGTTATGCGGGACATCACTTGAATTAAGAAACAACTATGAAGAAAAGGTTTTGACCTACTCTGGCATTTACTCTGATTTCATCTCCAGAAAACAAAGTCAGCCCGAACAGGAAAATACTGTAAAAGAGCCCGTGAACCCGAGAGAGATCCCTGATTTTTATTATCAACCAAAAGAGTTTTCCACAATCTTAAAGGATGCCTTACCCGATATCACAATACTGTTTGTGTTTAATATTATACTTTTTTGCGGGGCATTTATTGCCTTTTTGAGATATGACCTCCGGTAATCAGAGAGATTCCTATGATTAAAATATTAATAGAAAAAGAGTTAAAGACCATTCTTCTGAGCCCAAAATTTGTCGCGGTTTTCTCTGTCTGTTCTATTCTTATCCTCCTGAGTTTCTATATCGGGATAGATGAATACAGGGTAGCCATGAACCACTACGAGGCAGTTAATGCACAATTGGCCCAGCAGACACTGGAACAGACAAGCTGGGCCGCTGTGCGGTTGAACATAGTCAGGCATCCCGATCCCCTGCATATTTTCGTTTCAGGGATAAACAATGATATAGGCAGGCAGTGCCCTATAACACGAGGCGATGTAATAAAGCTTTATGGAAGCAGATACTCTGATCAGTTGCTTTTCAGTATATTCAGGTCAATGGATTTAATGTTTATCGTACAGGTTGTACTATCCCTCTTTGCCATCCTGTTTACCTATGATTCAATATGTGGCGAGAGAGAGGCCGGAACATTGAAACTGAATTTTGCAAACCCCATCCCCCGCACAAGTTATATTATATCAAAGATTGTCGGGTCATGGCTGGGCCTTTCAATACCGCTCATAATACCAATGCTGCTTGGATTGGCATTAGTGCTTGTATGCGGAATACCCATGACTGTTACTCATTGGGCTCATCTTTTAATAATCATTGGTGTATCTGTCATCTACTTCAGTTTTTTTATATGCCTTGGTGTAATGTTTTCATCCATTACAAAAGCCCCATCCAGTTCATTTTTATATCTTCTTGTTATATGGATAGGATTTGTCCTGATTATTCCCCGTGCAGGGGTTATGGTGGCAGGTCAATTCATATCAGTGCCTACACCGGCAGAGATTACATCAAAACTTACTCAAAAGGAAAGAGAGATGAGTGAGCAACTGGATAAATGGCAAAAAGGGCGGCGAAAAGAATTGGAGTCAGCCTTAGCCTCTCTTACCATTGAGGAACAGCAGAAAAAATATATGGAAATGGTTGATCAGTATAACAAAGATTTGACCCAAAAATATGATGAATTGAACCGGGAGATAGACAAATATTATATCTCCCTGAATGAGGAGTGGCGCAACAGAAAGGGGCAGCAGGAAACCCTTGGCTTTTCATTATCCAGGTTTTCTCCTGCCTCTGCCTTTCAGCTTGCAGCTATGGAGCTTGCTGCGACAGGGATACGCCTGAAGGCAGATTATGAAGATCAGTTGCAGATTTTTAAGGATATGTTCAATAAATTCCGCGCCAAAAAAGAGGAGGAGACCGGCAGATCTCTTTTTACAATGCTTAACGATGATAAAAAACCAAATAATATAGACACAAGTGATATACCGGAATTCCGGTTTGTAAATCGTTCTTTAAGCCAGATAATGCAGACAACAATAATCGACATCGGGATACTTGCCTTTTATATCCTGATCACCATCGCCGGGACATTTATTGCATTTATTCGTTATGATGTGAGGTGAAGGGATTCCTATCCCTTCACCTCATTTATCTTTTCAAATATAATCCGTTGCTCCTTTAATGGGTCAAACTCCACGCGGCTTTCCTTATCAAATATCATGGTAGGCCGTTTTAAGGTGTCATAGGGGTCCCACAGGGGCAGGCCGCTTTCAGGTGTATTGGGGTCGCCTGTCGCTGCAAAGGCGATCCATGCCTCACTCATCTTGTCCGCCATCTTCTGCGCCTCTGCACCACCGCCTGAAAGACCGATGCCCCCCTCATTTACATTATCAAACACAAACGGCATCTCAAGCCCGTGGGGTGATATGAGCTTTCCATTCAGCACAGGTGTTTCCCAGTCAAGGCGGTAGAGGTATGCAGGGGCCTTGCCCAGGGCCATCTTTCGTTCTGCAATGGTGACAGAGCCTTTTCCCATGCCAGAATAGCTTGCTATATGGAAGTATATGGTTGATGGCGACATATTGGGGTATGTTTTACGGTAAAGCCCTATTAGCCTTTCTGTCTCCGCGCCCGCAATCATCTCTACCCTTTTCCTTAAACCCTCGTTGTCAAGTGCCCATAGCTCATCCTGCCCCAGTGAAAATGCGGTTGATTCGGTCTTGTTCCACCCCACCATGATGGGCACATTTGCAGATACGAGAGGGGCCCTGGGATAGAACGGATGATCAGGCAGGATTACAGGGTCAAGTACTGGCCCGAAATTACCCTGTCCTGCAAGCTTTGCTGTGGCTGCAAAAAAGGCAGTAAGGATCTTGTCTGTTGGCAGTTTATGTATCTCAGCAAGGTTTTCCTTTGTGATCGCAAGTTCGGAAAGGAGCGCCTCTGCCGCCTTTGTTGCTGACTCCCTTTCTTCTACCTTAATGCCTGGCCCGCTCTCAATAACAGCAGAATGGAACAGCCCCTTTGCAGCGGGCGAGGCAAGAAGCATACACACCTTTGCGCCCCCGCCTGACTCACCGAATATCATCACTCGATCAGGGTCGCCGCCAAATTTTTCAATATTTTCCTTTACCCACTTAAGTGCAAAAATAATATCCAGTTGACCAGCATTGCCTGAATGGGCATAATCTTCTCCTCCTATGTCACCAAGATGTGTGTACCCGAACACATTCAGCCTGTGATTCACACCCACCATAACCGCGCCCCTTCTGGCAAGGTTTGTGCCGTCATAGAGCAGGTCTGAGGAGGAACCCATGGAAAAACCTCCACCATGAAGCCATACCATGACAGGCCGTTTTTCCTTCTGATCAATGGCAGGGGACCAGATATTTAAGAACAGGCAATCCTCACTTTCTGCTGGAGGCACCCTGAAGCCATCTGAGGCAAGGAGTATTTTACCGATCTCTGTATCAGGTGACATGCTAAAGGGGGATGCAGGGTTGGTCTGTGGCGCACGATAACCATAGGAGGATGCATCACGGATTTCTGTCCAGGGATTGGGCGCCTTTGGCGGCTTGAAACGATTTTCTCCGCCTGTTGAGGCGCCATACCTTACACCACGAAAGGTATAAACACCTTTATTAATATAGCCACGAACCGGCCCGTACTGGGTTTTAACAATAGGCTCGGGCAGAGGCTTCCTCTTTTCCTGAACAGGCTGGCACCCTGGCGTTAACCCAACTGAAAGTCCTGCGGCCCCAAAAGCCACTGTTCGCAAGATAGTACGACGGCTTACAGGTTGTTGAAGAATGGAATTACTGAAAGAATTCTTTTCTCTTTTCATAGGAAACCTCCTTAGAAGGTGCATTGTTATAGCCAACCATGAAGAACAGGAATTAAAAGCCTTATAGAATCCCCGTGCTCTCCGCGCCCTCCGTGGTGAAAATGGGCAGTATTAATTCTCATCTCTGCATTCAAAATTTTCCGCATTATTGCTATCCCCTGAACCCTTATAATAGGGGTATTTCGGATAGGGGCATAAGGGCCTGCTTATGCCCGGCAAGTTCCTGCCGGTTGCTGTAATACTGTCAGGTGCAGCACCCTTTTCAACCCAGTCAGTTATGGCGCTAAGCATATCAAATGAATCAACGGTCTTTTCGCCGCCGCTGCAATGGCACATCCCAGGCACCAGAAAGAGCCTGCTCCACTCATATACCTTTTCTGCCCCGCCATTATCCCTTATTAGCCTGTTGTAATAATCAACCGTGTCAAGGGCAGAAAACCAGGGGTCGCTCATCCCGTGATAAAATATCAATTTGCCTCCATTGCCTGAAAAGGTGGTGAGGTTTGTCCATAAAAAGGTATCCCCGGCTGCAGCAACACCATCGGTCTTCTCTATATATTCCCTGTCCACATCCATTTTTGTCTCTTTTGAAGGAGGGCCAAGGATGCTGTTCGTCATTACAAGAAGCCCGGGTATACCAACCTTTGCATTCAGGCCTGTATCAATAGGAAATGGGGAATAGACCCTCATCCCGCCGGAGGTAACAGGGCCGGCTAATCCCTGTTTAACGGCCTTTACCTGTTTTTCTGTCAGGCAGTCATCCCCCTTTTCACCCTTGCATATCAGTTTCTCAGGGTCAAACGCACAACCATTGATGTTGAAAACCATTCCATCCTTAACCCCGTCCTTCATGTCGCAGTCATTAAGAAATGCGTCAATTAGAAGCTGGATATCCTTATCAGGCAGCCCCTTGCCTGGAACAGGGTTACCCTTTTCATCAATAGGCGCAGCCTGATTAAGGGATACCTGCATCCACTTTGTACCCAGGTTTGAGTAGTTGGTCCTCATTGCAGGCGCCCCCGATACAATGCCGTCAAAGTAATCCGGGTAGCGCTGTGACATGATCATCGCCTCACGGCCTCCGGTGGAGCAACCAACATAATAGGAATATTTTATTGGCTTTGAGTAATATTTTTTAACAATCTCCTTACCAACTACAGTAACCTTGCCTATGGCCTTGTAGAGAAAGTTCATATAGGCCTCCTGGTCCGCCATAAAGGAGGCATCAAAGCCTCCCCCTCCACTTTTATGGCCGGTATCGGATGTGATCACGGCAAATCCCCTTGCCAGAGCTGGTATCCCGCCGCCCTGAGCGCCTATAGGGTCTGCAACTGTGCCATTCAAACCTCCGCCGCCCTGAAACATGAATCTCCCGTTCCATTCATTAGGCAGGGCAATGGCAAAGCCTATGGCATAGGGTTTGCCTCCATAGCCAATACGTTTATCTATCTCGCCATCAACGCGGCAATATGCTGGTATTACCCCATCATAGGCAGGAGGGCCAAAAGGGGTTGACTGCATTTTTCCCTCCGGAATGGTTGCAGCCTTGTTAATGGAAAGGTTGTATCCCTCCATCTTAAACCTGATGAGATCTTCACAGTTGCTTTCCTCTCCGAAGAGATTCTGTGTCAGAAGGATTAATGATGTTAAAAAGATTGTTAAATTTTGTTTTGATAAATATTTCATGTTTTATCCTCCTGATAGTTTAATAAAGACAGGGTCACCGTGCGTTGTGCCCTTTATAACATTATCCTGGTCTCCCAATCGAAATCGAAATCCCAATCGAAATCGATTTCGATTACTACAACCGATTATTTTCATCTTGTAGAGGCTAGGCATGCCTACCTTTTCTTCTTTGAAACCACATCAATATAAACTGCAACAATCAGGACGAGCCCCTGAATGATCCACTGTTTTGAGTTTGTCCAGCCTAAGAGGTCCATGCCATTATTCAGGCTGCCCATTACAAGCGCTCCCACCACAGCCCCTGCAACAGAGCCCTCGCCGCCCATAAGGCTTGTGCCGCCAATAACACAGGCGGCAATGGTGAGTAGCTCATAGAGGTTACCGCCTGATGTTGTGCCGGCAGAGACATAGCCTGTAAGCACCACCCCGCACACAGCGCACAGGATACCCATTAAAATATATACCTTGAATATGATAAAGCTGGTATTGATGCCCGAAAGCCTTGTGGCCTCACGGTTGCCGCCGTATGCGTATATGTACCGTCCAAACCTGGTATTGTTAGTAAGGTATGTGAAGATCATCAGGATGATCACCATTATAAGCACCGGGTTCTGTATCCCCTCATAACCGTTTGCTATGTACATAACGTAGAAGAGCACTATAGCGGATATTGCCGCTGCCTTGAACAGATCTCTTGCAACCGGATATCTTTCAAACCCGTATTTGAATTTCTGGGTTCTGTTCCAGATGATAAATACAAAGATACAGATGACAACCAGTATGGCGAGAATCAGCCCTATATTTTTTGGGATATACCCCTGGCCTATCTCCACAAGTGTGTTTTCAACAGGGCTTATGGACCTGCGGCCGCTGACAAGCAGTACCACGCCCCTG
>CAYWRH010000108.1:0-14760 GCA_964460435.1 uncultured Desulfatiglans sp.
AAATATTGAAAAATAAATAAAATTATAAATTAATATTTCAGTTAAAAAATTGTGAAAGGGTAAATAAAACCTTTTTGGGGTCTGGTTGATACAACTGAGTTCTTGGCATGGATCTTTGTTTTGGACTCCTATTTCTGGAGTCCAATGTTAGTAGTAATTTTATATTAATTTTATTACAGGAGGGTTTTATGGGAGGAAAAAAGTATTCATTCAGTAACTGGCTTTTGTATTGCTTTTTCCTGTGTGCCTTGGCGCTATTGGTATGCGGGCCGGCAACAGGCCAGGAGGAAAAGGCAGCAGGGGAACCGGAGGAGTTCTCCCTGGAAGAGATCGTTGTTACAGGTTCACGTATTGCACGTAACAATAATGAATCAGTATCCCCGATCGTAACCGTTGACGAAAAACTTTTTGATCAGTCAGCCACATCGGCTATTGAGACACAGCTTAACAAGCTGCCACAGTTCACGCCAACTATAGACATCCCGCAGATAGGCGGGCAGGATATTCAGCCAACAGCAAGAAACACGCCTGGCGAGGCCACTGTTGCCCTGCGTGGTATTGGCGCAAACCGCACAATGGTCCTTATCAATGGCCGCCGCGGCACACCGTCAAACGCAACAGGCGTTCTTGACATCAACACAATACCTACAGCGGCTATTGAGTATGTTGAGGCAATATCAGGCGGCGCCTCTTCAACATATGGCGCTGATGCTATGGCAGGTGTTCTTAACTTCATCATGAAAGACACATTTGAAGGTTTTGAGATTGATAGCCAGGCAGGTATAACCCAGGAATGGGATAACTTTGAATATCAGGTTTCCGGTATCATGGGCTCAAATATCGCTGATGACCGCGGTAATGTCATGATGGCATTTTCCTATAACGATCGAGACGAGGCAATGATGAGGGACCGTTCATGGTTCAGGAAAAACTGGCGCAACCCGAGAATTGGCGGGACCATGTTCTTCCCCCCCTATACAGGATATGGTACCGGATATGACTTTGAAGCCTTTAATTTCCCGACTGCGGCTGCTATAAATTCAGCCATGGGGAATGGGGTTAATTTTACTGGACTTCCTTGGGGCTCAACCTTTTATTATGACCCTGTAAGTGATTCAATATTTTCTGGCTTTAATGACCAGGACAGGGCTGGTGTTCCAGCCGCTAGAGCAGCCGGACTTATTGACGGTTATGTAATCAAAGAACTGGCCAGTGGGAATATTGGCATGAACAATGTCAATTCCTACTTGATATACCCTATGGACCGCTTCAATATGTTTACCCAGGGTAACTACAAGATCAATGAATATGTAGGTGTATTTGGCATGGCCTATTTCAGCAAGGTGCATGCAGAGACAGTACAGGAACCTGGCATAATCACAACAGGATGGGGTGTTCAGGTTGATCCTAATACCCATCGTGAATCTATTCCCGCTGCAATTCTAGCAATAACTGATTCAAGGCCCAATCCGAATGCGCCAATTGATATATATGCGCTTTTACCATTTAACCGTGTTGGTCTTACTGATACTTTTACATTTAATATGACCACAGGTCTCGAGGGTGAGATACCCAGCATTGGCTGGACATGGGAGGCGTTTATGTCTCATGGTGAGGCAGAATCCACTACACAGATGAAGGGCTTTCTCTCACTTGAACGTACCAGGACAATTATGGAACTGCCTGAATTCGGCAGGGGAGCAGTTATCAAGGGTAACCAGTATCCGGGGTCTCCTGGTTTTGGCACTGTTGAGGCTACATGCACCAGCGGTTTGAACCCATTTGACTGGGCATCTGTTACACCGGACTGCTGGACTGCTGTAAAGGCCGAAGTAAAGTCAAAGATGCTGATGGAACAGAATATTTATGAAGCGAACTCTCAAGGACGTATCATGGACCTGCCTGGCGGCGAGATGCGCGGCGCACTTGGTGTAAGCTATCGTGAAAACAATTACTACTTCCTCAGCGATACAGTTAATAGTGCTGGCACATCTTTTAACGATCAGATCCTGGGTCTTTACCCATCTGCGGATTCTTATGGCTCTATTGAAGCCAAAGAGGGATATGCAGAACTTCTTGTACCACTGTTAAAGGACCTGCCCTTTATGAAACAGGTAGACCTTTCTCTGGGCGGACGCCGTTCAGACTATGATACAACCGGGGTAAGCTATACATACAAGGCAATGCTGGACTGGAAGACCGTTGATTTCCTGCGTTTCCGCGGCGGCTACTCCCGTGCAGAACGTGCGCCAAATATTGCAGAACTATATCTGGCCCCTGAAAATACCTTTGGAGGCTCTAATTATGGTGATATCTGCTCAATGCGTAATGGGCGATCCTACTCAGCTGATCCTCTAGCCAATCCAAACTGGGCGCAAACCCTTTCACTTTGTGGTCAGTTAATGGAAAAGGCAGAGGCAAATGCTGATGTGCAATATTATGGCGCTGACTGGCGTGTTTTAGCTGCTCAAACATTAAACAATCAGACTGACATAGATAACCTCCATGGTCCTGATGCGAATAATGATAATGTTGCTGATGATGGCAGCCTTATTACAGATTCAGATTGGTCAGGGAATGCTGTTGGTGGTTATGCTTTCATGTGGCCTGTAACAACTGGTAACCCGGATCTTGATCCTGAAAAAGCTGATACATGGACATTTGGTTTTGTTCTTGATTCTTTTATCGACGATATACCAGCCCTTATGGACTGGAGGATTTCAGTCGACTATTACATGATCAAGGTTAAAGACGCAATAGGTGAGCAAACGACAGATGTGGTTATGCGCCAGTGCGTTGATCCCGCATTTAATCCGGACTATAATCCAAATTCTCCTTATTGTGCCGGTTTTATTCGCGGTGTTAGTGGCGCTACACAAACCATTTACAGGACTTTTTATAACAATGGTCGATTTGAGACCTCTGGTATAGATTTACAGGTAAACTGGGGCATGGATGCAGGCCCGGGTCATGTAACAGTAACATCACTGTTCAATTATCTTATTAGTATGAAATCGGCTGAGCTTTCTGCCGATCCTCTTATAGATTATGCGGGCACCTTTGGACCATCAGAAAACGGTCTGAACGGAAACAGCATTGAATACCGCGCTTTGACCACTGTTGGCTATGCCTGGAAAGATATAGAGGCATCGATCAGGTGGCAGTATACCTCCAGGGTAAAACAGGTTACTGGGACCACAACAGGTTTCCCATCATATAACATGTTTGACCTTACAGGCAGCTACCAGTTGATGGATAATGTCAGAATACGTTTTGGCTGTGAGAATATATTTAACAAGAAGCCGCCGCTTTATGGTGTTGATTATACCAAGTTAAACGAAGGTGAAAATGGTATGACAGGTGGTTCTTTTAGCTACTCTCTCAGCGATGTTAATGGCCGCCGTTTCTATCTTGGCGCAAAGGTGTTTTTCTAACATGGTTTTATAGTCTTTTAGTTAATAGAAAGACCATAAACTTGAATCAAAGCTGGCTGGAGGGGTGAATGCCTCTTCAGCCAGTTTTTTATTTCTATCTTTTTTATTATGAAGAGATAGAAACAAGGCGCTCCGGAATACCTTTGGGAAAACGGGCCTTGTCTACAAATCAAAAACCCCCTTATCAAGATACTGTATTCTTGAAAGGGGGTTTTGTATTAATTGAAAATAGCAATGAATTTTGTCTACAAGTATATCTGATGAATAAAGCTAATAAATCTACTGCCTCTTCTCTCTACACCAGATAAAGGTCATTCATGGTCTCAAAGAACCTGCCCCGTGTTGCCTCAAATTCCAGCATGACCTCCCTGAATCTCTTTTCATCGCCCTTTTTATTGAGCTCTATAAGCTCCTCTGCAAGGCTGTGAATCCTTGAATGATGGGCGCCCAGCTCCTTGAAGAGGGATATATCCCTTAATTTCTGCCCTTCAGTTCCAAAATACCATTTCCCAAACTCACATGCTTGCGGGTTTCTGAGCTCCTCTGATGTTAATGTATCCTTGCCTTTAAGCAGTGCCTCAAACTTTGTTCTCCAGGCAAGGTGCGCAACCTTAACCTTGCCTATATCAAACCTTGCAGGCTGAAGGTTGAACCTTGCCATAATGCCTGAAAGCCTCTTTACCACCTTCTGGAGATCAAGTGAGCTTATATTCACCTGGGAACTTGATGCCTTCATCTCTTCGGCAGACTGGTTAACCCCGGCGATTTCACCGGATATATCGTTTGCCACTATATAGCTCTGTGACACATTGTCATTAACATTCCTTATGCCCTCTGACGCCTGGGCTATATTCTTTGCGATCTCCTGTGTGGTGACAGACTGCTCTTCAACCGCATTGGCTATGGCGGTCACTATCTCACTCACCTCGGTATTTATATCAGATATCTCTTTTATCCTCTCGATTGTCTCCTTTGTGGAGGACTGAATGCTTTCAACCTTTTCCTTTATCTCCTTTGTTGCAAGGGCGGTCTGTTTTGCGAGTTCCTTGATCTCATTTGCGACAACCGCAAAGCCCCTGCCTGCCTCGCCTGCCCTGGCCGCCTCTATGGTGGCATTAAGGGCGAGAAGGTTGGTCTGATCCGAGATGTCGTTTATTGCCTCAGTCACCTTGTTTATACTCTCTGCCGCCTCGCCAAGCTTGTCTACCCTGATAGAGGTATCCCTTGTCCGGGCAACGGCGTTATCGGTTATAGTGCGCGCCTTTTCAGTATTCTGGGCAATCTCGGTAATGGTTGCGCTCATCTCTTCAGCGGCTGCCGCAACCATATTCACATTGTTTGCGGTCTGTTCGCTCTCAGTGGTAACCATGCTCATGTTACTGCTCATCAGCTCTCCTGCCGCTGCCACTGTGCTTGCCCTTATGGATGTCTGTTCTGCGCCTGTTTTCAAGAGTTCTGAAATAGCGCTCAGCCTTTCACATGATGCATTCAGGGTAATTGAGCCGTTATTGATCTCCCTGAACATCCTCCCGATACTGATAACAAGGTCATTAAGGGCATTCGATAAAAGCCCTATTTCATCCTTCTGCGTTATAGGGAGCCTTTTTGTAAAATCGCCTTTGGCGATCTGATCTGCAAAGTGTGTTGCCATTGAAAGGGGCCTTGATATCGTGGCAGCAGTAATTACTGACAATAAAAAACCAACTGCAATGGCAAATATAGATATGAGCGCCACAATACGGCGTGTGTTCTGCACGCTGTTTGCAATATCCTCACCGCCTAAGGATTTTCTTAATGATCCACGGATACCTTTTAGTATCTCCCTGATCCGGGTGAATTCAGCCATTGTCTTATTGAGATAATAATCCCTCGCAGCAGAAAGCCCCTCATCCTTTGTAGCTGATTTTGCAAGTATGCTGTTTATCTCTCCAATGGAGACATATAACTCTGTGTAGGCCTTTTCCAGCCCGGCAATGCTTTCTTTCAGGTCAGGGTAAAGCGCCTCTATCCTTTTTCTTTCATCACCAGTAAGCCATTTCCCAAGGGCTGAACCGCCGTTATTTGCACCCTTTTCCATCTTCGCAGTATTTGGGTCTACCCATAACAGGTTTATACTGTTAATGAGGTCAAGCAGTTCAATCTCCCCCTGCGCAAAGATGGCCTCTGTCTGATTGTTAAGGATGGCATCCTGTGACTTTTTCGTGATGAGTCCTATGCTGTTATATGCGAGGATGCCGACGATTAAAAGAAGGGCCAGAACTATGCTGAACCCCAGAAAAAGCTTGTTGCGTAACTTGATATTCTTCCAGAACAATTACTCCTCCCCCAAGATGCTTTTAAAATAGTTAACCGGTTGAAATAAATGCTTATTTAATCATGGGTAATAATACCCTCAACCAGGGCAAAACAGTTAACAAAGTCTAATATTCAATATTTATGCCAGATCAGTATGAATTATAATATCTGGTCTAAAGGCAGTAATAATGCATGAATAAATAAAGAACAGGGGTAAAGAAAAGTTTTAATTTAATAAATTTTTGGGAAATATGTCAAAATATTGTCATTTAGATAAAAGACCAACATATTTTAAAGGCATTTATATAGGTTTATAATTTCCTTATACCCTCTGCAAGCGCCTCTATCCCCTCTGCCTCGATTATCCTGATCCTGCGGCCATCAGTCTCTATAAGGCCCTGATCTGCCATCTTTGTGAGGATGCGGGAGAGGGTTTCAGGTATGGTGCCAAGCAGGCTTGCAAGCTGACCTTTTGTTATGCCAAGATCAATATCAGAGCTGCCATGCTCCTTTTTCATATACAGGAGGTGTTTGGCAAGGCGGCCTGGCACCTCCTTTAAAGAGAGGTCATCTATCAGGGATGTAAAACGCCTAAGGCGTATGGACAGAACAGCCAGCATGTTCAGGGCAATGGAGGGGTTTTTTTGAATAAGGCGTATGAGCGCCTCCCTCTCAAAAAAGAGCACCCGGCTTTCATCCATCGCATCTGCGCTTGCAGGGAATCTCTTGCCGGCAAATACAGGCACCTCTCCAAAAACCTCGCCTGTCCCGAATATGTGGAGTATCTGCTCCCTGCCATCAACTGAGAGCTTGAATATCTTTACCCTGCCTGAAGCTACCGCATATAACCCGATTGCCGGCTCATTTTCCGAAAAAATATGCTCTCCCTTCCGGTAGAATTTTTCTGTAGTTATCATGGATAATGATTCTAACTGGTCAGATGGAAGACCGTTAAAAAGGGATATGGTTGATATCTGGTCTATCATTAAAGGTATGTTGCCCCTGTTTCTCTCTTAATCTTTCATCATTCAAGTTTCAGGTTTCAGGTCTCAGCCTTCACCCTTCAGCCCCGGGCCTTGCGCCTGTGCCTGTTTTTATCACCCATTCATAAGCCTAACGAGTCTGTTTTCAGGATAATAGTCAATTATATTAAGGCAGCCATAGTCCTGCTGTATATTAAAGAGGCTCTTGACAGGCAAGCCAAGGGCATCGCAGATGATAAGCCTGTTTACCCCGCCGTGCGCAACAATAAGTATGTTATTGCCTGCCTCTTCTCTTAATATCTCCTTCAGGCAACCGAGCACCCTTTTTGATACATCGGCCATGTTTTCGCCATTGGGGGGCCTGTATTCGGCAATATCCGCATATCGTTTATCAAGTTCACCGGGGTAACTCCTCTCTATCTCCTCAAGGGGCATGCCATCCCAGTCACCGAAAAAAATCTCCCTTAAATCGGGTTTTGTTTTGATCGGCACGCTGTGGTATTGAGCGATTATCCTTGCCCCCTTTTCTGTCCTTATAAGACCTGTTGCATAAATGGCGTGAAGCTCAACCAGCCTTAACCTTTCGGCCAGTGTCTGCATCTGGATAACGCCGGTTTCAGTGATATCGATATCAGTATGGCCGTTGGCTGTCATCCTCTCAAAACCCTTTATCTGGCCATGCCGCGCAAGGTATAATCTCGTATATTTTTCCATTGGCCATATATATTGATTAGCGGGCATTAAGTCAATGAGTTTACTCTTTAACTATTATTCCCGATGTTGTATAAGGCCTGAAGGAAAAAGAAGATGGAAAAAAAAGAGTGCTATGGAATTTTAGATAAGGTTTTCCCCTATGGGAAAGAGGGGTTAAGGGCTGTGCCCTCAGGTTGCCTTGTTTGCCCTGAAAGGCTTTCATGCCTGAAAACCGCCCTAGGCACAAAGGAAGGCCTTGAGATGAGAAGCGAAAACCTGAAAAGGATACCTGCAACCGGTATGCTTGGCAGGATAAAAAGATGGTCACAGAAAAAGGAACTAAGCCGTCTTTCATATGAAAAGAGGAAAAATGATAATTAATATTACATGCCCCAACTGCAATTTTTCAAAAGAGGTGCCCAGTGAAAAAATACCTCCCGGTATTAAACATGCCAGATGCCCCAGGTGCAGCAAGACCTTTGAGATACCTGTAATGCCTGAGGAGGAACCTGTTTCAACAGAGAAGCTGACAGAGGCGCCAGTGCAGCAGGAAACACCTCCTCCATTACCCGATAAGATAACAGAAGTAAAGGCTGAACCGGTTGATGAACATGCCTCTCCAATTCAGGAAGATTACGGCTACTTTGCCTCTCTCTACAGGGTGTTTACAGGGGTCTTATTTTCCCCGACACAATTTTTCAGAAATGTAAAAGATAGTCCACGCCTTGATGAGGCTATCATTTTCGGGATTTTGACAGGTTCTATCGGTACTATGTTCAGACTTTTCTGGGAGTTTTATTTTCAGTCCCAGTGGTTCACAATGGTAACAAAGGCTTTTCAGGGGGCATCTATAAATAATATCTTTATGGGGCTCATTATCCTTTCCCCGCTCATCGTATTTATAAATGCACTGGTGGTATCAGCTTTCATCCATATAAGCCTGAAAATAACTGGGGGCGCTTCAAAGCGGTTTGACAGCACAATGAAGGTAATACTCTATTCCAATGCTGCATCGGTTTTCAGCTTCTTTCCCTATGCCGGAGATTTTGTTGCCTTTGTCTTGAGTCTTGTCATCATAATAAAAGGCATAAAGGAAATGCATGAGACAAGCAGCGGAAGGGCGGTTTTTTCAATATTACTGCCCGTATTTATTCTCTTATTGCTTTCGGCAGCTGCCCTGGCCATTCTTGTAGGCGCTATTATCTGAGCTGTGATCTTTTAATAAGGGGAATAAAACACTTTGAGTAGCATTATCAGATATGAAGAGGTCCTGAATCCCGCTCAATTAGAAGCGGTAATGACCCTTGACGGCCCTGTGCAGGTTATTGCAGGGGCTGGAAGCGGGAAGACACGCACGCTTATATACCGTGTGGCAAGGCTTGTAGAATCGGGCATACCTCCTGAGAATATCCTGCTATTAACCTTTACAAGAAAGGCAGCGGGCGAGATGCTTGAAAGGGCAGCACACCTTGCTGATGAAAGGTGCAGGAATGTGGCAGGGGGCACATTTCACTCCCTTGCCCACAGGGCGCTGCGAAGCAATGCCCATCTGCTGGGTTTTGATCCATCCTTTACTATCCTTGACAGGCAGGATATGGAAGAGATTGTAAAGGAGCTTGTCAGTGAAATAGATACAGATGAAAATGCAGCTAGATTCCCCAAAAAGGGCACCATTGTCTCTATCATAAGCAAGGCCGCCAACCTTGAAAAGCCTGTAGAATGGCTCATGACAGACGAATACAGCCAGTTTCTGGAACATGCCGGTGTTATCACCACAATAGGGGAGCATTACGTCAGATATAAAAAAGAAAACCAGATGATGGACTATGATGACCTTCTGCTGATGTTCAGACGATTACTCTCAGAAAACGAAACCATAAGGGGGCTTCTGGCCAGGCGATACAGGTATATAATGGTTGATGAGTACCAGGATACAAACGGCATACAGGCCGATATTGTAAAGTGGCTGGGAGAAACACACCAGAATGTCATGGTGGTGGGTGATGACTCCCAGGCCATTTATTCCTTCAGGGGCGCAAATTATAAGAACATGTTTGAGTTCCAGAAGATATTCCCGCAGGTAAAAACCATAAAACTTGAGCAGAACTACAGGTCAACCCAGCCTATACTGAAGCTGACAAACGCCATCATGGACAGGGCAATAGAAAAGTTCACCAAGTGCCTGTTCACAAATAGAGAAGGGGGAGAAAAACCGGAGGTGATAGATGTAAGGTCTGACCCTGAACAGGCCATGTACATAGCCTCCTCCATTAAAAATTTCAGGTCTCAGGGATTGAGCTACAAGGATATGGCAGTGCTTTTCAGGGCAGCGCATCACTCCTTTGAGCTTGAGCTTGAACTGGCACGGGAGGGTATACCCTATGTAAAATATGGCGGATTCAAGTTTCTGGAATCCTCACATATAAAGGATCTCCTGACGCACCTCAGGGTAGTGGTTAACAGGAATGATATCATAAGCTGGGGCAGGATCTTGAGGCTTGTAAAAAATATAGGGCAGAAAAAGAGCCAGACTATTATAGACTGGATAAAGAGCCAGCCTGCTGAATCAGTTGATCTTGAAAAATGGCCCAATTTAGGGAAAAGGGATGAGGGTCTAAAGGCCCTTGCAGGGCTGCTTAAAGAGTTATCCGAAAAGGATATAAAGCCATCAAAGGCATTGGAGCTGGCCTATGCATACTATGACCCCATATTAAGAGAAAATTATGACAATTATCCCAAGCGTGAAAAAGACCTTCAGCAGCTTATGGTCATGGCAGAACGCTTTAAAAGCCTAAGCTCCTTTCTTGATGAACTTGTGCTTGATCCGCCTTCAAGCAGTGCGGATATAGCCCCTGGTGCATCAGGCAATGAGGATGATATTGTTACCCTCTCCACTGTCCATTCTGCCAAAGGGCTGGAGTGGCGGGTTGTGTTTATCATATGGGTAATGGACGGTTATTTCCCGTCGGCAAAGGCGCACCTGAGTGAAGAATCCATTGAAGAAGAGCGTCGATTGATGTATGTTGCCACAACAAGGGCAAAGGACAGACTTATTATGTGTTATCCGGGGTCAGAGTCACTTCCTCCCTGGCAGCTTGCTGAAACAGGCATAAGGATGGGGTTATCCACCTTTATAAGGGAGATACCTGATGGCATTTTTACTCACAGGTCAAAAAATAATTCATGGGCATCATTCAATGGCATATGGAGTGGAGGAAATGAAAAGAGTTATAAAATACCTGACCCTGTAAAGACAAATGTTGCAGGCTTTGGGCAGGGCGGGTTAAGGCCAGGGGACAGGGTAAAACACCCTGCATTTGGAAAGGGTGTAATTGCAAGGTTTGTGGATACCAACAAGGTTGAGGTGCTCTTTAGTGGCGTAGGCAGGAAATTGCTGCACCTGGCTCATACAACATTAACTCGAATATAAGGATATCCGGGTTTTTTGAGATAAGGGGTCGTATTAGAATTATTTATTGGTTCAAAAAAGGGTTTAACATCATGACATACAAACAGGCATTGGAATATCTGTACGGTCTTCAGAAGTACGGTGTAAAATTCGGGCTTTCAAAGACATCAAACATACTTAAGAAACTTGGCGATCCCCATAAGGGTCAGAAGTATATCCATATTGCAGGGACAAACGGCAAGGGCTCTGTATCTGCAATGGTGGAGTCTGTGCTCATAAGGGCAGGTTTCAGGGTGGGGTTCTACTCTTCTCCCCATCTGGTAAGCTTTACAGAACGTTTCAGGATCAACCGCAAAGAGATATTGAAAAAGCAGGTTGCTGAACTGACTGAAGAGATAAAGGGTGTTATCGACCCGACTGAACCACCCACCTATTTTGAGTTTGCAACCGCAATGGCGCTCGCCTACTTTGCGCGTGAAAAGGTTGATTTTGCCATCATGGAGGTGGGCATGGGCGGAAGGCTTGATGCAACCAACATTATCAGGCCGCTTGTCGCAGCCATTACAAATATCTCGCTTGAGCACCAGTCATTCCTGGGTAACACCCTTAAAGAGATAGCAGGTGAAAAGGCCGGGATTATTAAAAGGGGTGTAAACATTATCGCTGCCGCAACCCAGCCGGTGGTTAAGGAGGTATTCAGAAAGACAAGTGAGGAGCGGGGCGCCCCATACTTTGAGGTGGGGCGTGATGTAAGATACAGAAGCATCGGAAGAAAATTTAATTATTACGGGCTGAACAGAAAAATAAGGGATATCAATCTTACACTTAAAGGGCCTTTTCAGCACAGGAATGCGACCCTTTCACTTGGGATAGTTGAACTCTTGGAAAAAAAGGGTGTGAAGCTAAATGAGGATACGATAAAAAAGGGCATTGAAGAGACAACCTGGATGGGCAGGGTGCAGACCATCTCTGAAAGGCCCCTTGTGGTTGTAGATGGAGCACATAACCCCGGCGCAGCAAAGGTGCTTGCAGAGACAATCAAAAAGGATTTTACCTTTAAAAGGCTTATCGTTGTTTTAGGCATCATGAAGGACAAGGATATTCACACCATAGTGAAGGAGATAGCGCCATTATCCGATCATATCATCTGCTCTGCGCCTGAATACTACCGTGCTGCAAAGCCTGAAGAGCTGCACAGAGTTGTTTCAGCCTATAGCAAAAGGGCGGAAATGATAGAGGGGTTGAAGGCGGCTATAGAAAAGGCAAAAGCAATGACAGGGCCTGATGACATGATCCTTATCACAGGGTCGCTTTTTACAGTTGGCGAGGCGCTCACAGTGATTGACCCTGTAAGATACAGACCGGACGGGGTATAAAGAGATACTGATGCCAGACATGGAGCAGAGCCATTTCTATAATAAATAAAATATCTATCATCTTTATTCTTGTTTTTATCAGCGGCACACTCAGCGCCAGGGATAGCCTGAGGGAGCGGTTTGTTATAGACCCGGAGGCAGATGTCTCCCTTGAGTCAGTCAGCTATGAATACAGACCCAGGGAAGATTTATTTATAGCAACAGGAGATGTGGTCTTGAGCTCAGGCGTTATTACTCTATCTGCCCAGAAGGCCGAGTACAATCGCAAGAGCAGCATGGCTGTGGTTACCGGCGGCATCATGCTCAAGACAAAAGAGGATACCCTTACCGGTGAGAGCGGGACATTTAATTTTAAAAGTAAAACCGGCATTGTCAATGATGCGGGCATCTTCATTAAAGATAATAATTTTCATATCAGGGGCGGCAGGATAGAAAAATTCGGGGACGACAGCTATCTTATAAGGGATTTTAAAATCACCACATGTGACGGCGATAAACCTGAGTGGAGCATCACAGGCTCTGAGATAAATTTGACAGTAGAAGGTTATGGCCGGCTCAATAATGGCACATTCAGGGTTAAGGATATACCCCTTGTATATGTGCCTTACCTGCTTTTTCCGGCAAAAATAAAAAGGGCAACGGGTCTTCTGATACCATCCGCAGGGTATTCGGGCCGTAACGGCGCAGAGTTTGAGATGCCCTTTTTCTGGGCCATTTCGGACAGCGCTGATATGACCTTTTATGAAAGATATATGACAGAGAGGGGATTAATGCAGGGGCTGGAATTTCGTTATGTCACAGGGAAGGATTCAAAGGGTTCATTTAATATTGATATCCTCTCGGACAAAAGAGATAAAAAGGATATGAATGACCCTGATCAGCTTGAGTTGAGCCCTTACCAGCGAACAAACAGTGGCCGTTACTGGTTTCGCGGAAGAACGGATCAGCATTTGCCAATGGGCATTTCTGCTCGCCTTGATGCGGATGTTGTAAGTGACCAGGATTACATAAAGGAGTTTGAGGGAGGTTTAACAGGCTTTAATGCCAGACCTGACTATGAATCGGAGTTCAGTCGCCCTGTCGACGAGATGACCTCTCCATTCAGGAGATCCACATTGAGACTTGAAAGGGATTTAGAGAATCACAGCATGCAGGCCTCATCCTCATTCTATCAGAGGCCCGAAGGATTCATAAATGACACCACCCCTGAGCCTCTGGCAGGGCTCTATTACAATATGCTTCCGCAGTTTATCCATGACCTGTCATTCGCATTCTCTTTTGAAAGTGATTATGACTATATATGGCGGGAATTTGGCGTGAAGGGGCATAGCCTCTTGCTATCTCCAAATGTTATTTACCCTGTTTTGGCCGGAAAATATATGCAGTTTGAAACAAGAGCAGGGTATGCACGTGACATGCAGTGGTTTGATAATGATACATTTAGCAATACAGACAATCTCTCCCGTGATATGTACTATGGTATTGCAAGGCTCTCCACCCTTCTTGAGAGGGTCTTTGATGTTGACTCAGGCGACATTAAAAAGATCAAGCATAAGATCGTGCCGGGGCTTACCTATGAATACAGGAGCCACAGGGATGGAGATAGTTTCTCACCATGGTTTGAGGCAATGGATGAGGATGGCAGCGCAAACAGGGTATACCTCTCAATAGAAAACTCCCTTGATGCAAAAAGAATAGATGAAAAGGGCAATATTACATACTCACAGTTGGGCACATTCAGTTTAATACAGGGTTATGACATCAATGAATCAAGGAGGGATATACCCCCCGGAGAGAAGGAGAAACCCTTTGAGCCCTTAAGGGCAGAGCTCAGGATCATGCCATACTCAATGATCAGCATGAATGCGGAGACAGAGTGGGATCACTACAAGGATGATTTTACTTATGCGGATATAGCCATCAAGCTTGATATAGAAAGGAAAAACAGGCTTAAGGATATCTACAGGCTTGACTATGTGTACAATGATACAGGGAACAAGGGGTTAGGTTATTATGTCAGCGTAAATATTGCGAATGGTTTTAGCGTAGGCAGCAACCTCAGGCGTGACATAGAAGAAGGCTACAATGTAGAGCAAAGCTACTGGATCGATTATAGTTCAAAGTGCTGGGGAATAAGGCTTGGCATGCAGCGGCATGATGAGGAGTCAAGGGTGATGCTGGGTATCAGATTATATAATTTCAACGATTAAATCGGTTTCTGGAGGATTCAGAAAAGAAAGTAAACCACGGAGGACACGGAGAGCACGGAGTGAAATATGAAGAGATTACAGAGCCGGTAATACAGGCAGCAATTGAAGTCCACAGGGCTTTATGCCCCGGACTTCTTGAATCAGCATATGAACAATGTCTTGCACATGAATTAAAACTAAAAGGGATAAATTTCAAATTGCAGCATGGGTTACCTGTGGAATATAAGGGTATAAAATTGGACTGCGGATACAGGGCGGATGTACTCGTGGATGATAATTTAATAGTTGAATTAAAAAGTGTAGATAGAATCCTCCCTGTGCATTAAGCCCAAATATTAACATATATGAAATTGGCAAAAG